>NZ_SPVF01000137.1 GCF_004614185.1 Zemynaea arenosa | reverse complement strand
GCCGCGCGGTGGCTGGCTTACCCGCACTTGGCGGCTGCTCGGCACGGGCGGTGCCCGTCAGCGCGGCGGCCGCGGTCCCTGCCGCCAGCGCGGCCATCGTCATGAATTCCCTGCGCTTCATCGTCTCACCTTGTCGTTGTCCGGCCACATGGCCACGAGCCGCATTCTGGGTCCGCCCAGGTCATGGGCTCAATGACGTGCCAGGTGATGGCGGCATGACCTCCGAGGTCATGGCTGCCGGCGTGCGGGCCGGGGTATGATCGTCCCATGAACCTTGACCTGCGCCCCGTCCCAGTGGGCGCGCTGCTGCGCGAATGGCGCGCCGCGCGCCGTCTCAGCCAGCTTGACCTGGCGCTCGATGCCGAGATCTCGGCCCGTCACCTGAGCTGCATCGAGACCGGCAAGGCGCAACCCAGCCGCCCGCTGCTCATGCGGCTGGCCGACGCGCTGGACATGCCGCTGCGCGAGCGGAATGCACTGTTGCATGCGGCCGGATATGCGGCGGCGATCCCGGAAACCCGGCTGGATACCCCCGCCATGGAACAGGTCAACAAGGCCATCGCTTTCATCCTGGCCCAGCAGGAGCCGTACCCAGCCTTCCTCATGAACCGGCACTGGGACATCCTGGCCGCCAACAACGCTGCGCAACGCGTGAACGGTTTCCTGCTCGATGGCCGCGCCAGCCCGCACGCCAACATGCTGCGCCACGCCTTCGACCCGGCTGACCTGCGTCCGCGCATCGCCAACTGGCACGATCTCGCCGGCACCTTGATCCGTCACCTCCACGCCTTGGTGGCCGGTTCGCCCACCGACGCCAAGGCCCGCGCCCTGCTGGACGAAGTGCTGGCCTTTCCCGGCGTACCACCGCGCTGGCGCGTGCGCGACCTGGACACGGCCCCGGCGCCGCTGCTCACCACAGAGTTCGTGCACCGCGGCGTGACCCTGCGCTTCTTCTCCACCATCACCACCTTCGGCACGCCGCGCGACATCACCATCGACGAGCTGCACATCGAGTGCTGTTTCCCGATGGACGAGGCGACCGCGCAGTTCTGCCGTCAGCTGGCCGGCGCCTGAGCGGGCGGCGCCGCGCCGAATTCCGCCAGCACCCAGTCGCGCAGCACCTGGACCGCCGGGTCCTGCGCCCGGCGCGGGCTGCTCACCAGGTGGTAGCCAAAACTCTCCAGGGCCAGGTCGAACGGCTGCACCAGCACGCCCGCCTGCAGCTCCTCCGACACCAGCGCGAGGCTGAGCAGGCCCACGCCCTGCCCGGCCAGCGTGGCCTGCACCGCGTGGATCTCGTCCGTGAAGCGGATGCCGCTGTCCGCATCCACGTGCGCCGCCCCGGCGGCCTGCAGCCAGTGCCGCCACACTGGCGCGCTGGCGTGGTCCCGCATGGCCGGGCCCCAGTCGAAGTGGATCAGCGTGGCCGCGCGCAGGTCGCGCAGACTGCGGATGCCCAGCGCCGGGCTGCATACGGGCGCGAAGCGGTCGCGAAACAGCGGCGTCACGTCCTGGCCCGGATAGTCCCCGCTGCCGTAGCGGATCGCCACGTCGGCGTCGGCGTCCAGGTCGACGGTGCTGTTGGTCGCGTCCAGCCGCAGGCGCCAGCCGGGGTGGCGCGCGCCGAAACCGGCCGCGCGCGGTGCCAGGCAGCGCGCCACGAAAGCAACGGTGGACGTGAGCACGGCGCTTGGAGCGGTACTGCGCTGCTGCACCTCGCGCACGCCGCGCTCGAAAGCGTCAAAGCCGTCGCGCAGCACCGGGAACAGCTGGGCGCCGGCAGCTGTCAGGCGCACCGCACGGGTGATCCGTTCGAACAGGCGGGTGCCCAGTGTTTCCTCCAGCTGGCGGATCTGGTGGCTGATGGCGGTCGGCGTCACGTTCAATTCTTCGGCGGCGCGCTTGAAGCTGGAGCGCCGCGCGGCGGCTTCGAAGGCGCGCAACGCGGCCAAGGGTGGCAGTCGTCTCATAGGTTGACAGGTGAGTTGAGTTCATTCGTCAGCTGAAAAACCATCGTTTGTCGGGCCTTTGTGGGGCCGCGATACTGCGGCCATTCCGCGGCCACGGCCCGGATGATTCCAGCTCATCGAAAGGATACCTCATGCACCTCCAGCACATCCGCATCCAGCCCGATCCCTACGAACCGTATCGCCTGTCGCAGGCCGTCCGCGTGGGGGAACTGCTGTTCGTTTCCGGCCAGGCAGGCTACGGCGGCGACGGCGCCATTGTTGACCCGCATGACTTCGACCGCCAGGCGGCCCAGGCCTTCCGCAACCTGCAGCGCGCGCTGGACGCGGGCGGCTCCAGCCTCGCGCAGGTGGTCAAGGTCACCATCTTCCTTACTTCGATGGCGCACTTCCCGCGCATCGTGGAACTGCGTCGCCAGTACTTCACGCCGCCCTACCCGGCCGACACCATCGTGGAAGTGAAGGCGCTGTACACGCCGGAAGCGCAGATCGAGATCGAAGCCATCGCGCTCGCTGGCGGGAGCGCGGCATGAAGGCGCCGGAACTGTTCCGCCCCTATGCGCGCGGGCCGCTGCAAAGCGCCAACCGCCTGCTGGTCGCGCCCATGACGCGCGTGAGCGCCACCCAGTACGGGGACGCGACGGATGCGATGGTGCGCTACTACGCCCGCTTCGCGCGCGGCGGCTTCGGCATCGTGATCAGCGAAGGCATCTACACGGACGAAGCGTATGCCCAGTGCTATCGCAACCAGCCCGGCCTCGCTACCGATACGCAGGCCGCGAGCTGGCGGCAGGTGGCCGATGCCGTGCATGCGGCGGGCGGCCGCATCTACGCACAGCTGATGCACGCCGGCGCGCTGGCGCAAGAGAACCGCTTTCGCCGTTCGGCCGCAGCACCATCCGCCGTGCAGCCGCGCGGCGCGCAGATGGCGGCCTACCACGGCAGCGGGCCGTATCGCGTACCGCTCGCAATGTCCGCGCAGGACATCGAAGAGGCCATCGCCGGTTTCGCCGCCGCGGCCGGGCGCGCGCTCACGCTGGCCGGCTTCGACGGCATCGAGATCCACGGCGCCAATGGCTACCTGATCGACCAGTTCCTCAACAGCCACACCAATGTGCGCACCGACAGCTACGGTGGCGGTGTCACCGAACGCTACCGCTTCGCCACCCGGGTGGTGAGCGCGGTGCGCGCGGCCATTGGCCCCAATGTGCCGCTCGGACTGCGCATTTCGCAGGCCAAGGTCAACGACCCGCACTTCAAATGGCCGGAGGGCGAGCAAGGCGCCGCGGCGCTCTTCGGCATGCTGGCCGCATGCGGTATCGATTACCTGCATTTGCCGGAGCCGGATGCATTGCTGCCCGCGTTCACGGACAGCCAGACCAGCCTGCTGGAGGTGGCCCGCACGGCGGCGCCGGAGCTCGCGCTCGTCGCCAATGGCGGGCTCGATGATCCGCTGCGCGCGGCGGAGGCGCTGCGGCGCGGTGCCGATTTCGTAGCCCTCGGACGCGGCGCGCTGGCCAATCCGGACTGGCCCCAGCGGGTCGCCCACGGCACGCCGCGGCGCCCGTTCGACGATTCCCTGCTGCGGCCCATCGCCAACCTCAAGCCCCGCGAGTGCGAAATTTAAACCGGTTCGAATTCTTGTTGCACTCCAGTTGATTGGTAGTATTATTACAGAGCGACCTCAAGAGTCGCGGCCGGCTTGTGCCGTTTCCTTACAGCACGAATCCAGGCCAACCACAGACACTGGAGACCTGCATGGAACGGAAAAGTAGTCATACTTCACGCTTCGCAGCGTGGGGCCTGCTGGCGGCCGCCGCTTTGCTGACGGCCTGCGGCAACGGGGCGGACAGCCCGAACGGCGGCACCCGGACCGCCGCCACGGTGGCGATGTCCGGCACCGCGGCGGACGCCGCACCGGCGGTGGCCCCGTCCACCATCCGCATGCACTTCCACCGCGCGCAGGGCGATACCGCGCAGTGGGGCGTCTATTCGTGGGACGGCCCCGTGAACCCCAGCTCTGCGTGGATCACCGACCGGTTCCTGTTCACCCACACCGACGGCTTTGGCGGCTACGTCGATATCCCCATTCGGACCGACAAGAGCGGCATCTGGTTCCTCGTCACCGACGGCTCGGGCAACAAGAACTGCGGGAATGACCAGAACGCGCCCTTCGCCGCCGACATCGCGAGCAAAGGCCAGGAGATCTGGATGCTGGAGGGCGACTGCGCGGTGTACAGCGCCCCGCCGCCCATCAGCTATGGCAACCTGACCGCGGCCACCGCACACTGGCTGTCCGCCGACACGCTGGCCTGGCCCGGCGCGCCCACCTCGGCGCGCTACAAGCTGGTGTACGCAGCCAACGGCGGCCTTGGTTCCAGCGCGGCTGGCGTCACCGGGGCCGATGGCAGCATCGAACTGAGCGTGCAAAGCGCCCTCCCCGATGCGCTGCGCCAGAAATATCCGCACCTCGCCGGCGCCACCGCGCTGACCATGTCCGCCGCCGATGCCGCGCGCGTGCGCACGCTCGCGACCAGCCAGTTCGCGCTCGCGCAGTACGACGGCGCGGGCAACCTGGTGCTGGTCACTTCCCTACAGCAGAGCGGCATGCTGGACAGCGTGTTCGCACCCGCCGCCTCCCATGCCCAGCTCGGTGTCAACTTCGCGCGCGACGTGCCGACCTTCCGCGTGTGGGCGCCGACCGCCAAGGCCGTGCGCCTCAATATCTACGCGGACGCCACCTCCGCCGCCAGCACCCAGGTCGCCATGCGGCGTGACGATGCCAGCGGCGTGTGGTCGTACACCGCGCCGGATGCCCGCTGGACCAACCGTGCCTACTACACCTACACCGTGGACGTGCTCTCGCGCTGGGCCAACAACCAGCTGGTCAGCAACACGGTGACCGATCCGTACTCGGTGAGCCTGAACGCCAACAGCGCGCGCAGCTTCGTGGCCAACCTCGACAGCCCGGCCCTGAAGCCAAACGGCTGGGATCATCAGCCGATTCCGCGCCTGGAGTCGAACAGCGACATCGCCCTCTACGAGCTGCACGTGCGTGATTTCAGCGCCAGCGATGCGACCGTGCCCGCCGCCCACCGCGGCAAGTATCTCGCCTTCACCGACGACGACAGCAACGGCATGCGCCACCTGCGCGGCCTCGCCCGTGCAGGCCTGACGCACGTGCACCTGTTGCCCACCTTCGACTTCGCCAGCGTGAACGAAGCCGGCTGCACATCCCCCTCGGTGCCGGAGGGCGCGCCCGATGGCACCGCGCAGCAGGCCGCCGTCGCCGCCACCCAGGATCAGGACTGCTTCAACTGGGGCTACGACCCGGTCCACTACAACGCGCCGGAAGGCAGCTACTCGTCCAACGCCAACGATGGCGCCGCGCGCATCCGCGAGTTCCGCGCCATGGTCAAGGGCCTGCATGAGCAAGGCCTGCGCGTCGCGATGGACGTGGTCTACAACCACACCAGCGCCGCGCGCCAGGACAACCTCTCGGTGCTGGACAAGATCGTCCCGGCCTACTATTACCGCCTGAACGCGGGCGGCGGCATCACCAACGACAGCTGCTGCTCCGACACGGCCGCCGAGAACAGCATGTTCGCCAAGCTGATGATCGATTCGGTGTCGCTGTGGGCCAGCCAGTACAAGGTGGACAGCTTCCGCTTCGACATCATGGGCTTCACGCCGCTGGCGGTGATGAAGCAGCTGCAGGCCAGCGTCAACCAGGCTGCCGGACGGCCGATCTACCTGTATGGCGAAGCCTGGAACTTCGGCACCGTCGGCAACGACAGCCGCTTCGTCCAGGCGCGCCAGGCCAACATGTTCGGCACCGGGATCGGATCGTTCAACGACCGCTTGCGCGACTCCGTGCGCGGCGGTGGATGCTGCGACAGCGGCACGGATTTGATCGCTCAGCAGGGCTTCATCAACGGCGTGTTCTATGACCCCAACGACCGCGCGCATCAAACGAAGGACGACCTGCTGCGGCTCGCGGACCTGGTGCGCGTCGGCCTGACCGGCACCCTGCGCGACTATAGCTTCACGGACCGCTTCGGGACCGTGCGCAGCAACGCGCAGATCGACTACTTCGGCCAGAACGCGGGCTTCACTGCCAGCCCGGCGGAGACCATCAACTACATCGAGGCGCACGACAACCAGACGCTGTTCGACATCAACGCCTTCCGCCTCCCGGCCAATACGCCGCTGGCGGAACGGGTGCGGGTGCAGAACCTGGGCGCGGCGATCGTCACGCTATCCCAGGGCATTCCGTTCTTCCACGCGGGGCAGGAGATCCTGCGCTCCAAGTCGCTGGACCGGGACAGCTACAACGCGGGGGACTGGTTCAACACGCTTGATTACTCATACGCGGGAAACAACTTCGGCGTCGGCCTGCCGATGGCGAACGTGAACCAGTCCAACTGGTCTCTCATGGCGCCGGTGCTGGCGAACCCGCTGGTCAAGCCTGACTCCAGCACCATCGTCTCGGCCAAGCGGTATGCGGAAGACCTGCTGGCGATCCGCAGCGAGAGCTCGCTGTTCCGCCTGCGCACGGCGCAGGACGTGCGCGAGCGCCTCAGCTTCTACAACACCGGAGCGAACCAGGTGCCGGGCGTGATCGTGATGGCCCTCGATGGCAAAGGCTACCCCGGCGCCAAGTACAAGCGCATCGCGGTGGTGATCAATGTGGACAAGGTGGCCAAGCGGGTGACCGTGGGCGAACTGGCAGGCCATAAGTTCGACCTGCACAAGCTGCAGCGCAAGGGCAGCGACCCAGTGGTGCTGGGCGCCCGCTACGACGCGCGCGACGGTGGCTTCAGCATCCCCGCCCGTACCACGGCGGTGTTCGTGGACAACGCGAACGACTGAGCGGGTTTCGCAACGGTGGCGGCGCACCGCCGCCACCGTTGCCGGAAAGACCCGCTTCAGTCAGCGGCGAGCCGCTGGCCAGGATTTCCGGCGTGTCTGTCGCCTCGACGAAAAACACGCTGTTGGTGCCGAACACCTTGCCGACGCCATTGGATCAGCTCAGCCGTAACGGCTACCGGAATTCCAACCGTGCGGAACGGCGTGCCTGATCCGCAACTCTGTCCAGCGGCGGGACTCAGTGCCAGGCCGTGATGGCCGGCGGCGCCAGCGCAGCCAGCGCAAACAGCAGATAGGCCAGCTGTAGCGGGAGCATCCATCTGGCCCAAGTGAGCCAGGGGATGCGAGCCAGCGCCAGCACGCCGACCGTGATCGCGGAGGTGGGAATGACAGGCGTGGTCAGCTCGCCCAGCTGGAACGCCAGGATGGCCGTTTGGCGCGTGACGCCGACCAGGTCTGCCAGCGGCGCCATGATCGGCATGGTCAACGCGGCCTGGCCGCTGCCGGAGTGGATGAAGAAGTTAATCACGGACTGGATCGCGAACATCTTCTGCGCCGCAAAGACGGGGTGGGCCGACTGCACCAGCGGCATCAGGCCATGTAGCATGGTGTCGATGATGTGCGCATCGCGCGCGATGATCATCGTGCCCCGGGCCAGCGCGATCACCAGTGCTGTGCTGACCAGGTCCTTCGCACCCTGCAAGAATGCAGCCACAAAGTCGTCCGGTCCCAGGCGGGCTACCAGCCCGACCGCGATTGCCAGCGCCAGGAACAGCGCTGCGATCTCCTCGATGAACCACTGGTAGCGCACCACCCCGAAGATCATGACGCCCAGCGCCAGCGCGAAGATGCCCAGCACGGCGGCATGGGTGCGCGTCATCCGCTCAAAGTGCAGCGCCGCCGCATGCTCGCCACGCTTGATGGCGTCGATGGCGTAAGTGGGCGAGCGGGTGGGATCGCGCCGCACCCGCGCTGCGTACCACATCAGAAAGGCAACGGTCAGCCCCGTTGCAACCAGCCATAGGACCACGCGGTACGCCAGCCCGGAAAACATCGGGACGCCGGCGATGCCTTGCGCGATGCCCACGTTGAAGGGATTGAGGAAGGCCACCGCGAAGCCGACCTGCGAGCCGACGAAGGGAATCGCCACGCCGACGATCGAGTCATAGCCCAGGGCCAGCGCCAGCGGCACGAAGATCAGCACGAATGGAATCGCCTCCTCGGCCATGCCGAAGCTTGCGCCACCCAGCGAGAACATGGTCACAAAGACGGGAATCAGGAGCGCGCGTACCAGCGGCGAATGCGCATGCGCGCGGGCCACCGTCTTGATGAAGGCATCGATTGCCTCGGTCTTCTGCAGCACGGCGAAGGTGCCTCCCACGATCAGCACAAAGCCGATGATCAGCGCCGCCTCCACAAAGCCCTTGATCGGCGCCATGAGCAGCGCGACCGGACCTTGCGGCGCACTCGCGATGTAATGGAAGGCCGCCGGATCGATCAGGGTGCGCCCGTCCACCACCCGGGTCTCGTAGCGACCGCCGGGGACCAGCCAGGTGGCAATGGCAATCAGCGACAGGATGGCAAACAGCAGGATGAAGGTGTTGGGCAGGCGCAGGCGCATCGGGACCTCTCTATGAACTCAGCAGTTTACCGTTGCGCCAGGCGCTCGTGCCGGCGACTTTGCAGACCTGCATCCCGCGCAGCAGGTGCCGATGTGCGGTGCGCGCGAACATCACGCCCGGGCGGGTGGCGCGCAGCGGGCTCACAGCGCCGCTCACGGGTTCGATCAGGTCGGCGATGGTATCGCCCGCGGCCACCAGGTCGCCCAGGTTCTTCTGGAACACCAGCACGCCGGAGCGCGGCGCGGCGATCGGCTCTACGCCTTCGAGCGGCGTCGGCTCGCACAGCGGGGGCGGCAAGGGCTCCCACGGAATGTCGAGCACTCCCTGGCGGGCCAGGTACTGCAGCAGGGCGTGCGCATCGCGCTCCGCATAGCTGTAGTTCACGTCCATCTCGCCCCGCAGCTCGATGGTGACGGCCACGCAGGCCGGCGGGATCGGATACTGCGGTCCGAAATGCCGCGCCAGGTCCCACCACAGGCGCGAGCAAGCCTCGTCGAACGGCTCGTCGCCCGCCTCCAGCGCCAGCAGCACCGCATGGGCGCCGAGCAGCGCGGCCAGGTCGCGCACCTGCTCGGCCAGCGGCGTGCCGGCATACAAGTGGATGACCGCGTCGTTATCACAGTGCAGGTCGAGCACAATGTCCGCATCAATAGCCAGTTCCAGCAGCGCCTTCTTGAGCGCCTCAACGTTGTTGCGCACTTCCCAGCCCTGTACCGAGGCGCGCGCCTGCTCCCGTATCAGGCGCACATTGGCTGCGGCGTCGGGCCCGAGACGTCCCGCCAGGGTGCCGGACAGCTCTCCGGCCACGTGCTTGTAGGCGCGATTGAAGTTCACACCCGTGGCCAGGTCGAAGCGGCCGAACGGCGCGCCATGAATCGCCTGCGACAGTCCGATCGGGTTGGCCACCGGGACCAGGATGACTTCTCCGCGCAGGCGTCCCGTGCTCTCCAGCTGCAGCAGCTGCTGGCGCAGGAACTGCACCACCAGCATGCCCGGCACTTCATCGGCGTGCAGCGCGGCCTGGATATAGACCTTCTTCCCCGTCCCAGGAACGCCGAAGTGGAGTGAGGTGAGCTGGAAGGCCGCGATGCTGTCGTCGGTCGCGATGGGCTGGCGCTGGATCTGCATGTTCTTATCGATGAGGAAACTCGGCCGTTTGATTATGGATGATTTTTTACATCACTACAACACATGAAAAAATATTTTCAGAAAACTGTTGAGTCCCGGAACTTTCATGATTAAAGTGGAAATCAATTAGGTTTTTTGCATGTCATCGTAGAATGTAAATTTGCTTACATTCAGACGAGAGCTCACCATGACACACGCTGCCGCCACCCCTGCCGCCAACACCTCCCCCGACGTGGGGTTTGCCCAGTCCGCCCTGGGCGAGGCGCTGCTGGGCGTCCTGTCGGACGGCTCGGCTTCCCAGCGCACCATCGCCGATTTCGTGCTGCGCAATCCGATGCGCGTGACCGCGCTCGGGATCGAGGAAATCGCGGAGGCCAGTGCCGTCTCCACGGCCACTGTCAGCCGTTTTGCGCGCGACCTCGGGTTTCGCAACTTCGCCGCCATGCGCGCGGCGGTGGCCGAGACCCTGCAGGCCGTCCTGCAGCCGGTCGACAAGCTGCGCCACCAGATTGCGCGCCAAAGCGCGGCCGCGGCTCCGGCCCTGGAAAGCCTCGATCACGCCTCGTCCAATATCATCGGCAGCGGCAAGGCCCTCGATGCGCGCGAATTGACCCGCGTCGTCGCGCGGCTGACCGCGGCCCGCACCGTGTATGTGCTGGGCTTCGGCTTGTCGGTCCACTTGGCCGGCATGCTGGCCATGCACCTGCAGCCATTCTGTGCGCAGGTGGTGGAGGTGGCCTCCCAGGGCGGTACGGAGGTGGCGGCTGCCCACCTGGCGGGCATCACCGGCAAGGACGTGCTGGTGGTCCTTTCCTTTCCCCGCTATGCGCTCGACGTGGTGCGCCTGACTCAGTTCGCGCGCGACCGGGGCGCCACCATTGTCTCGATCACCGATGCCCCCGCCTCGCCCCTGGCGGAGCTGGGCCACCACGTGCTGTATGCGCACAGCGCCCATCCCGTCCTGCCCAGCAGTGGCGCGGCCGCCGTGGCCGTCATCGAAGCGCTGGCCGTCTCCCTGATGGTCTCGCACCAGGACAACGTCGACAAGGCCGCCCGCCTGACGGAGGCCATCGCGGCCTACCTCGTGGGCGCGACCCCGGTCTCCAACAGCAGCAAGGGCGGCGCCCGCAAGCGCCGACCGTCAAAAACCACCTGATACCAACAGAGAGAGGGAGCACTGAGCATGAACAAGCACGTTGCGATGACACCGCTGGCCGTGGCCGTCCTGGCCGCCCTGGGGACGCTGGCGCAGCCGGCCACCGCCCAAACAGACGATGGCCAGAAGGTCCAGCGCGTCGAGATCACCGGGTCGTCCATCCGGCGGGTGGACGCCGAGACCGCGCTGCCGGTCCAGACGATCAAGCGCGAGGACATCGACAAGAGTGGCGTGACCACCGCCGCCGAACTGCTGCGCAACCTCAGTGCCAACACCGCACCGCTGTCGGATGGCGCGTCCATCACCGACGGCACTTCCGGCCAGCGCGGCTTCAACGGTGCCAACCTGCGCGGCCTGGGCGTGTCCTCGACACTGGTGCTGCTGAACGGCCGGCGCCTGGCCAACTTCGCTTCGCCTGGCGACAACGCCGGCGTGGACTTGAACAATATCCCGGCCGGCGCCATCCAGCGCGTCGAGGTCCTCAAGGACGGCGCCTCCGCGATCTACGGCACCGACGCCATCGGTGGCGTGATCAACTTCATCACCCGCAAGGACTACAAGGGCGTGGACCTGAGCGCCTCGGCCGCCGCCACCCAGGAGGGAGGCGCCGGCAAGAAGACCCTGTCGCTGAGCGGCGGCGTGGGAGACCTGGGGCGCGACCGGTTCAACCTGATGGGCGTGCTGGACCTGCAGCGCCTGGACTCGCTGCGCTCGTCGCAGCGCGACTTCATCAAGGAGCGTCCACTGGCGACCACCCTGCCTGCCCTGATGTCCTCGAACACCTTCCCGGCCAACCTCGACATCTCATCGGCCCAGCGCAACGCCCTGATTGCAGCCGGCCTGCTCCCGGCCGGCGCCACGCGCACCCGGGTCAACCCATCCGCGCCCGATTGCAATCCGCCCGCCAACGTATTCGCGCCACAGGGTCCGGGCGGACCGCTCGCATGCAGCTACGACTACATGGAAGACACGGAGATCTATCCGGAATCGAAGAAGTTCGGCTTCGTTGGCCGTGCCACCTTCCAGCTCAATGAGGACAACCAGCTGTTCGCGGAACTGGTGCAGTCGCAGGCCAAGACCCGCTATGTGCTCTCGCCGAATCCGCAGCGCATTCGCAACCTGCCGGTCAGCGTGCTGCCAGCGGCCTACCGTAACGCGCTGTCCGTGCCTGGTTTGCCGGCCACCTTCTCCGGTATCCGCTACCGTATGACGGAAGCGGGCAACCGCACCAACGAGGTGACCAGCACCGGTTCGCGGCTGGTGCTGGGCGCGACTGGCACGGTCTCCGGGTGGGATTACGACCTGGGGCTGGCCCGCGCCGAGAACCGCGCGGTTGACAAGTACGTCGACGGCTATGTGCTGTACGACCAGTTCGAGGCGGGCGTGCGCAATGGGACCATCAATCCCTTCGGGCCGTCCGGCCAGGCCGGGCAGGACCTGATCGGCAAAATCAAGGTCAATGACGAGGCGCGCAAATCGAAGGGCGTGTCCACCTCCCTGGACGGCAAGATGTCGCGCCCCCTGATGGCCCTGGGTGGCGGCGACTTGGCCATCGCCATTGGCGGCGAAGTGCGCCAGGAGAACACCACGTTTACGCCCTCCGCCCTGCTCCTGTCGAACAATATCGCGGGGGACCGCGACAACGGCGCCGCGGCAGGGTCCACGACGGACCTGTCCGCGACCGACGACAGCCGCCATGTCTATTCCGTGTTCACCGAGCTGGATGCACCGCTCACCAAGGAGCTGGAGCTGCAGTTCGCCCTGCGCTATGACCACTACAGCGAAGTCGGATCCACCACCAATCCGAAGATTGGCCTGCGCTGGCAGCCGAGCAAGGCGCTGCTGGTGCGCGGATCGGCGGGCACCGGCTTCCGCGCCCCGTCGCTGTCGGACCTGAAACGGCCGACCACGTTTGGTAGCGCAGCGAGCTTCCTGACCGACCCGCAGTGCGTCAGGAGCGAAGGCAGCATCGACCTGTGCACGGACCAGTGGCCGGTGGAGCGCCGCTCCAACCCGGACCTGAAGCCGGAAAAGTCACAGCAGTTCTCCCTCGGCGTGGTGGTCGACCTGGACCGCAGTGCCAGCTTCTCGATCGACTACTGGAACATCCAGAAGAAGGACGTGATCAGCACCCTCGGCGAGCAGATCATCGTCGACAACCCGGCAGCCTACAACGGCAAGTACATCCAGCGCGACAGCGACGGCTTCATCACCAACATCCTGCTGATGAAGGAGAATCAGGGCAAGCTGAAGACCTCGGGCCTGGACCTCGGTGCCGATTGGCGCAGCGCGCAGGGCGACTGGGGCCGCGCCAGCGTCAACCTGTCCGGCACCTACATCCTCAAGTACGATCGGCAGTTTGGTCCGCAGGAGCCGTACCGCAGCAATCTGGGGGTCTTCCTGAACGACCAGGTGATCCAGAAATGGCGCCACCGGATCAGCTTCGGCTGGGACCAGGGTCCGTTCAACCTGACGCTGGCCAACCAGTATTCCTCCGGCTACACGGACCAGAACACGACCTATGATCCGAGCAGCGACACGCTGCTGCCGTCCCGCCGCGTGCAGGCCTACTCGCTGTGGGACCTGACCGGAAGCTGGGCGATCAGCAAGCAACTGAAAGTGCGCGCCGGGGTGCTGAACCTGCTCAACACCGATCCGCCATTCTCGAACCAGGCCTATTATTTCCTGGCTGGGTACGACCCGACCTACACGGATCCGCGCGGGCGGAATGCCTTCGTGAGCGCTAACTACTCTTTCCGTTGATTCCGTTCGGGCGCCGCCGCAGTGCACGCAGCGGCCGCCCTTTTTTTCACATTCCCCATGCGTTCTCTCTTCCTCATCCTGGTGGCATGCGCCGGCCCCGCGCTGGGCGCCCCCGCCGCACCGCCTCCTCCGCGCGGCCACCTCGTCATCATCGGCGGCCACCTGGAGGACAACAATGCCGAGGTCTGGCGCACCATCGTCGCCCTCGCCGGTGGCCGTGGTGCGCATATCGCTGTCCTGCCCAGCGCCGCCGCCGATCCCAACGCGTCTGGCGCCGCGGCTGCGGCGCGCCTGAACCAGTACGGCGCGCACGCGTTCGTGGTCCCGGTCTCCGTGCAGCTGCGAGGTCGGGCCGCGGCTGTCGCCACGGCCGACGATGTGCAACTGGCCCAGCGCGTGGCGCGGGCGGGTGGCGCGTTCTTCGTCGGGGGCGACCAGTCGCGCATCACCGCGGCCCTGCGCCGCCCAGATGGGCAGCCCACCCGGGTGCTCGATGCGCTCTGGTCCCTGTACCGCACAGGCGGGGTGCTGGCGGGCACCAGCGCCGGCGCCGCGATCATGAGCCGGACCATGTACCGCGATGCCGAGAGCGTCCTCGGGACTCTGAGCGCTCCCGTCCGCGACGGGTACGAAGTCACGCCAGGCCTCGGCTTCATCGGCGACGATGTGTTCATCGACCAGCACATGATCGCGCGCGGGCGTTTTGCGCGCATGCTGCCGGCGATGCTCGCCGGACGCTACACGCTGGGTCTGGGCGTCGATGAGAATACGGCACTGGTGGTGGAGCCAACGCGCGCCGTGCGCGTGATCGGAGCCAGCGGCGCCATCGTGCTCGACCTGACCGGGTCGCGCAGCCAGCAGGACGCAGGCGGCCTGCGGGCCGAGAATGTCCGCATCAGCTATGCCGATGCGGGCGACACCCTGCAGCTGCCGGGAGGTGACCTGGCGCCGGGGCAGGGCAAGCGGCCTGTCGATGCGGCGCGTCCCTATTTTCACGGTTCCCTGTTCACGCCCGACATCCTGGGGCGCGGGACCGTCGTGGACCTGATGACCAAGCTGGTGGACAGCGACCAGCAACGCGGCCGCGGCCTGGCCTTTGGCGATCCGGCCGGTGCCGGGGGCACACCTGGGTTCGAGTTCACGTTCACGCGCACGCCCGAGACTCGGGCCTGGCTCTCGAACGTCACCGAACGCTATTCGGTCTACCGTCTGCGGATGGACGTGCAGCCGGTGCGCATGGCCACGCCGCTGTATGCCCCGCTTGAGGAACACCCCGCCGCTCCGGCTGTCCTAGCCGTACCGGAGCCGGCCCGCTAGGGCTTGACCATCCGGGGAGTCGAACGCGAACGGACGTACCACCTGCAGCCGAACCTGGCCGCAGGCCGGTGCGCCGGGCGCCACATGAAATATCGATGCATGGAACGAGCGAACATAAGCAGGACGTGAGTTAGCGCCGGATCCAACCGATCGACAGCACGTAGCGCGAACCGCCTTCTACCCGCGTCACGCTGTGTTCACAAGCGTCGGGGCGAAACAGCTTGATGCGGCGGGACGAGTAAATGGGCGTCGCGCACACGAACTCTCCGCCGGCGCGCGGCGACTTGAGGATGATGTTCAGGCGGTAGTGCCGCCCCTCCCCCACCGGGTCCGTATGTGGTGGAATCGCGGAACCCTCGGGGTAGCGGATCAGATAGGAATCGAATGGGAGCGGCCAGCGGCCCGACAGCAGCAGCATCTTGTCGTAACCGGTGCCTTGGCGGCCGCGGGTCCAGCGGAAGCGGGGCAGCGCGGCCATGAGCGATGTCAGAGCGACTTGAGGAAATCGCGCACGCCGGCCATGAACATCTCGACGGCGGCGGCCGTGAGGATAAGGCCCATCAGGCGTTCAAAGGCCGTCATCACGCGCGGACCCAGGACCTTCTGCAGCCGCTCGGCACTCAGGAATACGGCCAGCCACACCAGCGCCACCGCGGTCAGCGCGCCGATATGGACCATCACCTCCATCTTGGTATCGGACGAGAACAGCAGCACCGTGGCCAGCGCCGACGGCCCGGCGATCGCCGGTATCGCCAGCGGCACGATGAACGGCTCGCCGTCGCTGCCATCGTCGCCAAACAGCCCGCCCGGCTGCGGGAATACCATCCGCATCGCGATCAAGAACAGGATTACGCTGCCGCCGATGCGCAGCGAAATCTCGGACAGCTGCATCGCCGACAGCAAATGCCGCCCGAAGAACATGAAAAGCAGCAGCACCACATACGCGATCAGGCACTCGCGCACCACGACTTTCCAGCGGCGCGTCTTGTGCACCTTGGACAGCGCGGCCACGAACAGCGGCACATTGCCGAAGGGGTCAGTTACCAGCGAGAGGAGAATAAAGGTCTGGATGAAGGTCTGGGTCATGCCGATATAGTAAACAATTTCGGCATCGCTTTGCCGCTTGTCGCGCACGCGCTTTGCCCTTATCCTTCGCCCACCGCACGACCTCTGGCGACCATGCCCCGTACCGAATACTGGACCGAGTTCCATTCCACCTGGCGTCACGCGCCGCTGGCGTACTGGGTCCACGTCGAGCAGGATGGCCAGCATTGGAGCGTCGCCGAGCGTTACGAGCCGCCCGCGCCGCTCCCTATTCCGCACAAAGGCTATGCCGTTCTGTGTGTGCCGTTTGACGAGATAGTCCTGCAGTTTTCGTCAAGCGAGCAGCTACTGGAATGCATTCGTGTGTTATCGCTGACGCCCTTGCCGACGAGCCGGCAATTATCGAACCGGCGCGGCACCTCGAATGGGCCGAATGGCCATTGGCTCAGCCGCCTGCCGGCCCGCGTCAAGTCTCCGAAAAACCGGGAGAAGCTTGTCGCGGCACTGCGCGGGGTAGTGGTCTCCCTGGTCTTCCCGCCCTGACAAAAAAAGGAGCCGCAGCTCCTTTTTCTGTGTCTCTTATTTCTCGAACTTCTTCATCCACGCCGACAGCTGGTGCGGGCGCAGGCCGTCGTAGTCCTCGAACGGCTGGTGGATCCACGGGTTGTGCGGCAGCTCGTCCAGGAAGTAGTCCGGACGGATCGCCGAGCAGCCCTTGACCCAGATGACCGCCGATTTCACTTCGGTGACGTCCTTGAAGTTCTCGGTCAGGTGGGAGGAGACCTTTTGCAGCGTGACGCCCGAATCGGCCAGGTCGTCGACCAGCAGCACGCGGCCTTTCAGCGGGCCCTTGGTCATGGTCATGTACTTGGCGATGTCCAGGTCACCCTGCTTGGTGCCCGCTTCCTCGCGGTAGGAGCTGGTCGACAGGATCGCCAGCGGCACGTCGAAGATGCGCGAGAACACGTCGCCCGGACGCACGCCGCCGCGCGCCAGGCACAGGACCATGTCGAAGTGCCAGCCGCTTTCGTACACCTTGAGCGCCAGGCGCTCGATCAGGCGGTGGTATTCGTCCCAGCTGACCCAGAGGTCTTTGTCGGTCGATTGAGGGGTCGTCATTTTTTCAGGATCCTCTTCTTATCGTGGGGTGAGGGTTACGCGAACGGGTGGCGCAGCACGATGGTCTCTTCGCGGTCCGGGCCGGTGGAGACCATGTCGACCGGCACGCCGACCAGTTCTTCGATGCGCTTGATGTAGGCGCGGGCGGTGGCCGGCAGGTCGTCCATTGACTTGGCGCCGACGGTGGACTCCTTCCAGCCCGCCATCTCCTCGTACACCGGCTGGCAGCGCGCGGCTTCCTCGGCGCCGACCGGGAACACGTCCACGTCGCGGCCATCGAGCTTGTAGCCGGTGCACAGCTTGAGCGACTCCAGGCCGTCCAGCACATCGAGCTTGGTCAGGCACATGCCCGAGACGCCGTTGATCTGCACCGAGCGGCGCAGCAGCGCGGCATCGAACCAACCGCAGCGGCGCGCGCGGCCAGTGACGGTGCCGAATTCATGGCCCACCGACGACAGGTGGTGGCCGACGCCCGCATCGGTCGGCAGCTCGGACGGGAACGGGCCCGAACCGACGCGCGTGGTGTAGGCCTTGGTGATGCCCAGGATGTAGTGCAGCATGTTCGGACCCACGCCCGAACCGGCGGCCGCATTGCCGGCCACGCAGTTGGACGAGGTGACGAACGGATAGGTGCCGTGGTCCACGTCCAGCAGCGAGCCTTGCGCGCCTTCGAACAGCAGGTTGCCGCCGGCCTTGTGGGCAGCGTACAGCGCGGAGGACACGTCGGCGACCATCGGCTTCAGGCGCGGCACCAGGGCCAGCGCGTCGTCGTAGGTCTTCTGGAAGTCGACCGCGTCGGCCTTCAGGTACTGGGTCAGGACAAAGTTGTGGTAGTCCAGGTTTTCCTTGAGCTTCTCGGCGAAGCGCTCTTCGTTGAGCAGATCGGCGATGCGGATTGCACGGCGCGCGACCTTGTCTTCATACGCCGGGCCGATGCCCTTGCCGGTGGTGCCGATCTTGGCGGCGCCGCGCGCTTCCTCGCGCGCCTTGTCGAGGGCCGTGTGGTACGGCAGGATGACCGGGGAGGCTTCCGAGATCTTCAGGCGCGACACGACTTCCACGCCGTTGGCCTGCAGCTTGTCGATCTCGCGCATCACGTCCGGCACCGAGACCACCACGCCGTTGCCGATGTAGCAGGCCACGCCCGGGCGCATGATGCCCGACGGGATCAGCTGCAGCGCGGTCTTCTGGCCGCCGATGACGAGCGTGTGGCCCGCATTGTGGCCGCCCTGGAAGCGCACCACGCCTTGTGCATGGTCGGTCAGCCAGTCGACGATCTTACCCTTGCCCTCATCGCCCCACTGGGTACCGATGACAACGACGTTCTTTGCCGGTTTTTGATTTGACATCACAGTCTTAGCCTAAGTTTTTGAGAATCCAGTTTCCTTCTTCGAGCACGAGCACGCGGTCGTACTCGAACTCGTCCAGCTCAATGTCGTGGCCAGGCAGCGACTGGATCACGACTTCGCCGGACTTGCGCAGTTCGGCGATCTTCGCGCGCAGCTCGGGCGCATTGCCCCAGGGTGCGCGGATCGAATGTTTGCGTTCGGCCGTCGGCAGCAGGCGCGCCAGTTCGCGCAGGTCCATCGAGAAGCCGGTGGCGGGACGGGCGCGCCCGAAGGCCTCGCCCACGTGGTCGTAGCGGCCGCCGCGCGCCACCGCGTTGGGCAGGCCGGGCACGTACAGCGAGAACATGGCGCCGCTCTCGTACTGGTAGCCGCGCAGGTCGGCCAGGTCGACGGCGACATTGGCGCGGCCCAGCGCGGACGCGGCCAGCACCGCCAGGTCGGCCAGCGCCTTGGTGATGCCGGGCAGCGCGGGCAGCACTTCCTTGGCGCGGGTGAGGACGTCGATGTCGCCGTACAGGTTGGGCAGCGCCAGCAGGGCCTCGCGGGTGGCGGCGGCGTAGCCTTTGGTCTGCTCGCGCAGGCCGGGGACGTCCTTGGCGCGCAGCAGCGCAACAATGGTAGCTTCGTCCTGGCGCGCCTTGGCGTCTTCCGCCAGCAGGGCGCGCAGCACGCCGACGTGGGTCAGGTCCAGCCGCACGTCCACGAAGCCGGCCAGCGCCAGCGAGGCCAAAGCCAGCTCCTGCACTTCGGCGTCCGCCTCCAGGCCCGCGTGGCCGTAGATCTCGCAGCCGATCTGCAGCGGCTCGCGGGTGGCGTGCAGGCCGGAGGGACGGGTGTGCAGCACCGAGCCGGCGTAGCACAGGCGGGTGACGGAATTGCGGTGCAGGAGGTGGGCGTCGATGCGGGCGACCTGCGTGGTCATGTCGGCGCGCAGGCCAAGCATGCGGCCGGACAGCTGATCGACCAGCTTGAAGGTGCGCAGGTCGGTGTCCTGGCCGGCGCCGGTCAGCAGCGACTCGACGTATTCCAGCAGCGGGGGCATCACCAGCTCGTAGCCGTACAGGCGGTAGGTATCGAGCATCAGGCGGCGCAGCTCTTCGATCTTGCGGGCTTCGGAGGGCAAGACGTCGGCGATATTCTCGGGCAGCAGCCAGTTCGGCATGGGGCGTGGCAGAGGTGTTAAATGACAGTCAACGAGGCGCGCGCGGTTCCACACAAAGCGTGCGCCGAATCGGTGATTTTACCCGAAAATGGAGGTCGAATGGCAAAAGCTTGAGGCAGGAGGTTGACGTTGTGGCCTTGCGGTTCCAGCATCGACCGGATGAACGACATGACTAGACAAGAGGTCGAGGCCGACATTGCGGCCGCCGAAGCCCGCAGCGCGGCCCTGTTCGCGCGGCTGGACGAGCGCATGCAGGCGACGGTCCTGCGCTTCGAAGCCAAGCTGGCCGAAGCCGTCGGTCTCATGGAGCGCGTGGCCCGCACTGCCGAGGCCAGCGCACAGCGCGCCGAAGAGAGCGCCAAGCGCGCCGAGGAGAGCGCAAAGCGAGCTGAAGATGCCGCCATCCGGGCATCGTACGTGACCTATGCCCATTTCCTGAGTACGATCGCCATCGGAGTCGGCCTGTATTTCGGCATCACCCGCGCTTTCGAGCACGACATGGAGATATTCACCGCGGCCGTGCGGGCAGAGCAGCGCGCCGACATGCGGGAGTTCATGGCCGAGATGCGCGAAGCGCTCGGCGAGATCAAGGGCGCCCGCGAGGAGCTGGACCGGCAGCGCCTCCAGCAGCAGATGGCGCCACCCAGGCCACAGCGGCAGTCCAGATAGCAGAACGGCCGCATCGTGCGGCCGTTCTGCTTTTTGCGGGGCGCGTTACTTCTTCGCGGGCGCGCCGCCGGCGGAGGCGCCGGGGCCGCGCAGGTATTTGAAGAACTCGGAGTTCGAGTCGATCACCATCACGTCGCCGCGGTTCTTGAAGGTCGTGCGGTAGGCTTCCAGGGTGCGGTAGAACTTGTAGAACTCGGGGTTCTTGCTGAACGCGGCCGCGTAGATTGCAGAAGCTTTGCCGTCGCCCTCACCCTTGATGCGCTCCGCGTCGCGGAAGGCTTCGGCCAGGATCACGGTGGCCTGGCGGTCGGCATCGGCGCGGATCTTTTCGCTCTCCGCGTTACCGGTCGAACGCAGTTCGTTGGCCACGCGCGCGCGTTCGGCCTTCATGCGGTCGTACACCGAGTTGTTGATCTGCTCCACGTAGTCCACGCGCTTGAGGCGCACGTCCACGATCTCCACGCCGATCTGCTTGGCCTCCAGCGCCACCTTGGAGCTGATCGCCTGCATCACGTGCCCGCGCTGGCCGGAGATCACTTCGCTCACGGTGCGCTTGGTGATCTCGTCGTTCAGCGCCGCCTTCACGATCTGCAGCATCCGATCGCGCGCGCGCGACTCGTCGCCGCCGAAGGACACGTAGAACAAACGCGGCTCCTTGATGCGCCACTTGACGAAGGCATCCACCAGGATATTCATCTTCTCGGCCGTGATGAAGCGCTCCGCTTCCGGCGTCTCGATGGTGAGGATGCGCTTTTCCAGGTACAGCACATTCTGGAACGGCGGCGGCAGCTTGAAGTGCAGGCCCGGCTCCGGAATCACTTCCTTCACGGAACCCAGCGCGAACACCACCGCGTACTTGCGCTGGTCGACCACGAACACGGTGGAGGACACCAGCATCAGCGCCACGAAGATGGCGACGACGATTGTCACGATGCGGCTCATCAGCGGCCCTCCCGTTCGCGGCTGCCGCGGTTCTGGTGGATGTCGACGGTCGGCATGGTCTCCTGCGGTTGTTGGTACTGCTGGCCACCCTGCTGCTGGGCGGCCTGCTGCTGCGCCGCGGCGCGTGCCGCGGTGTCGTTGGCGATGGTCTGGGCCACCAGCTTGTCCAGCGGGAGGTACAGCAGGTTGGAGCCGGACTTCGCATCCACCAGCACCTTGCTCGTGCTCGTGAAGATCTGCTGCATGGTCTCGATGTACATGCGGTCGCGCGTGATGGCCGGCGCCTTGGAGTATTCGGTGACGACCTGGGTGAAGCGCGACGCGTTACCGGTCGCGTTCTCCACCACCTGCGAGCGGTAGGCCTCGGCCTCCTGCACCAGGCGGATCGCCTTGCCGCGCGCCTCGGGGATCACGCGGTTGGCGTAGGCCTGGCCTTCGTTCTTGGCGCGCTCGCGGTCCTGGTTGGCCTTGACCGCATCGTCGAAGGCGCCTTGCACCTGCTCCGGCGGCTGCACCGCCTGCATGCTCACGTTGTTGATCTGGACACCGGCGCCGTAGCGGTCCAGCATGGACTGCATCAGCGAGTGAACATCACGCGCGACTTTCTCCCGTCCTTCATACAGCACGAAGTCCATCTTGCTGCGGCCCACCACCTCACGAATCGAGGTCTCGGCCACCTGCTTGACGTTTTCCTCGGGGTCGCGGTTGTTGAAGAGCCACGACACCGGATCTTTCAGCGTGTACTGCACCGCGAACTGGATGTCGACGATGTTCTCGTCGTCGGTCAGCATCAGCGATTCGCGCGGTTCCTTGTTGCGGACCTGGCCGCGGTAGCCGACTTCCACGTTGCGCACTCCCGAGACGTTGACGATCTCGTTGGACTGGAACGGATACGGCCAGCGCCAGTTGAAGCCCGGCCGCGCCGTGTGCGACAGCTTGCCGAAGGTGGTGACCACGCCGACCTGGCCTTCCTGCACGATGAAGGCGCCGCTGGCCAGCCAGATGAACAGGATGATGATGGCCACCACGCTGGCGGTGACGCCCGCGCCCTTCATTTCGCCGCGCGGGCTGCCGCCGTCGCCGCCCCCGCCGGAGCGGGAGCCGAACAGGCGGTTCAGGCGCGCGTTGAAGTCGCGCCAGAGCTGGTCCAGGTCCGGCGGGCCGTCGGGGCGCTTGCCTTCCTGCGCCTTGGTGTCGCGGTCCGGATTGCGTCCCCAGCGGTTGTCATTGAGATTGAGTGTGACGCCTATGCGTTTGAGTAGGGAGGCGAACATATTGGTATTGTTAGCGTGGTCCGGCGTGGTGGGAATCCTGCGCAGGGCCGTTCGCATCCGGAAGGAAGCGCGCGTCCTGCTCTTCTTGTTCTTCGATCGGGCCCGCCTGGGCCGCCTCGCTGATCGCCGCGCGCAGCAGATCGAGACCGGCGCCGGTGTGCGCGCTGACGAACACGCGGCTGATGCGGCCATCCTCGCCGCGCTCCACCGCCGGCTCGTGGCCCGCCGCGTCGATCTTGTTCCACACGAGGATCTGCGGGACATGGTCGGCGCCGATCTCGTGCAGCACGGCGTTGACCTGTTCGATCTGCTCCATCCGCACGGGGCTCGACGCATCGACCACGTGCAGCAGCACGTCGGCGCGGATAGTCTCTTCCAGCGTGGCGCGGAAGGCCGCCACCAGCTGGTGGGGCAGCTCGCGCACGAAGCCGACCGTGTCGGACATGACCACGGTGCCGACTTCCTCGTTGAGGTAGACGCGGCGCGAGGTGGTGTCCAGGGTGGCGAACAGCTGGTTCGCGACATACACGCCGGCCTTGGTCAGCGCGTTGAACAGGGTCGATTTGCCGGCGTTGGTATAGCCGACCAGCGAGACCGAGAAGGCCTGGTTGCGGCCGCGCGAACGGCGCTGGGTCTCGTGCTGCTTGCGGAGTTTTTTCAGGCGCTCGCGCAGCATGCGCACGCGCTCGCCGATCAGGCGGCGGTCGGTTTCCAGCTGCGTCTCACCGGGGCCGCGCAGGCCGATACCGCCCTTCTGGCGTTCCAGGTGGGTCCAGCCGCGGATCAGGCGCGTGGACAGGTGCTGCAGCTGCGCCAGCTCGACTTGCAGCTTGCCCTCGTGGCTCTGGGCCCGCTGGGCGAAGATGTCGAGAATGAGGCTGGTGCGGTCGAGCACCCGGACGTTGAGGCGCCGTTCGAGGTTGCGCTGCTGGGCGGGCGACAGGGCGTGGTTGAAGATCACGATCTCGATCTTCTCGTCCTGCACCGCCTGGCCGATCTCGTCGGCCTTGCCGCTGCCCACGAACAGGGCGGCGTCAGGCGCCTGGCGCTTGCCGGTGATGGTGGTGATCGGTTCTGCGCCCGCGGACCGGGCCAGCAAAGACAGTTCATCGACACTGGCGTGAAAATCGCCAGCGCCGAAGTCGATGCCAACTAGAGCTGCGCGCATATGGATCCGCTGGTTCCCGGGCAGCTTGCGGCGGTGGTCAGACGCAAGCTTACTCCGCGTCCTGGTTGTCGAGGTTGAGGTTGACGGCGCGCGCCGGGACCACGGTGGAGATGGCGTGCTTGTAGACCATCTGCGTCACGGTGTTACGCAGCAGGACGACGTACTGGTCAAACGATTCGATGTGGCCCTGCAGTTTGATGCCATTGACCAGATAGATGGAGACGGGGACGTGCTCCTTGCGCAAGGCGTTGAGGAATGGGTCTTGTAACAGTTGCCCTTTATTGCTCATAACAGCTCCATGTGTTGTTGTTGTCAAGAATTGGAGACGACTCGCTGGTTTTCAAGTCTGGCTCCGGGATTTGTTTGCCATTCTAAAAGGTTGAATGAAAGTCCCGAAGCTACTGTACCTTGTTTTGCCGTTTCTTGTTGCTAGCTTACTAGGATTTCCCCGTCTTGACGAACGGGTTCTTTCCAGTACGCAATTCTATGCGGAGGGGAGTGCCGACCAGGGAGAAGGTGTCGCGGAAATGTTTCTCCAGGTAGCGCTTGTAGGGCTCGCTCACCGCTTCCAGGGCGTTGCCGTGGATGACGATCACGGGCGGATTCTGCCCGCCCTGGTGGGCGTAGCGCATCTTCGGCCGGACGCTGCCCTTGCGCTTGGGCTCCTGCTTTTCCACCGCTTCCTGCAGCGCGCGGGTCAGACGCGGGGTGGACAGGTTCGCGGTGGCAGCGGCGTAGGCCGCGTTCACGGACTTCATCATCTGGTCGATGCCGGTGCCCTTCAGGGCCGAGATGAAGTGGGTCTTGGCGAAGCCGAGGAAATCGAGCTTGCGGTCCAGGTCCATCTTGACCTGGTCGCGCTGGTCGGACTGCAGGCCATCCCATTTGTTCACGGCCACCACCAAGGCGCGGCCGGATTCGAGGATGAAGCCCGCGATGTGGGCGTCCTGCTCGGAGACGTCCTGGCGCGCATCGAGCAGCAGCAGGACCACGTTGGCTTCCGAGATCGACTGCAGCGTCTTCACCACCGAGAACTTCTCGATCGCTTCGAAGACCTTGCCGCGGCGGCGGATGCCGGCCGTGTCGATCAGGGTGTAATGCTTGCCTTCGCGTTCGAACGGGATCTCGATCGAGTCGCGCGTGGTGCCCGGCATGTCGAAGGCGATCACGCGCTCTTCGCCCAGCAGGGTGTTCACCAGGGTGGACTTGCCCACGTTGGGGCGGCCGACGATGGCCAGTTTTATGCCCTGCTGCTCCGGCTCCAGCTCTTCTTCGTCGGCGGCGCGCGAGGCGAAAGCCGCGTCGAGCGCTTCGCCGACCAGGTCGTGCACCCCGTCGCCGTGGGCGGCGGAGATCACGTAGGGGTCGCCCATGCCGAGTTCATAGAAGTCGGCGGTGACGGAGGTGTACTTCATGCCCTCCGACTTGTTCACCACCAGCAGCACCGTGCGGCCCTGGCGGCGCAGGAAGTCGGTGATGGTCTTGTCGTGCGGGGTCAGGCCCTGGCGGCCGTCCACGATGAACAGGACCACGTCGGCCTCGGCGACGGCCTGCTTGGTCTGCGCGGCCATCTCCTTCATGATGCCCTCTTTCGCCACCGGCTCGAAGCCGCCAGTGTCGATGACGAGGAAGGGACGCTCGCCGATACGGCCTTCGCCATAGTGACGGTCGCGCGTCAGACCAGGCAGGTCTGCCACCAGCGCATCGCGCGATCGGGTCAGGCGGTTGAACAACGTCGACTTTCCGACGTTGGGACGGCCTACAAGTGCTATTACCGGCTTCATTTGTTTAACTTCTTTCGACGGCTTTACTCGACTGCGATCGCCGAGACGGTGCCGTTCTGGGTTTGGATAATCAGTTTGTCGTTGGCCACCACCGGCATGGCCTTGATGGCGCTGCCGTCGGTCGAGGCGCGCGCCAGGAAGGCACCGTCCTCGCGCGACAGGAAGTGCACGATGCCTTCATAGTCGCCGACCGCCACCGCGCGGCCGATCGAGGCCGGGGTGGACAGGCTGCGGAAGGCCAGCTTGTCGTTCTTCCAGGCGCTGGCACCGGTGTCGCGCGCGAAGGCCGTCACGGCGCTCTTGTCGTCCACCGCGAACACGAAGCGCTGGTCGACCGCCACGCCCACCTGGGACGACAGCTCCTTGGTCCAGCGCGTGGTGCCGCTCGGGACGTCCCAGCAGCCCACCCGCCCCTGGTAGGAGGCGGCGCAGACGTCGTTCTCGAACAGGGCCGGGTAGCCGCCCAGGTCCGTCACGCGTTCCAGCTCGGTGGCGCCGCGCGGCTCGCCGACCGTGATCTCCCAGCGCGGCGCGCCGGTCGCCAGGATCAGCGAGAGCAGCTTGCCGCCCGGCTGGGCGATGATCACGTCCTTGTCGCGCACCACCATGCCTGGCGCCAGGCGCAGGGTCAGCGGCGGCAGCGTGCGCTCCACGAACCACTTCTGCTGGCCGGTCTTGGCGTCCAGGCCGAGGATCTTGTTGTCGATCGAGCGCACCACCACCACGCCCTGCCCCACGGCCGGCGCCGACAGCACCTCGGAGGTGGCCTGCGCAGTCCACAGCGGCTTGCCGGAGATGTCCCAGGCCATGACCTTGCCCTTGGCGCCACCGGCGACGACCACTTCGCCGTCGGTGCCGACGCCGGCGGTGATCGGGGTCTCGGACTTCACGCGCCACATGGCGCTGCCGGTGGCGGTGTCCACGCGGGCCACGGCGTCGCTGGAGGCGACCACCACCGAGTTGCCGACGATGGCGGGCGTCAGGGTGTTGCCGTCGGCCTTGCCGATGTCGTACTTCCACGCGGTGCGCACGGCCATGCTGGCCTTCAGCTCCACCAGCTTGGCGGGCTCGCTGGACTTGTCCTTGTGGCTGAACGGATTCAGGTTGCTGAGGGTCGAGCAGCCGGCCAGCACGGCCAGCAAGGATGCGCTAACGAGGTTCTTGGTGATACGCATAGTGTCGAATTGGTCGCTTCAGTTGTTGTTCTTCAGGAGCACAAAGCCCGCCGGCCGCTTCCTCTGGCGAAGCGCGCAGGCGGGCGATCCGGCATGGCTACGGTTCTACGGTTACGCAGCCGGTTTGGTCTCGGTGGCCGGATCGGCCGGCACCGTGCCGCCGATCGATTCCAGCTTCACCTGCACCAGCTGGCGGCCCGGGTGCGCCTTGGCCATGGCCTTGTACGCGGCTTCATACGCGGTACGGGCTTCCGCCAGCTTGTTCTGCGCGACCAGGATATCGCCCTTGCGGTCCGAGACTTCGGCGGCGAACTGCGGCTGCACGCCGGTGCTGATCACCTTGTCGGCTTCGGCGTAGTTCTTCTCGTCGAGCAGCACGCCGGACAGGCGCAGGCGCGCCACCGACTGGTACTCGTCGTCGCCGTGGTCGATCGCCCACTGCAGCTGCGCCTTGGCGGTCTTCAGGTCATTCGCTTCGAAGGCGGCTTTGGCGGCGGCCAGCGCACCCATCTGGGCGAAGGCGGTCTTGCCGTACTTGGATTCCAGGTCGCCGGCGGCGCGCGCGGTCAGCGCGGCGTCCTTCTTGACGATCGCTTCCTGCAGCTGGCCATACAGCACCGACGCTTCGCCGGCCTGGCTGGCCTGGTAGCGGTTCCAGAAGTTGTAGCCCGCGAAGGTCGCCAGCGCCGCGATGAGAATCCAGGTGATCAGGTTTCCGTACTGGTTCCAGAACGCCTTCAGGGACGCCAGCTGTTCCTGTTCTTCGAGATCGTATGCCATGGTGATGTCTTTGTCTTGTTATGAAAATTACGGGTGGTAGTGGACGTGCTCGTGGTCGTGGTCATGGTCGCCGACGATGTGGTCGACGATGTAGTCCACCACCTGGTCGAACGGCACGGTCTCCTGCTGCTGTTCGCCCAGCGACTTGACGGCGGCGGTCTGGCTGGCCACTTCGTCTTCGCCGATGATCACGGCGAAGGAGGCGCCGGAACCGTCGGCCTTCTTCATCTGGCTCTTGAAGGAACCGGCACCGGCCGCGGTGGCGCAGTGCAGGATCACGTCCAGGCCCGCATCGCGCAGGCGCTCGGCCAGGATGAAGGACTGCAGCTGGGCGGCTTCGCCCTGGTGCACCATGTAGACGTCGCACTGGGCCGGCTCGTGCGGCTCGCCGGCGAGTTTCATCAGTTCGATCAGGCGCTCGATGCCCATCGCGAAGCCGACGGCCGGGGTGGGCTTGCCGCCGATCTGCTCGATCAGCGGGTCATAGCGGCCGCCTGCGCACACGGTGCCCTGGGCGCCCAGCTCGTCGGTGACCCACTCGAACACGGTGCGGTTGTAGTAGTCCAGGCCGCGCACCAGGCGCGGGTTGACGGTGTACTGCACATTGTTCGCGTCGAGGATTTTCTTGACGCCGTTGAAGTGGGCGAGCGACTCGTCCTTCAGGTAGTCCAGCAGGCGCGGAGCGTTGTTCACCAGGTCCTGCATCGTGGGGTTCTTGGTGTCCAGGATGCGCAGCGGATTGGCGTGCAGGCGGCGCTGGGCCTCTGCATCCAGCTGGTCGATGTGCTGTTCGAAGTACGCGATCAGATCCGCGCGGTGCGCGTTGCGCTCTTCCGCATTGCCGATCGAGTTCAGTTCCAGGCGGATGTTGGACAGGCCCAGGTCGTCCCACAGGCGGCGGCACAGCATGATCAGTTCCGCGTCCACATCCGGGCCGGAGAAGCCGATGCACTCGGCGCCGACCTGGAAGAACTGGCGGTAGCGGCCGCGCTGCGGGCGCTCGTGGCGGAACATCGGGCCCTTGTACCACAGGCGCTTGGGGCCTTCGTAGGCGAGGTTATGCTCGATCACGGCGCGCACCACCCCGGCGGTGCCTTCCGGGCGCAGGGTCAGCTGGTCGCCGTTCATGGAATCCTCGAAGGAGTACATCTCCTTTTCGACGATGTCGGTCACGGCGCCGATGGCGCGCGAGAACAGCGAGGTGTCCTCCACGATCGGGGTCACGATCTTCTGGAAGCCATAGCTCTGCAGCACCGACTGCACGGTGTTCTCGAACAACTCCCACATCGGCGCATCGGCCGGCAGGATGTCGTTCATCCCTTTGACGCCGACGATCTTCTCGGCCTTCTTGTTTTCGGACATATCGTTTATACGGTTTCTACTGTTTTAACGCCGTAGCGGGTTTGAACATAATCGAGCACGATCTTCTGGAAATCGGCTGCGATGTTCTCGCCGCGCAGGGTGGCCAATTTCTGGCCATCGACGAACACCGGCGCGGCGGGCGATTCGCCGGTGCCGGGCAGGCTGATGCCGATGTTCGCGTGCTTGGACTCGCCCGGGCCGTTGACGATGCAGCCCATGACGGCCACGTTCATCTCTTCCACGCCTGGGTACTGCTTCTTCCACTCGGGCATGGACTCGCGCAGGAAGGTCTGGATGTCGTCCGCCAGTTCCTGGAACACGGTGGAGGTGGTGCGCCCGCAGCCCGGGCAGGCAATCACCATCGGGGTGAACTTGCGCAGGCCCATGGTCTGCAGGATTTCCTGGCCGACGATGACTTCGCGCGTGCGGTCGCCGCCCGGTTCGGGGGTGAGCGAGATGCGGATGGTGTCGCCGATCCCTTCCTGCAGCAGCACGGAGAGCGCGGCGGTGGAGGCGACGATGCCCTTGCTGCCCATGCCCGCTTCCGTCAGGCCCAGGTGCAGCGGGTAGTCGCAGCGGCGCGCCAGTTCGCGGTACACGGCGATCAGGTCCTGCACGCCGGAGACCTTGCAGGACAGGATGATCTTGTCGCGGGCCAGGCCGATTTCCTCGGCACGCACGGCGTTCTCGATGGCGGAGGTGACCAGCGCTTCATACATCACGGCCTGCGCGGACCACGGTTCGGCGCGCGCGGCGTTTTCGTCCATGATGCGGGCCAGCAGCGACTGATCGAGGCTGCCCCAGTTGACGCCGATGCGCACCGGCTTGTCGTAGCGGATGGCGGTTTCGATCATCTGCGCGAACTGGGTATCGCGCTTGGCGCCCTGCCCCACGTTGCCGGGGTTGATGCGGTATTTCGACAGGGCCTGCGCGCAGTCCGGGAAGTCCTTCAGCAGCGTGTGGCCGTTGTAGTGGAAGTCGCCGACCAGCGGCACTTCGACGCCCATCTTGTCCAGCTGCTCGCGGATGTAGGGAACGGCGGCGGCGGCTTCCGGGTTGTTGACGGTGATGCGCACGACTTCCGAACCGGCGCGGGCGAGCTCCTTGACCTGGATGGCGGTGGCGACGGCGTCGGCGGTGTCGGTGTTGGTCATCGACTGCACGACGACGGGCGCGCCGCCGCCCACCCACACCTGTTTTGCGCCGTGGCGGACCAGGACTTTGCGGGTGAGATGGCGGGCCAGCGGGCCGGACGGAATGGCTTGGTTCGACATGGTTATTTCAGGTTCACGCGGGCGATGGTCTTGCCGGGCAGCGCAGGCAGGGCGACGGCGGCGCCACGCAGGGTGGCATCGACACCCGCCGGGTTGCCGACGGTGACGGTCACGGGGCCGGTGAGGTCCACGGTTTCGGTGCTGCCTGCTTTGACGAGGCGCGACAGCAGGGGTGCGCCGTTTTCCGGCTTCACCTGAATCCAGGAGTCGGCCTTCACATGCAGGACCAAGGAGTTTGCGGCAGCGGCGCCCACGCCAGTGGTGAGCGTGGCGGCGGTGCGGGTCGGCGGGTTGGCAGTCGCCGGGGCTGCAGCGACGGGCGTGGTGCCAGCCACTGCGCCGGCCGGTGCGGCAGCGGGTGT
>NZ_SPVF01000157.1 GCF_004614185.1 Zemynaea arenosa | reverse complement strand
CTCCGGCGACATGCTGGCCGGCCGCTTGCTGGCGGGCCTGCGCCCCATGCTGCCGGGCGCGCGCTTCCACGGCATTGGCGGTCCGCGCATGATGGAGCAGGGCTTCGAGTCGCACTGGCCGCTCGACACCCTCACCGTGCGCGGCCTCTTCGAAATCATCCCCAAATACCGTGAGCTCAAGCGCATCCAGTCGGCGTTGCGCGACCAGCTGCTGGCCGACCGCCCCAGCGTGTTCGTCGGCGCCGACTACCCCGGCTTCAATCTCGGGCTGGAAGAACAGCTGAAGGCGCAGGACATCCCGACGGTGCACTTCATCAGCCCCCAGATCTGGGCCTGGCGCGGTGGCCGCATCAAGAAAATCCAGCGCGCGGTCTCGCACATGCTGGTGGTGTTCCCGTTCGAAGAGCAGATCTACCGCGACGCGGGCGTCCCGGTGACCTACATCGGCCATCCGCTTGCCGAACTGATACCGCTGCACCCCGACCAGTCGGCTGCGCGCCACACTCTGGGCCTCCAGGACAGCGACAAAGTGCTCGCCATCCTTCCCGGCAGCCGATCCGGCGAACTAAAATATCTCGTGGAGCCGTTCCTGCTGGCGGCGCGCCTGCTGATGAAGCGCGATCCGGAGCTCAAGTTCGTGATCCCGATGGCCGGCCCGCGCCAGCAGCAGCAGTTCGCGCAGATCGTGGCTGAGAAGGGCCTGGGCGACGTGCCGGTGCAGCTGCTGGACGGCCAGTCGCATGTGGCGATGGCCGCAGCCGACGCCGTGCTGGCCGCATCGGGCACCGCGACACTGGAAGTGGCGCTGTACAAGAAACCGATGGTCATCGCCTACAAGGTGCTCGGCGCCTCGTACCAGATCATGCGGCACATGGGCTACCTGCCATGGATTGGTTTGCCGAACATCCTGGCGCGCGAATTCCTGGTGCCGGAGCTGATCCAGCACCACGCCACGCCCCAGGCCCTGGCCGATGCGGCCTGGTTCCAGTTGACGGATGACGCCAACCGGATCAAGCTGCGCGAGCGCTTCACGGACATGCATCACAGCCTGCTGCGCGACAGTTCGACGGAAAGCGCGCGCGCGGTCATGAACATCATCGCATCGAATAAGGCCTGAACAGGCATGAGCAACAAGGAATCATGAGCAGCAAGCAGCAACCCGGACTCTTCGACTTTGACCCGGACAACGTCGGCGACGAGATCGTCTGCGGCGTGGATGAAGCGGGCCGTGGTCCGCTCGCCGGCCCGGTGTTCGCGGCCGCCGTCATCCTCGACCCTTCGCGTCCCATCGACGGCCTGCGCGACTCCAAGAAGCTGACCGAAGCCCGGCGCATGGAACTGGAGCCGCTGATCAAGGCCAATGCGCTGGCCTGGGCCGTGGCCAAGTGCTCGATCGAAGAGATCGACCGCCTGAACATCCTGCACGCCTCCATGCTGGCCATGAAGCGCGCCGTGCATGCGCTGCAGACCGTGCCCACGCTGGCCCTCATCGACGGCAACCGCATCCCGCGCATGCGGGTGCGCGCGATCGCCATCGTGGAGGGCGACGACAAGGTGCACGCCATCTCGGCCGCCTCCATCCTGGCCAAGACGGCGCGCGACGCGGCGCTGGTCAAGCTGCACAAGAAGTACCCGCAGTACTGCTTCGACCAGCACAAGGGCTATGCCACCGAGCTGCACCTGGAGCGCCTGCGCGAGCACGGCCCGTCACCGGTGCACCGCCGCTCGTATGCGCCGGTGCGCGAGCTGCTCGGCCTCGACATGGCCGGGGCGACCCAGCCGCTGCAGCTCGACAGCGCCTTCGACTGACCGGGCCCGATGAAGACCATTACCTCGCGCGAGAACCCGGCCTACAAGGAATTCAAGCACCTCGCCACCAGCTCGCAGGCGCGCCGCAAGGCGGGCCGCACGCTGCTCGATGGCGTCCACCTGTGCGAGGTCTACCTGGACCTGCGCGGGCTGCCGCAGCACTGCATCGTGGCCGAAAGCGCGCTCGCGCATCCGGAAGTCGCGGCCTTGCTGGCGCGCTGCGAGGACGGCCAGGCGCCCGTCACCATGCTGCCCGATGCGCTGTACAACGCCATCAGCCAGGTGGAAAACGGGGTCGGCATCCTGTTCGTCATCGCCACTCCGCAGGCGGCGCTGCCGGCCGCCTTGTCGGTCCATTGCGTTCTGCTCGACAATCTTCAGGATCCGGGCAACGTCGGCTCCATCCTGCGCAGCGCGGCCGCCGCCGGCATCACCCAGGTGTTCTGTGGACCGGGGACGGCCTTCTGCTGGTCACCCAAGGTGCTGCGCGCGGCGATGGGTGCGCACTTCGTTCTCGATATCTTCGAGAATGTGGACCTGGCCGCGCTGGTGCAAACGGCCCGCATTCCGGTGCTGGCCACCAGCGGCTACGCCTCGCAAAGCCTGTATGCGACCAACCTGAACCAGCCCGTGGCCTGGATCCTGGGCCATGAAGGGCAGGGTGTGTCGGATGAATTGCTCAACCTCGCCACCCAGCGCATCGCCGTGCCCCACCTGGGCCAGGTGGAGTCGCTGAACGTGGCCGCCTGCGCGGCAGTGTGCTTTTTCGAGCATTTGAGGCAAAATCAGCGGTAATGCAAAATTAATGCACAGCAACACACTTGGAGTTGGAATGGATATCGGGCATCTGCACTTTCTGGTGGCTGAAGGCGATACCGCGCAGCGCAGCGCGCTGATCGAAACCCTTGGGCACTTGGGCGCCGCCCGCATCACGGAGGTGCCGGACGGCCTGGCCGCGCTGCGCTGCTTCGAAGACGGCTTCACGCCCTCGATCGACGTCGCCATCATCGACCTCGACCTGCCGGGCATGGACGGGCTGGACCTGCTGCGCACCCTGGGCAGCAAGAAGAGCAAGGCGCGCGTGATCGTCACCGGGCACCAGACCTCGGCCATCATGTTCTCCATCGAGACCATGGCGCTGGCTTATGGCGTGGACCTGCTGGGCACCGTGATGAAACCGGTCGCCGCGCCCAAGCTGGAGCCGCTGCTGGAGCTGTACGCGCCGCCCGCGGATGGCGGGACGCGGCCCGGCGGCCCGACCTTTACCTTCGCCGAAGTCGGTGTCGGCCTGCAGCAGCGCCAGTTCGAGCCGTTCTTCCAGCCGAAGATCGAGCTGGAAACCGGCCAGGTGAAAGGCCTGGAGACCTTCGCGCGCTGGCGCCACCCGGAGCACGGCGTGCTCGGTCCCGCCGCCTTCATCGACGCGCTGGAACAGAACAACCGGGTCGACTTCCTCGACTGGACCATGATCGAACGCTCGGTGCAGGGCTGCCGCCTGCTGATGGACCGCGGCATTCCGATGTCGGTGTCGATCAACCTGGCGCCGCAGACGCTCGCGCACCCGTCCTTCATGCAGCAGATGAAGGCCTGCGTGGACCGCTATCGCGTGCTGCCGGAGTACATCACCTTCGAGATGCCCGAGTCCTCGGTGCTGACCACCGACCCGAGCTTCCTGGAACGCCTGGTGCGCCTGCGCCTGCTCGGCTACGGGCTGGCCATCGACGATTACGGGACCGGCCGCTCCAACCTGCAGCTGCTGGCCCGCATCCCGTTCTCGGAACTGAAGATCGACCGCAGCTTCGTGGACGGCGCCTCCAAGAAGCGGCCCCTGTCCACCGTGCTGTCCACCTGTCTCGGCCTGGCCCGGAGCCTGGACCGCATGTCCGTGGCGGTGGGCGTGGAAACCAAGGAGGACTGGGACTTCCTGCAGGGTCTCGGCTGTACGTACGCCCAGGGCTACCACATCGCGCCGCCGATGGACATCGCGGCGTTCCCGAAATGGCTGGACGACTGGCGGATCTTCTTCTGATCCCCCAAAACACGAGGGCCGCTGCGAGCGGCCCTTTTTCTTGCAAATCCTTCAGTACTCGCGCCGGTCCGGCTTGATCTCCTGCAGGATCGTGGTCGCGATCTCCTCGATCGATTTGGTGGTCGAGGACAGCCAGCGGATGCCTTCGCGCCGCATCATCGTCTCGGCCTCGTTGATCTCGTAGCGGCAGTTCTCGATCGACGCGTATTTACTCCCCGCGCGCCGCTCGTTACGGATCTCCGAGAGACGCTCGGGCGTGATGGTCAGCCCGAAGATCTTCTGCCTGAACTCCGGCAGGGCCGACGGCAGCTTGCCGCGCTCGAAATCGTCGGGAATCAGCGGATAGTTGGCCGCCTTGATCCCGTACTGCATCGCCAGATAAAGGCTGGTCGGCGTCTTGCCCGAGCGCGACACCCCCACCAGGATCACATCGGCCGCCGCCAGGTTCTTGTGCGACTGCCCGTCGTCATGCGCCAGCGAGAAGTTGATCGCCTCGATCCGGTTCTTGTACTCCTCCGAATCCACGATGTTGTGTGAGCGCCCGATGGTGTGGGTCGACTTGACACCCAGCTCCTGCTCCAGCGGGGCCACGAAGGTCTGGATCAGGTCCATGTGCAGGCCGTTGGCCTGGCGGATAAGGTTCGACAGGTGCGGCTTCACCAGGGTCGAGAACACGATCGGGCGCTGCCCGTCCTGGCGAAACACGTCGTTGATCCGGCGGACCGCCTCGAAGGCCTTGGCGTCGTCGTCGATGAAGGGCAGGCGGATCTGCCGGAACCGCATCTCGAACTGGGTCAGCACCGCATGGCCGAAGGTCTCGGCCGTGATGCCGGTGCCGTCCGAGACGAAAAACACGGTCCGGGCCGAGGTGGGAAAGGGGGGGCGTGCTTCTGTGGTCATAACTTCCTGCCTGCCTGATAGAATGCTTAGCAATAGGTTCATTGTGCGGTACGGCCCTCCAAATAACAAGAAGACGCCCGTCACCGCCCACCTGCCAGGTTTCCATCATCAAAGTAAAGGTGTTTTCATGACCAGCATGACCAATGCAGTAAGGGAGGAAAAGGAAGCGGTGTACGTCGCCTCCTTCGAAGACCTGCGCATGACGGATGTCGAATCCGTCGGCGGCAAGAACGCGTCCCTCGGGGAGATGATCTCCCAGCTCGCCCACGCGGGCGTGCGCGTGCCCGGCGGCTTTGCCACCACCGCGGCCGCGTTCCGCGACTTCCTCTCGCACGCCCAGAGCGGCGGCAAGCCGCTGGCCCAGCGTATCGCCGAGCGCCTGGAGGGCCTGAACGTCGATGACGTGCGGGCCCTGGCCGCGGCCGGCGCCGAGATCCGCCAATGGATCGTCGAGACCCCGTTCCAGCCGCGCCTGGAGCAGGAGATTCGCGCGTTCTACGACAAGCTGGTGGCCCGCTCCGGCACCGAGATGTCGTTTGCTGTGCGCTCGTCGGCCACGGCCGAAGACCTGCCGGATGCATCGTTCGCGGGCCAGCAGGAGACCTTCCTCAACGTGGTGGGCATCGACCACGTGCTGGAAGCGATGAAGCACGTCTTCGCCTCGCTCTACAACGACCGCGCGATCTCCTACCGCGTGCACAAGGGCTTCACCCATGCCGAGGTGGCGCTGTCCGCCGGCGTGCAGCAGATGGTGCGCTCGGACCTGGGCGCCTCGGGCGTGATGTTCACCATCGACACCGAATCAGGTTTCAAGGACGTGGTCTTCATCACCTCCAGCTATGGCCTGGGCGAGACCGTGGTTCAGGGCGCCGTGAATCCGGACGAGTTCTATGTCCACAAGCCGATGCTCGAACAGGGCAAGTCCCCGGTCATCCGCCGCAATATCGGCTCGAAGCTGATCAAGATGGAGTTCACCCAGGAGGCCAAGGCGGGCCGCTCGGTGCGCACCGTGGACGTGCCGGTCGAGATGCGCAACCGCTATTCGCTGACCGACCCGGAAGTCGTGGAGCTGGCCAGGTACGCCGTGATCATCGAGCGCCACTACGGCCGCCCGATGGACATCGAGTGGGGCAAGGATGGCCGCGACGGCAAGCTGTATATCCTGCAGGCGCGCCCGGAGACCGTGAAGTCGCAGGTCAACCAGCATGACGCGCAGCAGCGCTTCAAGCTAAAAGGCTCGGGCACCGTGCTGGTGTCGGGCCGCGCGATCGGGCAGAAGATCGGCGCCGGTCCGGTGCGCGTGATTCATGATCCGTCCGAGATGGAACGGGTGCAGCCGGGCGATGTGCTGGTCGCGGACATGACGGACCCGAACTGGGAGCCGGTGATGAAGCGGGCGTCCGCCATCGTCACCAACCGCGGTGGCCGCACCTGCCACGCGGCGATCATCGCGCGTGAACTGGGCGTCCCTGCGGTGGTGGGCTGCGGCGACGCGACCGAGGTGCTGAAGGACGGCACCCTGGTGACCGTGTCCTGCGCCGAGGGTGACGAGGGCAAGATTTACGACGGCCTGCTGGAGACCGAAATCTCCGAAGTCTCGCGCGGCGAGCTGCCGCAGATCCCGACCAAGATCATGATGAACGTCGGGAACCCGCAGCTGGCCTTCGACTTCCAGTCCATTCCCAACGCCGGCGTGGGCCTGGCGCGGCTGGAGTTCATCATCAACAACAACATCGGCGTGCACCCGAAAGCCATCCTCGAGTACCCGAATATCGACCAGGACCTGAAGAAGGCCGTGGAATCGGTCGCGCGCGGACATGCCTCGCCGCGCCAGTTCTATGTCGACAAGCTGGCTGAGGGCGTGGCGACCATCGCCGCCGCGTTCTGGCCCAAGCCTGTGATCGTGCGCCTGTCCGACTTCAAGTCCAACGAGTACAAGAAGCTGATCGGCGGCTCGCGCTACGAGCCGGACGAAGAGAACCCGATGCTGGGCTTCCGCGGCGCTGCGCGTTACCTGTCGGAGGACTTCGCGGGCGCGTTCGAGATGGAATGCGCGGCCATGAAGCGGGTGCGCAACGAGATGGGGCTGACCAACGTCGAGATCATGGTGCCGTTCGTACGCACGCTGGGGCAGGCCGAGAAGGTGGTCAACCTGCTGGCGAAGAATGGACTCAAGCGCGGCGAGAACGGCCTGCGCCTGATCATGATGTGCGAGATCCCATCCAATGCGCTGCTGGCCAACGACTATCTGGAGTTCTTCGACGGCTTCTCGATCGGGTCCAACGACCTGACACAGCTGACCCTGGGCCTGGACCGGGATTCCGGCATGGCGCTGCTGGCGCAGGACTTCGACGAGCGCGATCCGGCGGTCAAGGCGCTGCTCTCGATGGCCATCAAGGCCTGCCGCGAGCGCGGGAAGTACATCGGCATCTGCGGCCAGGGGCCGTCCGATAATCCGGACTTCGCACAGTGGCTGATGGAGCAGGGGATCGAGTCCATGTCGCTCAACCCGGACTCGGTGATCGAAACCTGGCAGAAGCTCGGCGCTCTTTGACGGCCCGGTTTTGCACGGTATCGCAGCCCCCGACGGCCATCGGCCCGCGGGGGCTTTTTTCTGAAGGGAGGCAGCCATGGCGGATTGGATCACTTGGTCGGTCATCGCGCTGGTCGCGGTGGTGCTGGAACTGTTCACGGGGACGTTCTATCTGTTGATGCTTGCGGTGGGGCTGGCGGCGGGCGCGCTGGCGGCACTGGGCGGGCTGTCGACGGTGGTGCAGGCCCTGATCGCGGCCGTGGTGGCCGCGGTGGCGACGGAACTCCTGCGTCGCAAGCGCGGCACGGCCACGCGCATCGACGCCAGCGTCAACCCTGACGTCAATCTCGACATCGGGCAGCAGGTCAACGTCGACACCTGGAACGGCACGCGCGCCCGGGTGCTGTACCGCGGCGCGCAGTGGGACGCCGAACTCGCACCGGGCGCGGAAGCCCGGCCCGGCGCCTACCGCATCATGCAGGTGCTGGGCAGCCGGCTGATACTCTCGAACCAATAACGACCACACCCAGGGATAACAAAAGGAGACAACATGGAATTCGGATTCGGAACCGTCGCACTGGTGATCCTGCTGCTGGCCGCGGTCTTCGTCATCAAGACCATCCAGGTGGTGCCGCAACAGCATGCGTGGGTGGTGGAGCGGCTTGGCAAGTACCACGCCACGCTGGCGCCGGGCCTGAACATCGTGGTGCCGTTCGTGGACCGCATCGCGTACAAGCACTCGCTCAAGGAGATCCCGCTGGATGTGCCGCCGCAGGTCTGCATCACCAAGGACAACACGCAGCTGCAGGTGGACGGCATCCTGTACTTCCAGATTACGGATGCGATGCGCGCGTCCTACGGTTCCTCCAACTACATCGTGGCCATCACCCAGCTCGCGCAGACCACGCTGCGTTCCATCATCGGCCGCATGGAGCTGGACAAGACCTTCGAGGAACGGGACCACATCAACACCACGGTGGTGAATGCGATCGACGAATCGGCCGCCAACTGGGGCGTCAAGGTGCTGCGTTACGAGATCAAGGACCTGACGCCGCCCGCCGAGATCCTGCATGCGATGCAGGCGCAGATCACGGCCGAGCGCCAGAAGCGCGCGGTGATCGCGGCCTCCGAAGGGCGCAAGCAGGAGCAGATCAACATTGCGACCGGCGAGAAGATGTCGGCGATTGCGCGCTCCGAAGGCGACATGCAGGCTGCCATCAACCGCGCCGAGGGCCAGGCGCGGGCCACGGTGCTGCTCGCGCAGGCCAATGCGGAAGCAGTGCGTCAGGTGGGCGAGGCGATCGTGCAGCCGGGCGGGCACGATGCCGTCAACCTGCGCGTGGCGGAGGAGTATGTGGGGGCGTTCGCCAATCTCGCCAAGACCAACAACTCGATCATCGTGCCCGCCAACCTGGGCGAGATGAGCGGTTTGATTGCGAGCGCGCTGCAGATCGTCAAGGCGCAAAGGTGACGCGTACGATCGTCATCACCGGCGCCTCGGACGGCATCGGCGCCGAGATCGCGCGCCAGCTGGCGGCCGCGCACCAGGGCGGCGTGGCGCTGGTGCTGGCGGCGCGCGACGAAGACCGCCTGCGGGCAGTGGCGGGGGAATGCGAGGCGCTGGGCGCACGCACGCTGGTGGTACGGACCGACGTGGCGCGGCAGGAGGACTGCCAGCGGCTGATGCAGCAGGCGGTGGCGGCGTTCAGCGGCATCGATGTCCTCGTCAACAACGCGGGGCGATCCGCGCACGCGCTGTTCGAGGACGTGCAGGACCTGGGTTGGTACGAGGACCTGATGCGGGTGAACCTGTGGGGCAGCGTCTGGTGCACGCACGCCGCACTGCCGTACCTGAAGGCTGCGCGTGGTTCGATCGTGGCTGTGTCCTCGCTGGCTGGGCTGGTCGGCGTGCCGGGACGGACTGCCTACAGCGCGTCCAAGTTCGCCATGAGCGGCTTCTTTGAGAGCCTGCGCGCGGAGCTGAAACCGCATGGCGTGAGCGTGACCGCGGCGTATCCAGGCGTGGTCGACACCCGTATCCGCTACCGTGGCTACAACGCGCGCGGCGAAGAGGCGGGCGTGAGTGGCTTGAAGGAAGAGGGCGCAATGACGGTCGAGACGTGCGCGCGCCTGATCATCACCGGCATGGAGCGGCACCAGCGCGAGGTCGTCATGACCGCCAAGGGCAAATTTGGCCGCTTCCTCAAGCTGCTCGCTCCCGGCCTCGTCGAGCGCATCGCCTTGAAAGCCCTCAAACACGACGTGCGGCCTGGCCGGAGCTAGTTGGGCGCCGCCAGCGCGCGCCGGTTTAAGGCAGGTTAAAGCAGATGGCGCTATAAACTGACTATTCGAGTATTGAATAAACGACCAAAGGGGAACCGGCATGAAGAACTGGCTGCGCGCGAACAAGGGGTTTGTGGCGTTCCTGATGCTGTTCGGGATTTTTCGTACCGCCGTGGCGGACTGGAATCCGATTCCGTCGGCTTCCATGCACCCCAATCTGCTGGAGGGCGATGTCGTCTTCGTCAATCGCCTGGCCTTCGACCTCAAGGTCCCGCTGACCGACGTGGTGGTCAAGCATCTGGGCGAGCCGCGTCGCGGCGACGTGGTCACGTTCTCGTCCCCGGCCGATGGCACGCGCCTGATCAAGCGCCTGATCGCGGTGCCGGGCGACGTGGTCGAGATGCGCAACGAGAAGCTGGTCATCAACGGCCAGCCGGCCGACTACGTAGCCCTCGGGGAGCAGTACGAAACGCTGGACGGTACGGCCATGCGCGCGCTGCGCGTGACCGAAACCCTGAACGGCGCCAAGCATGACATCCAGGTGCTGCCCAACGTGGTTGCCCTGCGCACCTTTGGCCCGATCGTCGTTCCCAAGGACCGCTACCTCATGCTGGGCGATAACCGCGACAACAGCCACGACTCGCGCTACATCGGCCTGGTGCCGCGTGAACTGCTGATCGGGCGCGCCGAGCGGGTCCTGGTCTCCGCCGACATCAACGGCAACTGGATGCCGCGCACCGATCGTTTCGGCATGCGCCTCCGCTAAGTCCACGGGCGCGGCGTTTCACCGCGCCGATCCACCGCTTCACCGCAAACCGCTCGTCGATCCGCCAGCTCCCGCATTACATTGGCGCCTCCAGAACCACCCGGAGACACCATGAAAAAGCTGCAGGCCGCCTGCCTGCTGATCGCTGCCTGTGCCACCGCACCTCTCACGCAGGCCGCGCCCATTCCCGATGACGAAGCGGCCGTGGCCCAGATTGGACAGATCGTGCGCGCCTTCCAATCCGCGATCATCGCCAAGGACCGCGCCGCGCTGGAATCGATGTTTCTCGCCTCGGACAACAGCTGGCTGATGGTCGCCGGCGAACCCGCCAGGCTCAAACCCGGCCTTCCGTGGGTCCGGCCGGACAACTACAGGAGGTTCGCGGAATTCGTCGGCAACAGCAAAGTCCCGGTGGAGGAGCGCTTCTACGATGTCCGCATCCACAGCAACGGCGCCGTCGGCACGGTCTACTTCAACTTCGACTTCCTCATGGACGGCAAGGTGACCAACGATGGCAGCGAGTCCTGGCACCTGGTGCGCACGGAAAACGGCTGGAAGATCAGCTCCATGGTGTATTCCATCGGCCGCCCCGCTAAAATGAACGGATGACGACCGGACGTACCTTCGACCCCGCGCGCCTGGCGGCGCTGCCTTTCCGCCGTCCGCTGCTGGCGGCGCTCGCGATCTCGGTGTGCATCGCCATCATGGGCGTGCCGGACGTGCTCCATAACCGGCCGGTGTTCCGCGCGCTGTACCTGGCCACCTACCTCGCCTGGATCGCGCCGACCGCGTGGCTGCAACGCGCCCTGTGGCGCCGCCGCTTGCCGTGGTGGGGCGCCGCGCTCGTGCTGCTGGCGGCCACGTATGCGATGTCGCTGGTGAACAGCGTGATCGGCCAGACGCTCGCCATTTATCTCGGCTTGAACGCCGCGTACAAATGGGACATGATCTTCGTCGGCCTCGATAGCTGCTGGCTGCCGCTGATCGCATTCTGTGCGACCCATGCGGTGGTGGCCTATAACGCGGCGCTGGCGCAGGAGCAGGCGCGCGCCGCCGAAGCCGCGCTGCTGCTGCGGGACGCGGAGCTGCGCGCCTTGCGCTACCAGCTGCAGCCGCACTTCCTTTTCAATACGCTCAACGCCTTGTCCTCGCTGGTCGCGACCGGCCGCCAACGCGATGCCAACCGCATGATCGCGCAACTGGCAGACCTGCTGCGTGCCACGCTGGCGATCGGCCAGGCACACGAACATTCGCTCGCCGATGAACTGGCGCTCACCGAAAGCTATCTCGAAATCGAAAAGGCCCGCCTAGGCGAGCGGCTGCACGTGACGCTCGACATCGGTCCGGGCATCCTCGATGCCCAGGTGCCTTGCCTGCTGCTGCAACCGCTGGTGGAAAACGCCGTCCGCCATGGGATCGCACCGCGCACCGAAGCGGGAGCGGTCACGCTGGGCATTGAGGCTCGCGCCGACCGGTTGCACGTCCGGCTGCGCAACGACGTGCCCGAAGGGGCGGTGGTGGACGCCGGCAGCTCGCTGCGCGTCGGCATGCGGAACGTGGCCGAGCGGCTGGAACGGCTGTATGGCGGCGAGCACCGCTTTCACACGCAGGCCGCAGGCAGCGGCGGACAATTCGAGGTACTGGTCGAGCTGCCGCTGCGCGTAGGAGAATCGGCCAGCACGACCTGGGCGCGCGCCGCATGATCCGGGCCGTCATCGTCGACGATGAACCGCTGGCCCGCAGCGGCGTGCTGGCGCGCCTGCGGGGGTGCGCGGACATCGAAGTGATTGCGGAATATGCGGACGGACCGGCCGCGCTGGCCGGCTTGCGCGAGCAGGGTGCGGACCTGGTCTTCCTCGATGTGGAGATGCCAGGGCTGAACGGGCTGGAGGTGCTGGCGGCGCTGCCGCCAGAGGAGCGTCCGCTGGCGGTGCTGCTCACCGCCTACGAGCAGTTTGCGGTGCAGGCCTTCGCCCTCAATGTCGTGGACTATCTGCTCAAGCCCGTGGAGGATGAACGCTTCAACGAAACTCTGGCGCGGGTGCGGCAGGCGTGGACCTTCCGCGAGCGCAGCGCCAGTGAGATGGCGCCGGCCGAGTACCTGAGCCGCTTCACCGTCAAGTATGGCAGCCGCCTGCTGTTCGTGAATGCGGCAGAGGTGAGCTGGATCGACGCCAGCGGCGACTACGCGACCCTGCACGTGGGGGCGCATGAATACCTGCTGCGCACGTCGCTGCACAAGCTGGCCGGGTCGCTGGACCCCGCACTCTTCATGCGCGTGCACCGGTCGGCCATCGTGCGGCTGGACCAGGTGGCGGAGCTGCGCAGCCTGGGCAACCGCGACGCGCTCCTGCGCCTGCGGGACGGCACGCCGCTGCGCGCCAGCCGCACCTACGTGCCCGCGCTGCTGGAGGCACTGGAGCGGCAGCGCGGAACTGAGCCCACAGACCGCTCCCGAAGCGCGGCCTGATCGGCGTCTGCAAGCCAGCAGGAACGGACAGGCGGCCAACGCGAACGCAGCGCGCAAGGTAGAATTTCGGTTTGCCTGCTCCGAATCGCCCGGTTCGCGGGTGCCGCAGTCCCGTAGAAAGCTCCCATGCATCGTTTGTTGACAGTCATCCTCGCGTGCCTCGGTATGGTCGGCGCGCTGGCGATCGACACCTATCTCCCTTCCATCCCCACGATCGGCCGCGAATTCGAGGTCAGCGCCATCGCGGTCCAGCAGACGCTGTCGCTGTTCCTGTTTGCGTTCGCCTTCATGATGCTGTTCTACGGCACCCTGTCCGACTCCTTCGGCCGCCGCCCGGTGCTGCTGACGGCACTCACCGTGTACACGCTGGCCTCGATGGGCGCCGCCTATTCGCCGAGTTTCGGCTGGCTGCTGGCCTGCCGCGTGCTGCAGGGCCTTGCCGCCGGTGCCGGGTCGGTGATCGGCGCGGCGGTGGTGCAGGACCGCTTCTCTGGCGCGCAGGCGCAGAAGATGATGGCGCATATCATGATGGTGTTCGGCGTCGCCCCTGCCGTTGCGCCGGTGATCGGCGGCTACCTCCACGTGACCTTCGGCTGGCGCGCCACCTTCTGGTTCCTGTGCGCGTTCGGCCTGACCATGATCCTCCTGTGCCTCAAGTCGCTGCCCGAGAGTCTCCCGTGCGAGAAGCGCCAGCCGTTCCATCCCGGGGTCATTGCCCGCAACTACCTCAAGGTACTGAGCAAGCCCCGCTTCGTGTTCCTGGCGCTGACCTTGGGCGTGGCCTTCGGCGGCGTGGCTTTGTATATCGGCTCGGCCGCACACTTCGTGATGGACATCCTGCACAAACCGGAGACGGCGTTCGCCTGGATGTTCATTCCTCTCATTGGCGGCATGGTCGGCGGGTCGGCGGTGGCGGGCAAGCGCGCGGCGCACATGTCCCCGGTGCGGATGATCGGCATTGGCTTCGCCATCATGATCGTGGGTTCGATGGCCGGCGTCGGCTACAATGCGCTGTTTGTGGCGGAGGTCCCGTGGGCCGTCCTGCCGCTGGGGGTGTACACCTTCGGTCTCGCGATGGCGATGCCGGCAATCCAGCAGCAGGCGCTCTCGCTGTTCCCGGACAACCGGGGACTGGCCGCGTCCATGCAGTCGTTCATCCAGATGATGTCGTTCGCGCTGGTGTCCGGCCTCGTGGCGCCGCTGCTGTTCGACAGTGCGCTGAAACTGGCCGCCGGGCTGGCGGCGTGCGTCGGACTGAGTTTTGTCTGCTGGCGCGTCAGCATGCATACCAAGGAGTGATATGAAAGCGATCGTTTCGATCATCTGTCTCGCGGCCAGTGCGGCCGCCCTGGCCGCGCCCGTGATGCCGGACCCGGATCCGCGCGCGCGTCCGCGGCTGGGGGACAACGGTGTGACGATGGGGACGGTCCATATCGCGTACGAAGAGACCACGCTGGCCGCCGTGCGCGCGCAGGCGGGCATCGGGGTGCTGCGGCACCAGGCTGATGCGACCATCACCCGTTCCTGGCTGTGCTATGTGTTGCCGGACCGGGTGCGGGCCGTGTGGCTGATCGCAAACGGGGAGGGCGCCTCCACTCGCGCCATCACCCAGGTGCAGGTCGGGCCGATCGACCCGAGCGAACAGTGTCCGCTGCTGCCGGAGGCGCTGCAGCCGCTGAAATTCCATAACGGCGCATCAGCGGGCATGTCCTCCGATGCGCTGCGCAAGGCGCTCGGCACGCCGTCGGGTGCTTCGCCGCGTGAGATGACCTGGGTGTCCGAAGAAAAGGTGCAGGAGCAGCGCGATCGCGCGCGGCTGCGCATCTTCAAGGTGCGCCTCAAGAATGGCCTGGTGGATGCCCTGCAGGCCGGGCAAACGACCTACTAGGCAGTTCTCGCCTCATTCCTCCGGCCACGGGTTCGCCCAGGCCGGGATCTCCATCAGCCGGTCCAGCCAGCGCACGATATGCGGCCAGCGCTCCAGCGGCATGTCTGCCTCGCGCCAGTAGCGCGCCATGGAGCCGAGCTGGAAGTCGGCGATGGTCAGGCGGCCGCACGCGACGAACTCGCGATCCTGCAAATGCGCGTCCAGCACGGGCGCGCGCTTTTCCAGTTCGGGTAAGCCCAACGCCAGTTCCGCCGGATCCGGCGGGCCGATGTCGAAGGTCTTCTTGACGACGTGCTCGAAGTAGTAGGGGTTCACGGCGCGCTGCCACTGCTGGTCGTTCCACGCGAGCCAGCGCAGGACCTGCACTTGTTCCAGCGGATCGTGGGCGGGCCACATGTCCGAACCGGCCTTGATGCACAGGTAAGCGTTGATGGCCGAGGATTCCCACAGCACGGTCTCGCCATCCACCAGCGTGGGCGCATTCAGGTTGGGGTTCAGCCGTGCATAGTCGCCGGATTTCAGGTGCGCGAAGTTGGCGTGAATGAATTCCGCGTCGATGCCGAGGTGCTTGGCCACGGCCAGCGTGCGCAATGGCGCCTGCGCCTTGATCCAGTAAATCTGCATGCTTGTCTCCTGGGTTATCTGCCCACGATCATGCCACAGCATTGCGTTTGCGTGCTGCGGAGGCCAGCGGGCCGTGGGCGCGGATATGGTCCCACAGCTTCTGTGCGACGGGGCCATGCGGCCGGTCGGCGCGGCGCGCGGCGACCAGGTCTTCCACGCTGCCGGGCAGGTGGCGGCCCGCCAGCGACACCAGCTTGCCGCTGCGGAGCTCATTCTCGATCAGGAAGCGGGGCAGGTGCCCCCACGCCAGGCCTTGGAGGATCAGCTCCTTCTTCATCGCCTGGTCCGGCACCGTGCACTGGGGCGCACCGGCCAGCATGAAGTGGTCGCGCCGCTCGGAATGCAGGGCGGTGTCGCGGATCACGGCCTGGGTCAGGGCGCGCAAGTCCTCGGTGCGCGGGCTGCGGGCGAGAGCGGGAGGCAGGTAGCGCGGTGCTGCCACCGGCACGAAGGCGACCTTGCCCAGGTCCAGCCACTCGATGCGCGGGTCGCGCTTGTCCGCGCCGTGCAGGATCAGGTCCGCATCGCCATCGAGCAGGCGCTCGCCGGGGCCGCCGACCGCTTCCACGTCCAGGTACAAACGGGTGTGCGGGTGCCGGGCGAAGAAGCGGCTCAGCATCGCCAGCACGGGCGGTATCGGTGCGTAGTCCCCGACGATGACCCGCAGCTCGCTCTCTTCGCCCATGGCCAGCTGGCTGGCGTGGCGGCGCAGGCCTTGCAGCTCGTCCAGCACCGCGATCGCCTTGCGGTGGAAGGAGCGGCCCGCCTCGGTCGGACGCACGCGGTAGCCGCTGCGGTCCAGCAGGACGACACCGAGCTGGCGTTCCAGCTTGGCCACTGCGGCGAAGACGGCGGGGTGCGACCGGTGCAGCACTTCGGCGGCGGCCTGGAATCCTCCCGCGCGAATGACGGCATCGAAGCACTGGAGCTCCTGCAGGGTGAAGTCGTGCATGTTCACGTTCCTGACAATGTTTTGCAAAACATTGTAATTTCTTTCGCAGTCAGGCAGGTCCACCATGGCTCCATCGCATCATTCACTCAAGGAGATCAACATGGCTGCACTCGACAACTTCACCGCCGACGACGGCGCCACCATTGCTTTCCGCTTCGATGGCGCGGCGGACCAGCCGGTCCTCATCCTGTCCAACTCCATCGCCACCGACCACAGCATGTGGGACGGCCAGATCGGGAGCTTCGCGCGGCACTTCCGCGTGCTGCGCTATGACATGCGCGGGCATGGCGATTCCTCTGCGCCGAACGGTGCCTATTCGCTGGACCGGCTGGGCCGGGATGTGCTGGAGCTGATGGACGGACTGGGGATCCCGCAGGCGCACTTCCTGGGACTGTCGCTGGGCGGCTATGTGGGGCAGTGGCTAGGCGTGCATGCGCCGGGGCGGGTGCTGAGGCTAGTGCTGAGCAATACAGCGCCGCATCTGGGCCCGGCCGCGGTCATCGACGAGAAGATCGCCGCCCTGAATGGTGGCGCGCCGATGGCGGACTTTGCGGACGCGTTCCTCGCCAACTGGTTCCCGCGCGAGCTGCTGGAACGCGACCCGAAGACCACCGAGCGCTTCCGCCGCATGATCCTGCGGACGCCGCCACACGGGCTGGCAGGCGCCTTCGCCGTGGTGCGCGATGCGGACCTGCGGCGCCTGCTGCCGTTGATCGACCGCCCAACGCTCGTCATCGGCGGCGCACACGATACGGTGACGCTGGCCGAACACAGCGAGCAGATTGCCGCCGCCATCCCCGGCGCCCGCCTCGCGATGCTGCCCTCGGTGCACTTGCCGAACGTGGAGATGCCTGTGCCCTATGAGGATGCGGTGCTGGGCTTCCTGCTGGAGTCATGCCAGCCAAGGCCCTGAGCCCGGCAGGGCCGACGGCGCACGTCAGCGCCGGTTCTGCTTCATGGCGTTGGCCACTTCGCGCTTGGCGTCGCGTTCCTTGTCGGTGGCGCGCTTGTCGTGCTGCTTCTTGCCCTTGGCGAGGCCGATCTCGCACTTCACGCGGCCGCCCTTGTAGTGCAGGTTGAGAGGCACAATGGTGTAGCCGGAGCGGTCCACCTTGCCAATCAGCTTGTCGAGCTCTCCACGGTGCAGCAGCAGCTTGCGGGTGCGCACCGCCTCCGGCTTGATCCACGAGGTGGCGGTGGGCAGCACGCTGATATGGGCGCCGAACAGGAACAGTTCGTCGCCCTTCTTGATGATGTAGGCCTCTTTGATCTGGACCCGGCCTTCGCGGATCGCTTTCACTTCCCAGCCCTCCAATACGAGGCCCGCTTCATAGCGGTCCTCGATGAAGAAGTCGTGAAAGGCTTTTTTATTGTCAACGATGCTCATGGAAATGCAAAAATGTCCGGGTCGGTTAAACTACGGCCTCAAACCGAAATCATAACAAACGGCTCATCAATGGCAGTAGTGCACAAGTCCGTTCTGCTCGCGTACAGTGCCGAGCAGATGTTTGACCTGGTCGCAAAGGTCGAAGATTATCCCAAATTCCTGCCATGGTGCGGCGGGGTCAAGATTCTCGAACGCACGGCGGACACCCTGGTCGCCTGTTTGGCCATCCACTACCGCGGCATCAACCAGAGTTTCACCACCTCCAACCACAACATGCGGCCGACCCAGATGAAGATGACGCTGGTCGACGGGCCGTTCAAGGTGCTCAACGGCACGTGGACGTTCAAGGCCCTGCGCGCGGATGCGTGCAAGGTGGAACTGGACTTGCACTATGAGTTTTCCAGCCGGGTGCTGGAGTCGCTGATCGGCCCGGTGTTCGGCGTGATCGCCAACAGTATGGTCGATTCGTTCTGCAAGCGCGCGGAGACGGTGTATGGCTGAGCCGGCCAACAGGCTCGGGGTGCAGATCGTCTACGCGACCGCGGCGGCCGAGTACCTGCGCGGCTTCGAGGTGGAGGCGGGCACCACCATCGAGCAGGCCATTCGCCAGTGCGGGATCCTGCAGGACATTCCGGGCATCGACCTGGCCACGCAGCCGGTCGGGCTGTACGGCAAGAAGAAGCCGCTCGACACGGTGCTGCGCGCACACGACCGCATCGAGATCTACCGCCCGCTGGTGGCGGACCCAAAGGAAACTCGTCGCTTGCGCGCCAAGAAGAAGACTGCCAACGACGGGCGGACCACGCCGCCCGCATCCACAGCCTGAAGGGCGTAGTCCGCCGCCCGCACCCGCAGCCTGTCGTCGCGCCGGGCCGCGCGGCCGTGCTCAGCGGCAGCCGTGCTCCGCGATCGCCCGGTTGGCTTCGGCGAGCCGCTTCGCGCGTTCCTCGTCGCTGAGATATTGCGGCTCACCCTTCGCGTCATATTCCTTGATGCGCCCACCTGCCTGCAGGGTGCCGCGGTTGCGCAGCGCAGCCTCGCAGGCCTGCTTCTTGATGGCCGCTTCCTGATCCTGCTTCTGCTGCGCTTCCTGCTGCTCCTTCTGCCGCTTGCGGAAGTCGGATTCGCGGTCGGCCAAAGTGGGCGGCGCCTTCGCAGGCGACAGTACACCCGGCGCCGCAACCTCCACGGCCGGGTTGCCCTGCACATCGGGCGCGGTGGTTTGTCCCAGCGGCCGCGGCGACTTCAGGATCTTGTTCAACGGCACCGTCGTCGGTGGCGGCCGGTCCGAATACTGGCGCAAGCCCTTGTCGTCGATCCAGACATATTGGGCGTGTGCGGACGCCGCCGCGAGGAGCAGGGCGGCGCACAGCAGGTGACGGAGCTGGCTCATTTTCATTTCTCTACAGTAAAACTCACGAACCCCGATTTCGCCATGCCGCCCCGCTAAAGTCAATCGCTTCCAGGCGAAAAAAATGGGACCGCCGAGACGGCCGCCATGACTTTCTGTATAATTCGCTTTTGCGCCTATAGGAAAAAAACTATGCGTCTCCTCCAGAAAGCACTCACGTTCGATGACGTGCTGCTCGTCCCGGCCTACTCCAACATCCTCCCGGCCGACACCTCCCTGCGTACCAAGCTGACCCGCAATATCTCGCTGAACATCCCGCTGCTCTCCGCTGCGATGGACACCGTCACCGAGGCGCGGCTGGCGATTGCCATGGCGCAGGAAGGCGGCATCGGCATCATCCACAAGAACTTGTCGCCGAAGGACCAGGCACGGGAAGTGGCGCGGGTGAAGCGTTTCGAGGCGGGCGTGCTGCGCGATCCGATCACGATCCCGCCGACCATGACGATCCGCGAGGTGAACGAGCTGACGCACCAGTACGGGATCTCCGGTTTCCCGGTGGTGGAGGGCAAGACCGTGGTGGGCATCATCACCAACCGCGACCTGCGCTTCGAGACCGAGCTGGATGCCGAGGTGCGCGCCAAGATGACTCCGCGCGAGAAGCTGGTCTACGTGAAGGAAGGCGCAGAGGTGGAGGAAGCCAAGCGCCTGATGAACAAGCACCGCCTGGAGCGCGTGCTGGTGGTGAACGACGCCTTCGAACTGCGTGGCCTGATCACCGTGAAGGACATCCAGAAGTCGCACGAGCACCCCAACGCGTCCAAGGATGCGCAGGGCAAGCTGCTGGTCGGCGCGGCGGTGGGCGTCTCGCCCCGCGACGAGGAGCGCGTGGAGCTGTTGGTGGCAGCAGGGGTGGACGTGCTGGTGGTGGACACCGCTCACGGCCACTCGCAGGGCATCCTGGACCGCGTCAAGTGGATCAAGACCAAGTACCCGCATGTGGACGTCATCGGCGGGAATATCGCCACCGCGGCTGCGGCCAAGGCGCTGGTCGAACATGGGGCGGATGCGGTGAAAGTCGGCATCGGCCCGGGCTCGATTTGCACCACCCGCATCGTGGCTGGCGTCGGGGTCCCGCAGATCACCGCGATCTCCAATGTGGCCGAAGCGCTCAAGGGCACCGGCGTGCCGTGCATCGCCGATGGCGGCATCCGCTATTCGGGCGACATCTCCAAGGCGCTGGCCGCGGGCGCGCACACCGTCATGATGGGCTCCATGTTCGCCGGCACCGAGGAAGCGCCGGGTGAAGTGATCCTGTACCAGGGGCGCTCGTACAAGGGCTACCGCGGCATGGGCTCCCTGGGCGCGATGGCCGACGGCTCGGCCGACCGCTACTTCCAGGACGCCGCTGCCAAGGCAGACAAGTTCGTCCCCGAAGGCATCGAAGGCCGCGTGGCCTACAAGGGCTCCGTCCTCGCCATCATCTACCAGCTGGTGGGCGGCGTGCGCCAGTCCATGGGCTACTGCGGCTGCGCCTCGATCGACGAACTGCGCGAGAAGGCGGAGTTCGTGGAGATCACCTCGGCGGGCATGCGCGAGTCGCACGTCCACGATGTGCAGATCACGAAGGAAGCACCGAACTACCGGACCGAATAAGGTCTCTCTCAACGACGCGGCGACTTGATCGCCGCGTTGTTCATCTGCCTCCAGCGATACCGATTACCTTTCACTTTCAGCGCTCTCCATGCACTCCAAGATCCTCATCCTCGATTTCGGCTCCCAGGTCACCCAGCTTATCGCGCGCCGTGTGCGCGATGCCGGCGTGTTTTCGGAGGTCTACCCGTACGACGTGTCCGATGACTTCATCCGCAGCTACGGCGCGGCGGGTGTGATCCTGTCCGGTTCTCACAGCTCCACGCTGGAAGGCGACGCCCCGCGCGCGCCTCAGGCCGTGTTCGAGCTGGGCGTGCCGGTGCTGGGCATCTGCTACGGCATGCAAACCATGGCCGCGCAGCTGGGCGGCGAGGTCGAATTGGGCAAGGTGCGCGAATTCGGCTACGCGGAAGTGCGCGCGCGCGGCCATTCGGCGCTCCTGAATGGGATCAGCGACTTCGTCACCGACGAAGGCCACGGCATGCTGCGCGTGTGGATGAGCCACGGCGACAAGGTGCTGGCGATGCCGCCGGGCTTCAAGCTGATGGGCTCCACCGAAAGCTGCCCGATCGCCGCGATGTTCGACGAGGAACGCCGCTTCTATGCGGTGCAGTTCCACCCCGAGGTGACGCATACGTCGCAGGGCAAGGCGCTGCTGGGCCGCTTCGTGCACGAGATCTGCGGGTGCAAATCGGACTGGAACATGCCGGACTATATTTCGGAAGCCATCGAGAACATCCGCCAGCAGGTGGGGTCCGATGAAGTGATCCTCGGCTTGTCCGGCGGCGTTGATTCGAGCGTGGCGGCGGCGCTGATCCACCGCGCCATCGGCGACCAGCTGACCTGCGTGTTCGTGGACCATGGCCTGTTGCGGCTCAACGAGGGCAAGATGGTGATGGACATGTTCGCGAAGAACCTCGGCGTGAAGGTGCTGCAGATCGACGCTTCGGACCAGTTCATGGGCCACCTTGCCGGCGTGACCGATCCGGAGCAGAAGCGCAAGATCATCGGCCGCGAGTTCGTCGAAGTGTTCCAGCGCGAGGCGGGCAAGCTGTCGAATGCGCGCTGGCTCGCTCAAGGGACGATCTACCCGGACGTGATCGAGTCCGCGGGCAAGGGCAAGAAGGGCCAGACCATCAAGAGCCACCACAACGTGGGCGGGCTGCCAGAGACGCTGAATCTCAAGCTGCTCGAGCCGCTGCGTGAGCTGTTCAAGGACGAAGTGCGCAAGCTGGGCGTGGCGCTCGGCCTGCCGCACGATATGGTCTACCGCCACCCCTTCCCGGGACCGGGCCTGGGCGTGCGCATCCTCGGTGAAGTGAAGAAGGAATACGCGGACCTGCTGCGCCAGGCCGACGCCATCTTCATCGAAGAGCTGCGCAACACGCCGTACGAAGGCGTGGTGGTGGAGGGGACGGACCCCGACGCCGCGCCGCGCAACTGGTACGAGGCGACCTCGCAGGCCTTTGCCGTGTTCCTGCCGGTGAAGTCGGTGGGCGTGATGGGGGATGGCCGCACCTACGACTACGTGGTCGCCCTGCGCGCCGTGCAGACGCAGGACTTCATGACCGCGCACTGGGCGCACCTGCCGCATACGCTGCTGGGCAAGGTGTCGAACCGCATCATCAACGAGGTGCGCGGTTTGAACCGGGTGGTCTACGACATCAGCGGGAAGCCGCCGGCGACGATCGAGTGGGAGTAAACGTCTCCCCACCGCATGGCTCAACGGTTCCGGCTGGCCTGCGGAGCAACGCCCTGATCTTGGGGAGCAGGCGGAAGCCGGGACCGCGCCAGAAGATGGCGCGATCCTGCCACCCGTAACTCTTTTCGGGTGGAGCGCAAGCGCCCACCTCCGCCTTGTTCAGGTGGCGAGAAAACCCCTTGCGATGTCGGCTACTGCCGTGGTGCCGAGGATGCTGTAGTGGGTCGTCCCCGGGATGATGGCCAGGCGGCTGGGGGAGCGCAGCGAGCCGTCCAGGCCGGCATCGCGCTGGCCGCCGCCGAGGGCCTTGTAGAACTCGGCGATGTGTTCCAGGCTGATCGCGTCAGCATCGGCGTAGATCAGCTGCGTGGGCGTCTTGAGGGCCGCCACCTGCGCGGACAGGTCGTAGTCGCGCCTGGTCAGCTCGCCCATCTTGCGGAACAGGTTGACCCAATCCACCTTGGGATAGGTGGCCGCGAATGGCGACTGCGCCAGCTGTGCGCCGACCTGCGCCGCGCCCGCGGCCATGTTGTCGAATGCGGCGCGCACTTCCGGAAAGAAGCCGGAGCGCTTCATCGGCGCAGAGACCAGGACCAGCCGGTCCACCACGTCCGGATGTTGGAGCGCCAGGCGCAGCGCGACGCCCGCGCCGAACGAATAACCCAGCACATCCACCTTGCCCAAGCCCAGCTGGCGCACCAGCGCGGCCACGTCGTCCGCCAGCGTTTCGGCGCGTAGCGGCCGGTCCACGTCCGGCGTGTGCCCATGCGCCTGCAGATGGGGCGCAATGATGTGCCGCCCGGCCGCCAGCGCGGCGACGTTGGGGCCAAAGCAGTCCGGAATGATCCCGCCGTGCAGCAGCACCAGCGGCTTGCCGCTGCCCTGCTGTTCGACGTGGATGGCCATGCCGTTGACGGTGACCGCGCTGCGCTGCGGAGTGCTGCTGCTTGTGCTGGTGCTCATGACGGCTCCTTGGGTGGTCGAGAGGGTGAGAAGAGTCAGCGGCGCGGTAGCCGCGCTGGCGAGAAAGCTCCTGCGTTTCATGTGTCGCCTCCGAACAGGTGGACGAGATAGCGGCGCAGGTGGCGCAGGCTCTCGGCCGCCACCTCCGGATCGTGCTGCGACTTGGCCAGCACGAAGCTGCCCTGGATGACGGCCTGGATGTGCAGGGCCAGGCTCTCGGCGGACCAGTCGGCGTGCGGTGCATGTTCGGCGCGGGCCGCGCGGATATCGGGCACCAGCGTGGCGGCGTGCGCGCGGATATGCGTCCCACTGGCCTCGGCGAGACCGGGGTGGGTGGCAAAGGTCTCCTGCGACAGCATGCCGTGCAGGCAGGTGAAGGCCGCGAGTTCGCCGGCGATCATCTGGATGCGGAAATCGATGTAGCCGATCAGGCGCGCGCGCGGCGTCGCCTCGCGGTGGAAGGCCGCGCCGGCAAACAGGGCGCCAGCCAACTCCGCGAAGCGCTGGGCGGCGGCGCGGGCCAGGGCTTCCTTGCTCTTGAAGTGGTGGAAGAAGCTCCCCTTGGAGACGCCGGCCGCCGCGCAAACGTCGTCCACGCGGGTGCCTTCATAGCCTTTCGTCCGGATCAGGTCGATGGCCGCGACGAGCAGCCTGTCTCGGGAATCTGTGTGTGGTGCCATGCTCTGTCCATACCGACTGGTTGGTATGGACGGTAGCTGCCTCGCCGGACCTTGTTAAACAATTTATGTGGAAGGGTGCGGCGATGGGCTGTTTATCGATGGCGCACTAAAAACGCGGGCCGTCGGCCCGGGTTTGGCGAGGCAGCCAGGGGCGGGTGCTAGCATTCCAGCATCTCGGCAATATCCCGGAGACTGCAATGACTCGCTGGATCCACCTCTTCATGTGGGCGTGCTGCGCGAGCGCCGCCCTGGCGGCCCGGGCGGGCAATCCGATCGTCCCCGGCTGGTATGCCGACCCGGAAATCCACATCTTCCATGGCCAGTACTGGATCTATCCCACCTATTCGGCCGATTCCGGGAAGCCGGACCGCTCCGAGCGCTATACGCCCGCGCAGCAGCACATGCGCGCGCAGTCGAAGCTGATCTGGGCGCCGTACCTCAAGCAGACCTTCCTCGATGCGTTCTCCTCGCCGGACCTGGTGCATTGGACCCGGCACCCGCATGTGCTGGACGTGGAAAACGTCGCCTGGGCCGCATACGCCGTGTGGGCGCCCTCGGCGGTGGAGCACAAGGGCAAGTACTTCCTGTTCTTCGGCGCGAATGACATCAAGAGCGATGCCCAGGTGGGCGGCATCGGCGTGGCGGTGAGCGACCGGCCGGAGGGGCCGTTCAAGGATGCGCTTGGCAAGCCCCTGATCGGGCAGATCGTCAACGGCGCCCAGCCGATCGACCAGATGGTGTTCCGGGACGAGGACGGGCAGGTCTACATGTATTACGGCGGCTGGAAGCATGCCAACGTGGTGCGGCTGGCGCCCGACCTGCTCAGCGTGGTGCCCTTCGCCGATGGCACCACCTTCAAGGAGATCACGCCGGACCCGGACTACGTGGAAGGTCCGTTCATGGCCAAGCGCAAGGGCGTGTACTACTTCATGTGGTCGGAAGGGGAGTGGACCGGGCCGGGCTACCGCGTGGCCTATGCGATGGGCGCCTCTCCGCTGGGTCCTTTCAAGCGCATCGGCACCATCCTGCAGCAGGACAGCCGGGTGGCGCGCGGCGCCGGCCACCACTCGCTCGTCAACATCCCCGGCACCGACGACTGGTACATCGCTTACCACCGCCGTCCGCTGGGTGAGACCGACGGCAACCATCGCGAATTGGCACTGGAGCGCCTGGACTTCCATGCCGACGGCACCATCGCGCCGGTGGTCATCACCCACGCGGGCGTGGCGGCGCGGCCATTGCCGGCCAGCGCTGGCCGCTGAGGTCCGTTACTGTCCGCCTGCCGGGGCGGTCGCGGGCGGGTAGCCGATGGTCTGGGACAGGATCACCTGCTGATCGTACGACAGGCCCAGCGCGCGGGCGATGGCATCGCGGTCGATCCAGCCGCGCAGGACGGTGGCCAGCCCGGCACTGGCAGCGTACAGGTAGACGTTCTGGGCGATGGCGCCGCAGGCCAGCTGGGCGAAGCCGCTGCGCTGGCTGGCCGGGACGCGGTCGAGCCGCACGTGGTGGGCCACGTAGACCAGGTCGGCGGGCGCGTCGTCCACGAAATCCTGGTAGCCAGTCACGCGCCGGATGTCCTTGCCGGCGGCCAGCGCCAGCCGGTGCAGGGCCGGGTCGTACAGGTAGGCGCCGGAGGGCAGGGCCACGTAGATGTCGATTTCCTGCGCGTTCAGCGCCGAGGGCGCGGTCCGTCCGCCATCGGGCCGGTTGACCCCGAACGCGGCCCAGAGCAGGTTGGAGAGTACGGGCAGGGGCAGCGGCCGGGCATCGAACGCGCGCTCCGAATGGCGAGCCGCCAGGGCTTCCATGAGCGGCTGGCCGCCGTGCCGGTCCGGGGCGGGCAGTTCGACGAAGCTGGCGGCATCGCCCAGCGCCGGCCGGGCGCGCAGCTGGCCCATCGCCCCGAGTGCCAGCTTGGTCAAGGTGCTCATCATGCCTCCCTTCGGTCAGTGGACGTCACCGGGCAGTCTGCGCTCGGGCCGCCGGCGCCGGCCATGATCGAGATCAAACGGGCCGCGGGTGTTCGGAAACCGGGAAAGGTGGAGTACCATATGGCCCAGCTGTCCCGACGTCCAACCTGCTGGGAGCGGAAGGATCATGATCATCGTCTACAAGTACGGTTTCCCGGCGGGCGTGGACACGCCCGACATCAGCTCCTTCGTCGTGAAGCTCGAAACCTGGCTGCGCATGTCGGGCATTCCCTACGACACCCGGACCGGCACCCGGCGCGAGATGCCGGTCGGGAAGCTGCCCGCGGCCCGCATCGACGGCCAGCTGCTGGCGGACTCATCGCTCATCATCCGGCACCTGCAGGAACACGATCCGCGCGCCCTCACGGACCAGCACCTGACGCCGCTCCAGCGCGCCCAGGCCGACGCCATCAAGGCCCTCATCGAAAAGCACCTGTATTTCATTAGTTTCTACGGCCGCTGGTGCGTCGATGCCGGGTTCGACCGCTACCGTCCCCTGCTGGCCGACTACGCCAGCCGCAGCGCGGCCGCCTGGCAACGCCCGCTGCTGCCCCTGCTGCTGCCGCTCCTGCTGCCCCGGGTCCGGCGCGGCAAGATGCGCCAGGCCTGGGAGCAAGGGACGGGCCGCTTTGCGCCGGAGCAGGTGGTGGCGATGGGCTGCGCCGCGCTGCAGTCCCTGCAAGTGCTGCTGGACGGGCAGGTCTTCCTGTTCGGCGACCAGCCCAGCACCGTGGACGCCAGCCTGTTTGGCCAGCTGCACACCTTGATGAAGCATCCCTTCCCCGGTCCGCTGCAGGACTATGCGCTGGCGCAGCCCGGCCTGGTGGCCTATCACGACCGCATCTGGCAGCGCTACTGGCGCTCGCCGGAGCCGGCGCTGCGCACGAGCGCCGCTGCCGCCGCCTTGAGGACGGACTGACGGGTGTAGGGCTTGCGCAGGAACTGGACATCCAGTCCGTCCAGCCGCCCCGGGTCGCCGATGAAACCGCTGGCCAGCACCACCGGCGTGGCCGGATGCGTGCGCGCCAGCCAGTGGGCCAGGTCGATCCCGTCCATCGTGCCGGGCATGCGGACGTCGGAAAAGACCAGGTCGATCCCGGCGAAGTCGCTCAGGATGGCTTCATCGGCGCTGCACGCCAGGCACACCCAGCACCCCAGCGAGACGAACAGGTCGTGCGCCACCTCGGCCACCGAGTCGTCGTCCTCCACGCACAGCACGCGCAGGCCGGCAAAGCGGGCTTCGGCGTCGGGCGCGGGCGGGGGCGGCGCGGCCGCTTCCATCCCCGGGCCGGTACCGCGGGGCAGGGCGAGCGTCACCGTGGTGCCGCTGCTGCCGCTGCGGATGAAGGCCGTGCCGCCGCTCTGCTGGGCGTAGCCGTACACCTGGGACAGCCCGAGCCCGGTGCCCTTGCCCGGAGCCTTGGTGGTGAAGAAGGGTTCGAAGGCCTTGGCCGCCACCTGGGCCGGCATGCCCGCGCCCTCGTCGTTCAGCTCCACCAGCACAAAGTCGCCGTGCAGCTCGGCCAGCTCCTCGGGGCCGTCCTGCGGCAGGGCCACGTTGCGCGCAGCCAGGGTTACCGCGCCGCCCTCGGGCATGGCGTCGCGCGCGTTGATCACCAGGTTCAGCAGCGCCATTTCGAGCTGCGCCAGGTCGGTCCGCACCGGCCACAGGCCGTCCGCCACCGCCAGGTGCAGGGCAATGTGCTTGCCCAGCGAGTGGCGCAGCAGCTGGGCCATCTCGGCCAGGTGTTCACCCAGCTGCACGCTGGCGATCTGCATCGGCTGGCGCCGCGCAAAGCTGAGCAGCTGCTGGGTCAGGCGGGAACCTTGTTCGACCGCGCGCGCGACCCCGTCCAGCGGGCGGCGCAGGCGACCCTGCTCCTGGTCCAGCACCCGCATCAGCTCGGTCGCGCCGGAAATCACCTGCAGCACGTTGTTGAAGTCGTGCGCCACCCCGCCGGTCAGGCGCCCCAGCGATTCCAGGCGGCGCGACTCGGCCAGCGAGGCTTCCACCTGGCGCCGTTCGCGCACCTCGGTGGCCAGGGCGCGGGTGCGCTCGTCGACCCGGCGCTCCAGCTCGGCGGCGTAGGCATTCAGCTGGCCGATCTGGTCGCGCACCTGCAGCTGCAGCAGGCGGGTGCGCTGGGCCGACAGCACCGCCAGCAGCAGCACCTCGCGCCGCAGCGGGCGCGAGATCAGGGTGACGTTACCCAGCTGGGCCAGGGCGCGGGTGGCGCTGCCGGGCAGCAGCGCGTTCTGGTCGGCCAGCGCGATCACCGGCAGGTCGGACCAGGGCGGCTGGCGGGCCAGCTGCTCGGCCAGCCGGTCGCCCAGGCATTGGGCCAGGCCCTCTTCGGTGGCGACGGCCAGCAGCGCCTGCTCATCCAGGGCGCCCTGGAATTCGGCGGCGCTGCGGCACACCAGGGTGTCCAGCTGCAGGGCTTCCATCAGAGTGCCGAGCACGTGGGCGTCCCGCCCCATGGGTGCGTAGACGACGACCCGCATGCTAGGGAACAAGCGCGGTCATGTGCTCCGAGGGCGGGGAGCTGGTACGTCCCGTCACCTCGAAGCCGGCGTCGGTCAGGACAAAATGGCGGATGTCGCGCGCGTGCTGGCCGTGCCGCTTCTTGAGCACGCAGATGGCCTTCTCGATCACCCCGTCGCGCTCCTGGAAGCGCAGTGAGATCACGTTGTCGGTGATGATCGACAGCGCGTCCGGCTCGCGGGTGGTGTCTAGCGCCGCCGAGTGGGCGCCGATGATGATCACCGTGACGCCCATGTTGGCCAGGTAGGAGAACAGTTCGTTCATCTGCAGCAGCAGGGTGCGTTCCTCCTTGATCAGGTCGAGGTAGGAATTGATGCTGTCGATGATCACCAGGCCGACCTGGTCGTCTTCCACGCGGCGCCGCACCCGCCAGACGAAGGCGCCGGCCGAGATGCGCGAGGGATTGATGCGCGCTACCAGCAGGCCGTGGGGCTCGCTGGTCCCGTGCTCCACGCCGAAGCGCTCGATCATGCGCGAGCGCAGGGTCATCTCGGCTTCGTCCAGCGCGAAGTAGGCGGCCTTGCCGCCGCGTTCCACCGCCGCCAGTGCATACTGCAGCGCGACCGTGGTCTTGCCCGAGCCGGCCGGGCCGATGATCATGGTCGAGGTGCCGGACAGCAGCCCGCCGCCCATCAGCTCGTCCAGCCCGGCCACGCCGCTGGTCAGTTCGGTCACCTCGTAGGGCCGGTGATGCTCCTCGGCGATCAGGCTGGGGAACACCAGCACCTCGCTGCGCAGGATGGCGAAGTCGTGCCAGCCGCTCTGGTAGTCGGCGCCGCGCAGCTTGACCACCTTCAAAACCCGCCGCGCCGAGCCGTAGGAACGGTCGCGCTGCTCCAGGGTGATGGCCCCGTGCACGGCGCTTTGCAGCTCGAATTCATGGTTGACGGCCGTCAGGTCGTCCAGCAGCAGCACGGTGGCCCCGGCCGCAGTCAGGCGGTCGCGCAGGGCGATGATCTGGCGCCGGTAATGCGAGCTGTCGTGGGCCAGCAGGCGGATCTCGGCCATGGAGTCGATCACCACCCGCTCGGCACCGACCCGTTCGACCTCGCCGGCGATGGCGTCGATCAGCCGGGACAGCTCGGCATTGCTGGGCAGCAGGATGGTTTGCTCGCCGTAGTCGCCTGCGCCGAGCAGGTCGGGCGCGAACATCTCGATCCCGTCCAGCGGCCAGCCGTGGCTGTCCGCGGTGGCGCGCAACTCCTCGACGGTCTCGGACAGGGTCACATACAGGCAGCGGCGGTGCTCGGCCGCACTGGCCACCAGGAAGCGCATGCCGATGGTGGTCTTGCCGGTGCCGGGGCGGCCTTCGAGCAGGTGGATGCGGCCTTCCAGCAGGCCGCCGCGCAGGACCGCGTCGAGTTCAGGAATGCCGGTGAGAATACGCTGGGGCGCCATGCGATACAACCTTTCAGGTAAGCGGAAGGGAGCCACTCTTTGTATTGATTCTAAAGTGCTGCTTTGTCTTGGAAAGGGGGAGCGCAATCGTGTGCGCCATGAAATGCTGCTGGGCGTGCGGCTGCGCACATAACACGGCCGGCCACTGTGCCGACAGTGACAGCGGTGTCGTAAAGATACCGACAAACGATCACTACAGAGTCCGGTAACCTCGCGGGTTTGTAGCCGAGGGCCCCCAATGACCAACCGATGCCGCGTGCTTGTCGTGGACGATAACCGGGACGCCGCCGAGATGATCGGCAGCGTGCTGGAGGCGTTCGGCCACGAGACCCTGGCGGTCAACGGCGGGCTGGCGGGCGTGGCGGCGGTGGCCGCGTTTGCGCCGCACGTGGTGTTCCTTGACCTCGGTATGCCCGACCTCAGCGGCTACGACGTGGCGCGCCACGTGCGGGCGATGGTGCTGCCGGTGCCGCCGCTGCTGGTGGCGCTGACCGGCTGGAGCGACGAGGACACCGTGCGGCGCGTCGCCGCCGCCGGGATCGACGGCCATCTGTGCAAACCGGCAACAGTGGCCGAGCTGATGGCGTGGATCAACCGTGTTCCGCGGCCGGCCACAGCGACATCGCGGTCCCTGCCGGCATGACAGGGCTGTCGCAAACGTCCCACTGGGCCAGACTCAGCGCGCCTGAGGACACTGCGCGCGTGGCCCTGCATGTCTTCCGTATGGCATGACCGATCCGAGCCCGTCCCCGGAGGCGGCGCGCCGCCGCCGGCTGCGGCCGGTTGCGTGCGGCCCCGCCACACCCCAGGGCGCGGTGGACCTGCGCCTGTTCGACGCCGCGC
>NZ_SPVF01000220.1 GCF_004614185.1 Zemynaea arenosa | reverse complement strand
CCAACCCAGTGGAGGTGCACCATGACCCGCACTCTCGCCCGCCTCCTCGCCCTGCTGGCGATCCTGCTCGCCAGCGCGGCGCCGGCCCACGCGCACAAGCCCAGCGACAGCTACCTGACCCTGACCGCGCACGGCCAGCGCATCGACGCCCAATGGGACATCGCCCTGCGCGACCTCGACATGGCCATCGGCCTGGACACCAACAACGACGGCCAGCTCACCTGGGACGAAGTGCGCAGCCACCACGCCGCCATCGCCGCCTACGCCCTGCCGCGCCTGACGCTCACCGCAGGCGGCCAGCCCTGCGCCGCAACTCCCACTGCCGAACAGCTGATCGACAACCACACCGACGGCGCCTACACCGTGCTCCGCTTCACCGCCGACTGCCCCCGATCCACCGACGCCCTTACCCTCGACTACCGCCTGTTCGCCGACCTCGACCCGCAACACCGCGGCCTCGTCCGCCTCACGCGCGACGGCGCCGCAGCGGCCAACCTGATCCTCGGCGGCGACCACCCGCGGGAGAGCATCGCCCCAACCACCAACGACGTGGCCAGCTTCCTCACGTACGTCAAGCTTGGCATCTGGCACATCTGGATCGGCTACGACCACGTGCTGTTCCTGCTGTCCCTGCTGCTGCCCGCCGTGCTGGTGTGGCGTGGCCACCAATGGGAAGAAGCCCATGGCCCGCGCGCTGTGGCGCTGGACGTGATCCGCATCGTCAGCGCGTTCACGCTCGCGCATTCGGTCACGCTCACCGTCGCCGCCTTGCACGTGGTGACTTTGCCGTCGCGCTGGGTCGAGTCCGCGATTGCCCTGTCGGTGGTGCTGGCGGCCCTGAACAACATCACGCCCGTGGGCGGCGTGCAGCGCTGGATGGCTGCCTTCGGTTTCGGCCTGATCCACGGCTTCGGCTTCGCGAATGTGCTCAACGACCTTGGCCTGCCGCCGGGTGCGCTGGCCGCCTCCCTGGTCGGCTTCAACCTGGGTGTGGAGATGGGCCAGCTGGCGCTGGTCGCGGTGTTCCTGCCAGTTGCATACCTGATGAGGAGCACCTGGTTCTACCGCCGCGTGGTCCTGGTCGGCGGCTCCGCGGCCATCATGCTGGTAGCCTCGGTTTGGCTGGCCGAACGCGCCTTTAACCTGCAGCTGCTGACGGCGTGAGCGCCACGGTTACAGCGTCACCCAGTTGCCCTTCCACAGCACGGGGCCGGTGGGCGCGTTCGGATTGGGCGAGCCGCCCTTCGGCTCCAGGCTGATCGCCAGCAGCGCCACATCCGCTCCGGCGGCGCGGGCATCCAGCGCCAGCCGCGCGTGCCGGTTGTCCGCCAGGATGCCCAGCGAGCGCGGCTGGCCCGCCTTGCTGATCGCCCATAGCTGCAGCGTGCGGTCGTCCGGCACCGTCACCCCTTCCACCACGCGCACGTCCATGGCCTGGTGGCGGCTGTCGCCCGCCACCACCAGCGCGATATTCGACTTTTCGTCCGTGAGCGAGGCCATGCGGTCGTACGACACCTCCTGCCCGCGCTGCACCAGCAGCACCGCCAGCACCACGGACGCCGCCACCGCCGCCCCGGCCACCGTCTGCCACAAGCGCATCACCCAGGTGCTGCCCGCCGCGCCGCGCCGCGGCCGTACCCCCGCCGCAATGCCGTGCCACACGCGCTCCGGCGGCGCGGCCGGCGGCGCAAATTCCATCAAGGGCACCAGCTTTTCCTGCCACTCCGCGACGGTCGCGCGCAAGGCGGCATCCTCGCGCAGCAGGGCCTCGAAACGATGGCGGGCATGGCCCTTGAGGGTGCCGAGGGCGTATTCGGCGGCGAGCTTCTGCTGCAGGTCTGGGTTGTCCTTGATGTTCATACGTTCTCCCGCCGGGCCAGGCACTGGCGCAGCTTGTCCAGGCCGCGGCGGATCCAGGTCTTCACGGTCCCGATCGGCAGCCGGAGCTGGCTGGCGATCTCGCTGTGGGACAGGTCATGGAAATACGCGAGCCCGATGGCCTGCCGGTGCAACCCTTCCAGGTGCTGCATGCAGGCCGCCAGCGCGCGTGCCTCGTCGCTCAATTGAACACGATCCTGCGGACTGGCGGCGCCATCCGGGACGGCGGCCACGATGTCCAGGTCCAGCTGCCCAGGGTCGAGTTCGATGTCGGCGCTGGCGCGGCGGTACAGGTCAAGCGCCTTGTTGCGCACGATGGTCGCCATCCACGTCAGCGGTGCGGACAGGTGCGGCTGGTAGCCGGACGCGGCATGCCACACCGACACGTAAGCCTCCTGCAGCGCCTCCTCGGCCAGCTCATGTTTCTTCAATATACGGAGCGCGAAGCCAAACAGTTTCGCCGAGGTGGCGTCGTAGAGTTCCCGGAATGCGGGGGCGTTGCCGAGCGCGGTGGCGGCAATCAGGTGTCGCAGGTGCACGTCGTCGTGTGGGCGCGCCACGCTGGGCCTCGAAGGTAGTAGTATTCATCCATTGTAGCGTGAGGTGAGCGGCCGTGTGGTTCGGCGCGCACTTGCGTCAGACTGGTCTGACAAGAAGTCCCGTTGTGTGCCTCTTGGAACTCTCTGCACGATCCGTAGAATCGGCGGGGATGCCCGCCACTCTCTCCGACTCCATTGCCATAGCCCAGCGGCGCGAACACGCGCGGCGGCTGCTCTCTGCACCTGCGGCGCTCATGGCGGACCTGTCGCCCGGCGCCGCTTCGGCGCCGGTGCATCTCATCGATATCTCCCTGAGCGGCGCCGGTTTCCTGCACGCGGGCCTGCTGCCGTCGGGGAGGCAGTTCGTCCTTCAGGTCCTGCTGCCGGACCAGTCCATTCCGGCGAGCTTCCTCGTCACCATCGTCTACTGCCAGCCGCGCCCGGCCAGCCACTTCTTTCGCTGCGGCGCGCGCATCACGGGTGCCGCGTCTGGCGGGGCGCTGGACGCGCTGGTCGATTTCCTGACCAAGCCGCCTTCCACCTGAGGCTGCTGCTTTTTGCTGGTTCGCTGTCCACGCCGATTATTCTGGCTTGTCCATCAGTAGCTGCCAATAGCCCACATCGATCCAGCGGCCGAACTTTTGGCCGACCTGCTCGAACATGGCGACCTTCCGAAAGCCCATTTTTTCATGCAGGGCGACGCTACCCTCGTTGGGCTGGGCGATGCCGCCGATGACGGTGTGCACGCCGCGATCCTTCAGCGCCGCCAGTAACTGGTCGTACAGCGCGCGGCCAAGGCCTTGGCCCTGGCGCTCCGGAGCGACGTACACCGTGCTCTCCACCGAAAACCGATACGCGGAACGCTCGCGCCATTTGGTCGCGTACGCGTAGCCAGCGATCGCGCCGTCTACCTCGCTCACCAGCCAGGACAGTCCGCTGGCCTGGACGGATTCGATCCGCCGCGCCATCTCGTCAGGCATCAACGGCTCCTCTTCAAAGGTGATCGTGGTCTCGCGGATGTAGTGGTTGTAGATCGCGGCAAGGGCGGGTGCGTCAGCCACTGTGGCGGTACGAATCAAGGTGGACTCCGGTGATCAAGGCTGAATCATTGTCGCATCTGACGACTGCTTGCGTTATTCGATATTTCGAATATTATCAAATCAAATAGTTCCACGGATATCGAACCATGGATAACGCCTCTGTCATTGCCGCGCTTGCTGCGCTCGCCCAGGAATCCCGGCTGGCGGTATTCCGCTTGCTCGTGCAAGCCGGACCGGAGGGCATGGTTCCCACCCGCATCGCCGAGGTGCTGGGCCTGCCCGCGTCCTCGCTCTCGTTCCACCTCAAGGAACTCAGCCAGGCGAAGCTGCTCACCCAAACCAAGGCCGGCCGCTCGCTGATCTACGCCGCCAATTTCGACACCATGAACCAACTGCTCGGCTTCCTCACAGAGAACTGCTGTGGTGGGAATCCTTGCAGCCCCGCCACCTCGGCATGTTGCCCCAACCCTGAAGGAGTCCAGCCATGAAACGCCTGCACGTCCACGTCTCCGTCGATCAGCTGCAAACCAGCATCGACTTCTACTCGACCATGTTCGGCACTGCGCCGTCGGTCGTGAAGCCGGACTACGCCAAGTGGATGCTCGACGATCCGCGGGTGAACTTCGCGATCTCGCAGCGTGGCCGCGAGGCTGGCCTCAATCACCTGGGCGTGCAGGTCGAGTCGGCGGAAGAACTGGCCGAGATGCAGGCCCGCCTCGTCAAGCTGCAGACGCCGATGCTGGAGGAAACCGAGGCCGCGTGCTGCTACGCCAAGTCCGACAAATACTGGGTCAATGACCCGAGCGGCGTGGCGTGGGAAACCTTCCATACGCTCGATTCAATCCCGGTCTTCGGCGAGGATGCGCAGCCGGCGCAGAGTGCCGAGGGGGCCTGCTGCATCCCCCTGGCAGGCCCCAGCGACAAGGGCGCGTGCTGCGTTCCCAAACAGGAAAGCAAGTCCGCGGCATGCTGCTGAACGAAATGACGGTGCGCCCGGCGCAGCGCGATGACCTGCCAGCGGTTGTCGCGTTGCTGAAGGATTGCCGTCTCCCCCATGAGGATATTGGACCAGGACACCTCACCGATTTCCTCGTTGCGGAAGACACCCACGGCTTGGCCGGAACGGTCGGCCTGGAGCGCCTTGGCGCGAACGCATTGGTCCGCTCACTTGCAGTGCGTACCGGACTGCGTGCCAGCGGCTTGGGCAAGCGGCTGGTCGCCGCCATCGAGAACCACGGCCGTACCCACGGGGTCGATGCCCTGTACCTGCTCACCACCACGGCTGCCGATTTTTTCAAACACCTCGGGTATCAAACCGTCACCAGAAACTCTGCGCCGCAAGCCCTGCAGGCCACCACGGAATTTTCCAGCTTGTGCCCCGCGCAGGCGGCGTGCATGGTGAAACGGCTCGACTAACAGATTGGACAACATGACTCACAAGACGTACAACGTACTGTTTCTCTGCACCGGAAACTCGGCGCGCAGCATCATGGCCGAAGGGCTCGTGTCCCAGCTGGGCGGCGGGCGCTTTCGCGGCTTCAGCGCGGGCAGCCAGCCGACCGGGCGCGTCAACCCGTTCGCGATCGAGCAGCTGCAGGCGATGGGCTACCCGACGACGGGCCTGCGCAGCAAAAGCTGGGACGAGTTCGGAGAGGCCGGAACTGCTGCGATGGACGCGATCATCACCGTGTGCGATAACGCGGCGGGCGAGACCTGCCCACTATGGCCAGGCTTCCCGGCCACCGCGCACTGGGGCTTCGAAGACCCAGCCGCAGCCGCAGGAACCGACGACGAGAAGCGCGCCGCCTTTGCACGCATCCGGCAACAGATCGAGCGGCGCGTCGAATCCATGGTGGCGCTGCCGCTGGAGACGATGTCAGCGTCCGAAATTGAAGCGGCGCTGCGCCACATCGGGAGCATGCCGGTATGACGTTCATGCGCCGCATGGTCGCGGAGGCGCTGGGCAGCGCGATGCTGCTCGCGATCGTAGTGGGATCGGGCATCATGGGCGAGCGGCTGGCGGCGGGCAATACGGCCGTAGCCCTGCTCGCAAATGCCATCGCCACGGGCGCCGGGCTGTTGGTGCTGATCCATGTGTTCGGCCCGGTCTCGGGCGCCCACTTCAATCCAGTAGTGACCCTCTCCGAAGCCTGGCAGCGCAACCTGCCGCGCCGCTGGGTAGTGCCGTACGTGACCGCCCAAATCCTGGGCGCACTGGCGGGCGTGGCGTGTGCCCACGCGATGTTTGGAGAGCCGGTGTTCATGGCGTCCACGCATGCGCGCACCGGCCACGCGCAGTGGTGGAGCGAAGGCGTGGCGACATTCGGTTTGATTGCCACGATCATCGCCTGTGCGCGCTCCAAACCGGCCGCGGTGGCGCCTTCCGTGGCCTTGTACATCACCAGCGCCTACTGGTTCACGGCCTCCACCTCGTTTGCGAATCCCGCAGTGACGCTCGCGCGCGCATTGACGAATACCTTCGCTGGCATCCGCCCGGCCGACGTGCCTGGTTTCGTGCTGGCGCAGCTGGCCGGCATGATCGCGGCCACCCTGTTGTTCGATTGGCTGTATCCGCGTCCGGATCAAAGGTCGGAAGCGACTGCTGACGCCCGCCTGTAAGCCCGCCAGGCGTCAGCCTGATGTGGCGTCGGGCGTCCCACACGACCGTCCAACATTCTATTGAATTATATATTCATTGTAGGTATAATGAAGGCCTGAACCTTCCTGAGATACCTATGCCAGCCATCGACCTCGTTGCCCTGCAAGCCGCCGCCGGCCAAGCGAGCGCCCTGTTGAAGACGCTCGCCAACCCGGACCGCCTTCTCCTGCTGTGCCAGCTCACGCAAGGCGAGTTCTGCGTCAGCGACCTTGAGCGGATGACCGGCATTCGCCAGCCGACCCTGTCCCAGCAGCTGACTGTGCTGCGCGAAGAGGCGCTGGTCAGCACCCGCCGGGAAGGCAAACAGATTTTCTACAGCATCGCCAGCCCGGATGCGCTGGCGATCCTCAACACGCTCTACGGAATTTACTGCCAACCGCAACAAGGAGGCCCCAAATGAACGTTGACTGGACCCACTTCACCCCGATGGCGGCGCTGGCGGGCGGCATGCTGATCGGCCTGGCCAGCGCGGTGTTCGTGCTGCTGAACGGCCGCATCGCCGGCATCAGCGGCATCCTCGGCGGTTTGCTGCGGCCAGCCCGCGGCGATATCGGCTGGCGCCTCGCCTTCGTGGGCGGGCTGGTGGCGGCTCCCCTGCTCTACCAGTTGTGGCGTCCGCTGCCGGTCACCCAGATTGCGGCCAGTCCGCTGACGTTGGTCGCGGCGGGCCTCCTGGTGGGCCTGGGGACGCGCTATGGTTCCGGCTGCACCAGCGGCCATGGCGTCTGCGGCATCTCGCGGCTCTCGCCGCGCTCCCTGGTCGCGACCGCAGCCTTCATGACCGCCGGATTCGCCACCGTGTATCTGGTGCGGCATGTATTCGCGTAAGGAGACCGCCATGCATCTCATCAGCGCACTCTTCGTTGGCCTGCTGTTCGGCGTCGGACTGATCGTGGCCGGCATGACCGATCCGGCCAAGGTCCAGGGTTTCCTCGACTTGGCGGGCGCCTGGGATCCGTCGCTCGCCTTGGTGATGGCCGGTGCCATCGCCGTGGCCTGGCTCGCCTTCCGGCTGGCGGCGCGGCGCCCCGTCGCCCTGTTGGGCGGCCCGATGCGCCTGCCTACCAGCCGGGACCTGGACCGGCGCCTGGTGCTGGGCTCGCTCGCATTTGGCGCGGGCTGGGGACTGGCGGGTTTCTGTCCCGGCCCGGCGCTGGCGTCGCTCGCCACAGGCGGAGTCAAGCCAGTCCTGTTCGTGAGCGCCATGCTGGTGGGCATGGGTTTGTTCGAACTGCTGCAGCCACGGCCGGCCACGGCGGCAGCACCCCAGCGCGGGACACCGGTATGACTCTGGCCCTCCTGTTGGGCGCAGCCGTCGGCCTGATCCTCGCGCTGACCGGCGCCGGGGGCGGCATCCTGGCGGTCCCGGCGCTCGTGTTTGGCGTCGGGCTGGGGGTGGCGCAGGCCGGCCCGATCGGCCTGCTATCGGTCGGCCTGGCCGCGCTCCTGGGCGCGCTGCTGGGCCTGCGGCACGGCGTGGTGCGCTACCGGGCTGCCAGCCTGATGGCCGTGACCGGCGTCCTGGTGGCGCCGGCGGGCCTGTGGCTGGCCCATCACATGAGCAACCGCTGGCTCAGCGTCCTGTTTGCCCTGGTGCTGATGCACGTTGCGCTGCGCACGCTGCGCCAAGCCCGTGGGCTGACCTCTGCTCACCGGCCCACCGGCCACCCGTGCGTGCGCGACGCCGGCACCGGCCGCTTCATCTGGACTGCTCCCTGCGCCCGCGTGCTGACCCTCGCCGGCAGCGCCGCCGGTTTGCTGTCCGGCTTGCTGGGCGTCGGCGGCGGCTTCGTGATGGTGCCGGCGCTGCGCCGCTACACGGATCTGGACATGCAATCCACGGTGGCCACCTCGCTGGCGGTCATTGGCCTCGTGTCCGCCGCCGGCGTCGCGGGGAGCGCGATCGCGGGCACCCTCGACTGGCAAGTCGGCCTGCCCTTCGCGGCGGGCGCGCTGGCCGGCATGCTGGGCGGCCGTCCGCTGGCGCGGCGGCTGAGCGGTCCCACGCTGCAAACCGGTTTTGCGGTCCTGACGGCCGCCGTTGCCGTCAGCATGCTCGTCAAGGCCCTGGCCTGATCTCATCTTCTGAAGGAGTCATCATGCATCTCCCGATTCAACTGTTCGACGCAGAATCATCGACCTACACCTATATCCTGATCGCGGCCGGCGGCCGGGACGCCGTACTGATCGATCCCGTCGACCGCCAGTACGAGCGCGACCTGGACCATCTGCGCCGGCTTGGCCTCAAACTGGTGTACGTGCTGGAAACCCACGCGCATGCCGACCACATCACGTCCGCCGGCGCCCTGCGCGCGGCCACCGGCGCCCAGGCGGCGGTACCGTCCGGGTGCGGTATTCCGCCCGCCGATGTGCAGCTCCACGATGGCGACGTGCTGCGCTTTGGCGCCGCCGACGAGATCCGCGTGCTGCACACGCCCGGCCACACGGCCGGCAGCATGAGCTTCGTCTGGCGCGGCAACCTGTTCAGCGGGGACACCCTGCTGATCAACGGCTGCGGCCGCAGCGATTTCCAGAGCGGCAGCGCCAGCGCGCTGTACGACAGCATCGTGGGCAAGCTGTTCGCTCTGCCGGACGACACGCTGGTCTGGCCCGGCCATGACTACCGCGGCCAGACCGTGTCGGCCATCGGATGGGAAAAGGCGCACAACGCGCGCGTGGCGGGGCGCAGCCAGGATGAATTCATTGAGCTGATGGGCGCTCTGAATCTGCCCCCGCCCAAGATGATCGAGGTCGCCGTCCCGGCCAACCAGAATCTCGGCCTGCCGCACGGCGGCTGAGGCCAGCAAGGAGACACCCGCCATGCCAAGCTACACCTGCCTCACCCCGGTGCTGTTTCTCGGCCCCCAGCCGGACGGGGCCGACCTGGCCGCGGCGGCGGCCAGCGGCATCCGCACCGTGCTGGACCTGCGCATGCCCGCCGAGACCGGTGGCACCAACGAGCTGCAGACACGTGCTCACGGACTCGGCTACGCCGCCCTCCCGATCGACCGGATGGATTTGCGCCCCGCGCAAGTGGACAACTTCGCCCGCCTGCTGCGCGACCTGCCAGGCCCGGTGCTATTGCACTGCGCCACCGGCGCCCGCGCGGCCCTGCTGCTGGCGCTCGCGCGCGCCCGCGTGCACGGCTGGAACGCGACCCGCACCTTTGCCGAAGCGGCCGCCCTGGGGTTCGACTTGCGGAGCACGCCGCCGTTTGCGGCATTTGTAGAAGCGGTCACCGCCGCGCACGCCGGTTGACCCTGCAGCGCGGGACGCGCCGCTAGCGCCCGTCAAGCACGTGGCTGTTCACGGTCATGCCGTACATCGCGACGCCGTTCGTCATGGTATTTCTTGCGAGGCGCCTGGTTGCTCGCCGCGGCGCTGCGCCGCCACCCCGACGTCGATTCGAGTTCATGGGTGTTGTTCAAAGCGCCATCAATCTGCGCTTTGATGGACAATTAGCTCCTGCAGTGCGGTGTGAGGCGCATTGCACAGGAGGGCTGAATGAACGTTTCGCCATTGCCGCTCGCGGTCTTCGTGGTCGATGCGGACGGTGCGATCATCAACTGGAACAAGGGCTGCGAGAAGCTGGCCGGCCACACTCCGGCCGACATCCGCGGCAGCCACCTCGACGACCTGATCGCTTTCGATGACGCCGCGAATGCGCCGCTGCCGATCGAGGAGCGGATCGACATCGAATCGACCGGCACGCTGCGCTGCATGGACGGCCGCCAGGTACCGGTCCGGCTGACGGTAGCACGGCAAGCCGTCGGCCCGGGCCAGCCCGTGTCGCATACCGTGATCGTGATTCCCCGCAGCCCCACCGTGCCGTCGCGCTACGCGCTGGTACAGGACGTGCCGGTGGCCGAGCTGATCGAGGTCCTGCCCTGCCTCTTCTACGTCATTGACCAGAGCCGCCGGCTGCTGCTCTGGAACCATCAGCTTGAGGATGCGCTCGAACGTCCGTGCGAGGACATGCCAAATGACGACGTACTCAGTTTTTTCAATGAGCGCGACCGCCCCCGCATCGTGCAGAGCATCATGGAAGCCTTCGAACACGGCGCCTCCTCGCACGAAGCGGAGATGATCGGCAAGGAAGGCAAGCGCACCGCCCTGCTGTTCCATTGCGCACGCACCAGCCTGGGCGGCTTGCCCTGCGTGTTTGGCACGGGCCTGGATATCTCCCAGCGCAAGAAGGCCGAGCATGGCTTGCGGCTGCGCGAGCGCGCCATCTATTCGAGCGTGAACGCGATCATCATCACCTGCTGCGTGGGGACCGAAAACCACATCGAATACGTCAACCCGGCCTTCGAACACATCACCGGCTACACGCTGAGCGAGGTCCGCGGGCGCGATCCGCGCTTCCTGCAGGCCGACGGGGTCGATGTCAATGAACGCCAGCGTATCCGTGAGGCGCTGGCGCGCCGCCAGGGCGTGCGCGCGGTGCTGCGCAACGTCCGCAAGAACGGCGAGGTGTTCTGGAACGAGATGCGCATCGACCCCGTCGCCAACGGGGACGGCGAGGTGACACACTTCGTCGGCGTGCTGAACGACATCACCACGGCCAAGCATTACGAGCGCCGCCTGCGCCACCTGGCCCACCACGATGCCCTCACCGGCCTGGCCAACCGGACCTTGTTGCAGGAAAAGCTTCACCTCGCGATCAGCGAGGCCCAGCGCGACGGCGGCATCGGCGCCCTGGCCTTCCTCGACCTCGACAACTTCAAGCACATCAACGATAGCTTCGGCCATGACGCTGGCGATGCGGTCCTGCGCGAGATCGCCCGGCGCCTGCGCGACTGCATGCGCGAGACCGACACCGTGGCGCGCGTCGGCGGCGACGAGTTCGTGTTGGTGATCAAGGACCAGCAGCACGTGGCCGAGATCGGCGCCCTGCTCGACCGCATCGGGCGCAGCATCGTGATGCCGGTCCCCTTCGGCCGCCAGGAGATCGTGCCGGGCACCAGCATCGGCGTGGCCCTGTTTCCGCGCGACGGCGACAGCGTCGACCGCGTGATGCGTGCCGCCGACGCCGCCATGTACCACGCAAAGTCGCTGGGCAAGAACAACTGCCAGTTCTACTCCGCTCAGCTGAGCCAGGTAGTGCACCAGCGCCTGCTGCTCGAGGCCAGTCTGGGGCGCGCGATCCGCGGGCACGAACTGCTGCTCTACTATCAGCCCAAGGTGGACTTGCGGTCCGGACGGATGATCGGCGCGGAAGCCCTGGTGCGCTGGAATCATCCCGAGCAGGGCTTGCTGGCGCCCGCCAACTTCATTCCGGTGGCCGAGCAGACCGGCCTGATCGTGCCGCTCGGTGACTGGGTGCTGTGCGAAGCCTGTGCCGCGCTGCAGCAGCTGCGCGGGTCCGGCCCGAGCGACTTCGTCATTTCCGTCAACTTGGCCGCGCGCCAGTTGCGCCAGCGCGAGTTCGTGGCGCACCTGGCCGAGATCCTCAAGGTCCATGAGGTCGCGCCGGAGCAGATCGAACTCGAAGTTACCGAAAGCCAGCTGATGGACAACCCGGCCGAGGCCATGGAAGCGCTCACCGATCTGAAGGCGATGGGCGTGCGCCTCTCGATTGACGACTTCGGGACTGGTTACTCCAGCCTGTCGTATCTGCAGAAATTCCCGGTCGATGTCATCAAGATCGACCGCTCGTTCCTGGTCAAAAGTGACGACGACCATGCGGTGATCATGCGCGCCATCATTGCCCTCGGCCATAGCCTCAAGCTGAAGGTGATCGCGGAAGGCGTCGAAACGCAGGACCAATTAGCTTTCCTGCGCGACCACGACTGCGATCAGATCCAGGGCAATTACTTCAGTCCAGCCGTGTCCAGCGTCGCGCTTCAGGACATGATTGCGCGCGACACGCGCCTGCCCAGTTGAAAATCGAGGGACGGCCTGCCGGGATACCAAAGGTCGAATATGGCGGAAGCGGTGGAAACCGAACTATAGAGTGAAAACGAGGGGCCAAAACTTCTCTTTCCACCTTTTGTTCCACCTTTTGACGTCACTTTACCTCCCAAGTTCATGGCCAGCAAACAAAAAAACCGTCGGCACCTATCGAAGAAAGAGGTACGGCCACGTAGGAATGTTCCGCATATTCACTACCGCTCAACCGTGCCCGGCAGAACACTTGGACATCCGCGAAATTCGTCAAGTCGAGGTTGCTGGCTCCCCATACGGCCCCAGCGGACGGGAGAGCGATCGTTCCCTAATCTCAACCTTTAGTCGTCGTCCATGAGTCCACATCGGACGCATCGAGACCCGTTGAAATAAGGCGAGCCACAGACGCAACGCATTCCCCAACCAACGTCATCGGCGGCAGGACCGGCACCGACGCCGTAGGCACCGCGCACCAACCGTATGCCGCCCTGCTCGCTCACGAGCTCGAGACCAGGTTCAAACAAGATTGGCTTCCCGATCATTTCTGACACCCGATTTTCGGTGTGAAAATTTATGAATTCAGCGAACTCAGCCATTGCGGAACGATCGGCTCTGCCAGCAACAAGAGCACGCTTAACGGTGTTCATAGCCCTTGATACCATTTGCGCAGTTACTTTTTTTTCTGCCAACTTCCGTGCTTCCTCAGCCTTCTTGTTCGCCTTTTCCAACTGAAGTGAGAGCAAAAGGCTCGGTGAAAAGACGCTATTCCTCTTAAAATTATTGCAACGGCCACACGCAGGCAACCAGTTCTCGTAAGACTGAATATCGAACTCGGCGGGCAGACCCAGTAGTTGAAGTACTCTTGGCAAATCAGGATCGTTCTCAAGAGATTCAGCAATTACGTGGTCGACTTCGAAGCCCTCCAGATCAACTGGCGTGTTGCACATGTAGCACTTTTCGCCATGGACGGTGTAGATCGCGTATCTCTCGGCAGAGGAGAAAATTCGTTTTGCCATGCCTACCCTATGCTAGAAACGTTGGCGAGCGAAGCAAAACGACTTGAGAGTTCATCCAAGTGATCGCACAAAAGGACAGCAGCCGCTTGCTGGTTGTTGGCGTAGTCGGACCGAAGCGAAGCAGTTTGCACGCCGGTCGCCATCTTTCGTCCGCTCATTCGCTCTCTGCGCATTGCGACTGCGATGGCGCGCGCTTGTTCGACGTGCGACTCATCAAAGGAGCCGAAGTGGAGCAATGAGCTCACGACGAACCGCTCGTTTGCAGGTACACCAAACTGCTCGCGTACCATCACCTGTATGGGCCAGTAACGAGGACCCTCGCGCTTAAGCCCATCCCAGCGCTTAAGGGTAAAATAGAAAGCGCTGCGCTTTGGGTCCCAAGCCAAGTCAGCGAAACGATCGCGCGCCGCTTTTCGAAGAGCAGCGTAGGCGATCAGTGGAATGCAATTCTGCCATAGGTGTGAGCGGCGGCAGTATACTGGGAAGAGTCGCTGAACCGGGTCAGGCCCCGCGAAGATATCAGCGCCTAATCTAGTTCGTGACGCCTTGCTTCGACTCCAAGCTCCCATTATTTCAAAGACAGCCTGATGGTTCAGGACCATGTCCAAAAGCTGGTGTTCTTCAATGCCTGGTAGCTCTTCCGCAAAGCCGCTGTGATCAATCGCAAGCCGAAATTCTTGTATCGAACGGCGAGGCTCCTCGCCCAGCCACGTCGATTTCTCCGCAATACGAAGCTCGTCGATCAACCAGTCATAGTCTAGACCGATCCATGATGGGTCAGTTGGTTGAGCTCCATTCAGGTCCAGGTAGATCAGCACCCGGTGCCACTCATGAAACTGTTCATCGAGTGCGTCCCGGTATCGCTGTAACTGGTTCGCGCTTTCCCTTGCGCCGAACTTATTTTCAATCGCTACCAGCAACCGCATGCCAGGTATTAGAACTAGGACGTCTAAGCGGCCGGAGGCTGCGGTCAGTTTCACCTCTCGATCGATAACCACGTCGGCAAACGATTGCGTGGCTAACCGGCTCGGCGCGATCTGACGTCGTTGATTCAGCGATAAAGCTGAGGCGGGCGCGGTATCCCAACAAGCTGTCAGCAACCTGCGCAAGACCATCCCATTGAGTCCATGTCCCTCGGTTGGATCGAGCAACCAAGCTAGAAAACGTGATACTGGCACTTCAGTTGGATAGCAGATGCGCAAAGGCTGCGTCTCGCGCGAAGCTTCGATCACACCTTGGACCGTTCGATCCGCAAAAAAACGTTCGATATCGGAAGCAATAGACATGGAAATAAACCTATTGTTGAAACAGCAATTCTACAGTACAAGCAGGAGGAAGGCTTAACCCGATCAGCTGTTGCCTGTCTCTCTACGCTGGCGACATTCGCCTGCGCGGCAAAAATCTGTCGGGTCGAGCAGATCCATGTCAGTAGATGGCCTCGTAGTTGATATACTGCAATCACATGTTTTGTGCGGCCTCCGGCCGTGGCCAAGGAGCGATTATGAGTCAGTACCTGCTGAGCTTCGCCAAGCACAATTTGTGCGGTAAGTCGAATGCTTACTTAGCTCTACTATGGTGCATGTATAAGGGAGTGCAGAGCAAGGGCCGATATTCGGACCATATCAAACTGCACTTGACATCCACAGATGCCACGCTGTTGAGTATGGATTACCAACGCATGGCAGTCCGATTCAAGAGAGTCCTTGATCGCCGCCCAGAACTGGAAGCAACTACTCCGTCTGGCTTTCGCCCGCTAGCCGCTCTGCAGGTCAAAAATTTTCGAGGGTTCGGGGCGCTCGGCATTGATGACAACGGCACACGTCTTGAATTCAGCAAGATCAAGAACATCTTCTATGCTCCCAACGGCGGGGGCAAGACCTCACTCTGCGAAGCTTTGGAATTTGCAACGACTGGACACATTAAGGAAGCTGATCGTCGTAAGACCAAGATCAAACAATATATCAAAAGAGGCGCCGAAAAGGCTGAGCTGCAGCTTACTACTCGTGACCGTCAGCCAGTCGCTAAGAGCCTGGCTTGGTCGAGTTGTTTCATCGACCGCAATCGCCTTCAGGAATTTTCGCTGCTGGGATCTAAGGACACGGGTAGCGCAGAGAGTGACGTTATTGCGACCCTTTTCGGCCTCGAAGAGCTTCAAGAAGTGATATCACGATTCGTGAAGCCAGAAAGCTTTAATCTAAAAGGCCTCCTTCGTCCGACTAAGACGGAGGCGATGCACGCCATCGAAGCAGCAACAAAAAGCCTCCTCGAACAAAGACGTGTTCATCGAGAGAACATTGGTCGCGTCAACGCGCAGGTATGTGCGCGTTTAGGTCTGGGGCTTGATCAACAGTTTGCCGTTAAGGCGAGAGCCGCACGCCTTCAAAAGCTATCGGAGCTTAAGACGCGCAAAGTTGAAATCCTGAGACTCGCGCGTCCTCCCTTTATTTTAAAATTCAACCGCATAGAACAGGCTGTTCGAGTCGGAATCAGATTGCTGCAGCGGAAGCGGGACATCGACGCAACGTTGTTGAGAAACGTTCTGGCGGTGAACTACCGTGCGGTCTACGAAGCACTTCAGGTAATCGCGGTCGAGAAACATGACTCATGTCCAGCCTGCTTGACGCCTTTGAACCAAGTTGTTGAGGACCCGTTCAAGAGGGCAAGTCGAGAACTGGCAAAATTTGGCATGCTGGACAGACTTGCGGCTTCGAAGGTGCGAGTGGAGGAAAGAATGATCCAGCTCGCAATCACAATCAATACAACCATCGCTGCGATAGATGAAAATGTGCATTTGGGCGTGCCGTTGCCCTCTTCACTAAATGGTATCCGTCACGAGCTTAGCCTTTTCAACAACGGAACAGATCGCGCCGCGGCAGCGGAAAAAGTCGTCAGCAGATTAGTTGATCTGATGGCTGCCGATGAAGCAGGCATGAGAGCGTACGCTAGTGCATGTGATCGAAAGTGGAAAGAGTTTGTCTCGGCAAGTGCGCAGTCGACGCGTTTGTCGGCAGAGGTAGCGCACCTCCAGGAACTCGCGGACGAGCTCAAGGGACTCTTCGATGAAAAGCGAGAAGCTCTAGCGGTGCTAAAAGAACTGAGTACGCAGCTTTCGGGGCTCGCGCACCAGCGCACAGCACTAAAAACCAGCGAAATGGGCAATGCCCGCTTCAACCAGCTCGTAGAGCAGTTGCAGATAGAGTACGCAAACCTTTACAGCGACCTGTTGGCGTACAAGCTCAGCCATGAACGGTCACGGATTGTTGGAATAGAAGAGAAAGCCGCAGAATACTATAAGGCCATCAACAACCACGATTGCGATCATGAGCGCATTCATGGGCTGAAGTTTGAGAAGGACAATGAAGCGTACCGAATCAAGATCGCCGATAGTACGGGACAGTCGCTTGATGCTTTCTCGGTCTTAAGCGAGGGTCACTTACGTGCCCTGGGGCTTTCCTTACTGCTGGCAATGGCCGAAAAGAATAGATTGCCACTGATTGTCTTCGATGACGTAGTAAACGCGATCGACAGCGACCACCGCTCAAACATCATCGACTTGCTGTTTGCGGATCCGTACCTGCGTGGCACCCAGATGATCATAACAACGCACGATCGCCTGTTTTGGGAACGTTTTTGCATCATTGCTGATCGTCATCCGCAGGCGGATCAGCATCGAAGCACGGTTCTCAGCTACACAAATATGGGCATCGTCATGGTTGATTACGCAGGGGGCTTTCAAGAGAAAGTGTACCGCGCTCTGTCGGCGTATGACATTCGTCAAGCCTTGATCTACTGCCGGATTTGGTTTGAGTCCATGGTCATTGAGTACTGCATCGATAACTCAGTGAGTGTCACCGCACAGTTCACCAAGTCCGCCGTCAAAAAGAGCATCTACCTGCAGATCAGTCTCGGAAGGACTTTTGGCTTGGTCGAGCCAGTCATAGCCTATGATCGAACCTACTTTGAAGTTATCAAGCAGGACTTGGTGAACTGGAGTGGACAGAACCAAGAACATCATGCTTTCGACGAAAGCAGCCTTAATTTCGTTCATTCAAAAACCAGCGTGGAGGTCTTTAGGATTTATGATGCAATTCGCCTGTTCGAATGCCAGCTGTTCCCTGAAAAGAAGAAGACTTCGTGCAACGCATTGCTGGAGGAGGTAACCCAAAGAATAGCAGTGCATGAAGCTGGAATTGCCCGTCTTGATCGAGCTCCCCTTGAGGTTCAGCATGCTCAGCAACTTCGGTTAGCCGGGCTCAAGAAACGTCAGGTCGAACTAAACGAGGAGCTGAAGTATGTTGAGCGTTGCTTGGCGGCAGTAGGACGTTAGGGTGAGTTCACTTTTTTTTGACGACGACGGTATTCTCCAGGGCACAACATCGTGAACTCGAAACCAAACGGTATCTGGATCTCACCAGACTTTTTTGAGACCGACCTTCGCCTACCGGATGTAGCCGACGATCCCGACGTACGAATTGCGGTGGAATGGCTGACTTCCTTTATGCGTGAAGGTGAGTGGAAGCGCCGGCGTTTTGCCGCGCTGGAGCGATTTGTCAACGCCGCGTCTGGACAATCAGCTCCGGGCGCCTCTGGCGACAACCGATTTTTCGCTACTGAGGATCAACTCGCTTGGTACCTTTTTCTTGCTCAAGGCAGCATGGACCATCCAATGGTCTACGACTTCATTTACGGCAGTCGCGTGGTTCCGATCTTCCGCGCCATTGGCCGCAGTATTACATTGCTTCAGTCAGTACCCGGCGTAGAGTCTCGAATTCGACGCCTAGTTGATGGTGAGCGAGCGCAACCGAACGGGGGATTATTTGAGCTGTTGGTCGCCGCCGCCTACTGTCGAGAAGGGGCAGGCGTGCGGTTCCTCACCGAGAGTCCAGGGAACAGGAAGACGCACGATTTTGACGTTTCCGTGGGTGGGCGGGAATGGGCCGTTGAGTGTAAGCGAATGGAAACTGGCGAGTACACAGATCGCGAACGCCAATCTGCGCGGCAGCTCTGGCTCCCTACCGCACGTGACCTTCAACGACGGGGCCTCAGCGTACTCGCGCAAGTACACTTTCGCTCGGAACTCTGTGAAGTCCCCAGCGAATATCTTGCGTACCAAGCAGGGCAGTGGCTACAAAGTGGTGTCCTAAAAAGACATGAATGGGATGACCAATATGGTGCTGGCGTAATCGGGACTCTGGACCTGAGACCGCTTACACGCTTACTACGGACTGACGACGTAGCCATACACAGTTCCAGAATGATGGAGCTGCTTACTGGCAGGTACAAACGTAACGCTAACGTTATCCAGTTACTCAACGTGAAGATGGCCGACAACCCCTTATATGTAGAAGGATGTCAACAAGCCATTGTGCTCGATTGGGAGAGCACTAGTGATACGGCTATCGATCGTAAGGCAAGAGACGTCGTTAAGCGATTAGCTGACGCCACGAAACAGCTTCCAAATGACCGCCCGGGACTGATTCATATTGGACTGGAGGCGGTGGACGGTGACGAGGTCGAAGCACGTAGATACGAAAAGATTTTCCAAACCGTAAGGAACTTTGATAGCAAAGGGAAACGGCTAGAGTATATATACGTTCATTGGTTCGCTCCAGAAAGCCCTCCGACCGGCCCTGCGGCCTTCGATGAAACTTATTTTTGGTCTGGAAGACAACCGGACCAACTTCGACCATTACGTGACGGGATGCTAGTACTGCCCCCTGAGACGGAAACTCGTGATGGATTGCATTGGGACGCCAAACTTCCCAGCGTTCGGCGGTAGCGCGTGTCGGCGCACAGTTGGCTCATCCTAGCGAGTAGGACGTCGACTCCTTCACGCGCGTGGCTCGGCCTTGATACCCCGATAGCAGCCAATGACCAGCCAGATGATAACGACGACGGATACGGCGTCGAAGGCGAGCAGCACATCGGTAAGTAGCTGTTCCATGATCGTATTCTCCTTACGTGTATCGGAGGGTCTTGGTCGTACTGAGTTCAAAAAATGTCGCTTGTTTGGAGGGGCATTTCTGCGTTCGCTCGTCATCCTGATCTGGCAGCATGGACGATGCAAACCCGGCGGGATCGCCCCGCCACTTCTTGGGATCGCCCCAAGCGTTGCGCTCGTAACGCGCCTTCTCGATAGCTGGTCAAGAACCGGCTGACACTCCAGGCAGCATCGACTGCCACTTCAGCACCGCGGTTGCGCACGACGCACCGCGCTCTCAGTCCGCAGGCCGCGAGCCTGCTTTCCATCCACCCTGCTTGCAGCGGGCGATAGCACGCACGAGGCGTACTTCTCCTTGTGGCCACGTGCGTGTCCCGCGCGTCGTTACTGGCGGCCCGGCTGCCAGTGACGACGCGCTATCGCTAGCGTCCTGCTTGGCACGCAGGGTGATTGCCGCAAGTGACGAAGGTAAGTGACGAGCTTCGACCTCGCACTCACCAGGCTCACTGAACCTGCTTGCCGTCCCCTTGCTCCCTCGGGAGCCGACTCGTGCACAAGGTGCACTCCATGGACCCTGGGTTATTGGTCCCCGCTGTCCGGCCACGCCGGCAGCGGCGCCACACACGCATGCGGCGTGGGCAAGCAGCGCAGCAACCGCATACACGGGAGTGGTGTCCCGTTGCCTTCAACTCCCCATCTCGTCAAGGCGAGCTGGGCGGCAAAAAACACTTACCCGACCCTACTACACCGAGGTGCGACATGCGCAACCTGAACTACGAGTTGAAGCAGATGTGTGATCGAAACCATGATGGAAGTTTTGCGACACAGGCGGATCGCATGCGCATCCTGAACCTGGCCGCGAACCAGCTGCAGGAGCTGGGCTTTCGGCAGATGCATGCGGACAGTCTGAAGCCGAAGCACGTCGAGGCGCTAGTGCAGAAGTGGCGCGCGGACGGGATCTCGAATGCGACGATGAAGAACCGCATGAGCACGTTACGGTGGTGGGCGGAGAAGATTGGTAAGCAGAACATCATCGAGCGGGACAACAAGGCTTACGGTATCGAGGATCGCAAGTATGTGACGAACGAGTCGAAGGCCAAGCTCGTCGATCGCGCGACGCTGGAGAGCATTCGAGACCGCTACACGGAGGCTTCGTTGAGGCTACAGCAGGCGTTCGGCCTGCGGCGTGAGGAGAGCATCAAGATCGATCCTAAGTGGGCTGATCAGGCGGACTACCTGCGGCTCAAGGACAGCTGGACGAAAGGTGGTAAGTACCGCGAGATTCCCATCACCACACAGCAGCAGCGCGAGGCTCTGGACCATGCCAAGACGGTGGCGAAAGGCCGCAGCTTGATTCCGCCTGAGATGCGATATCGCGATCAGCTACAGAGGTTCCGAAGCGAGTGCGATCGTGCACGCATTCATGGCGTGCACGGACTGCGGCACCAATACGCACAGGTGCGCTATCAGCAGCTCACCGGATGGGCCGCGCCGGCGGCGGGTGGGCCGCGCTCCAAAGAACTCACCAGTGAACAAAAGGCGCTCGATCGGCAGGCGAGGCTCGTACTTTCAAGCGAGTTGGGGCACGAGCGCGAGCAAATCACCGCGATCTACTTGGGCCGGTGACAGCCCAGGTTCATTTATCCGAACGGAGCATCAAACGAACATTGGACGATAGGGAGTGCCATTACCATGACCATTCAACAGCTCATCATCCGCTCCGGCACAGACCGCCGCGCGGCCGTTTCTTCTGACGAGCGGCTCTTGCGTTTGCCTGAGGTTCTCAAAATCTGCGGCATGTCACGCAGTAGCTTGTACCAGGCTATCCAAGAAGAGCGTTTTCCGCGTCCCTTGCGGCTAAATGCCCGCTCAGCGGCATGGCTGAAGTCCGACATCGATCACTGGTTGAACCAGCTCGTGGCGAACCAGCGGCCAGCGCGACGAGGCGCGAAGCGGGGCTAGCGTTCAGGCCTGGTCGAGGAACTGCGACCAGGCCGCCATCAGCACCTTGCGCTTGTCCAGCATCGTGCCACGTTGATATGCCGCTTCGACGGCATCCGGAAGCTTGTGCGCTAAGGCATGCTCGCACAACTCCCGCGAGAAGTTGTGCGAGGGTTCCTCCGCCGCCCAATCCCTAAACGACGAGCGGAACCCATGCACCTTGAAGTCGCCGTAGCCCATCCTGCGCATGACTGCCGTGAGCGACATATCGGACATACGCTTTCCGCGACGGCCTTCGAAGACCAAGCCGTCGCGGTGCGGCAGAGCGGTCAGGATCGCGAGCGCGGCATCGCTAAGCGGGACCCAATGTTCCTTCAAGGCCTTCATGCGGTGTGCCGGGATCGTCCAGAGACGTGCGTCGAGATCGATTTCTTCCCAGCGCGCGGCGCGGACCTCATTGGATCGCACGGCGGTGTGAATGGTGAACTCCAGCGCGCGTGCGGTGATACCGCGCTTTTTCTTGAGCTCTGCCATGAACGTAGGCACCTGCTTCCAGGGCAGTGCGGGGTGATTGACCACCGGGGCGATACGTGTCGGTGCTGCCAGCAAGTTGCTGAGATGTCCCTTCCAACGCGCGGGGTTTTCGCCGGAGCGGAAGCCGCTGACGGCCGCCCAGTCGAGGATTGCTTCGATCCGCCCTCGCAAGCGTTTCGCCGTTTCGGTCTTGTCATACCAGATCGGCTCCAGGACTGAAACGACAAGCCGCGTGTCCACCTCAGCGACTGGGAGCGCGCCGAACACCGGGGAGGCATACGTCGCGAGGGTATTGGACCATTGCTGCGTATGCTTCGGATTCCGCCATGCGGCGCGATGCGCGGCGATATAGGCCGCCGCACAGGCATCGAAAGACATTGTTCGAGCGCGCTCAGTTTGCCGCTGGAGCGCCTGCTTACGACGCTCGGCCAAGGGATCAAGACCGTCGCGTAGCTGCGCTCGCAAGTCCAGCACCCGCTTGCGCGCGGCCGCGAGCGGCACATCGTTGACGCTGCCCAGCCCAAGTTCCCTGCGCTTGCCTTCGATGGCGTAGCGGAATACCCAGCTCTTGGTGCCGCGGTGCGTCACGTTCAGCCACAGACCTTGACCGTCGTTGTAACGTCCTGGCGTACTGAGCCGCTTGACTATGACTGCTGACAGCTTGTTGAGTAAGCGTGCCATAAACCCTCCGTGAGGGCCCCTCATTCCACCTTTCTTTCCACCTTTTGACCGCGGATGCTACCGGAAGTTGCTGGACAATTCCGGGATCTAGCTCAACGATTCAGTCAAGCGAGCTCCCTATGAAAAACCAAAAAAAACAGCCCCGACACCGGGGCTGTTCATTACTTGTGGTGGCGGAAGCGGTGAGATTCGAACTCACGAACGGTTTGACCCGTCGGCAGTTTTCAAGACTGCTGCCTTCAACCACTCGGCCACGCTTCCTGGGGAACGGGGATTATACATTTTGCAGTGCGGCACAGGCAAACCACGGCCGGCTAGCGCGCCGCCGGGTGCCGACAAAAAGCGCTTGACCTTCCCACAATGGCAAGCTTCACGCTCCCCTCATCACACATCAAACGGGAGCCCATCATGGCCGAGCTGTCGATCCAAGGTCTGCGTTGCATGTTCTGCGCCACGCGCGTGAAGGCGGCGATCCGCAAGTTCGATCCGCGCATCAGCGCGCACGTGGACTGGAAGGCGGGCCGCGTCACGGTGCCGGACAGTGCGGACCTGTCCGTGGTCCAGCATGCCCTCGACTACCTCGACGAGCTGACGCAGGCGGCGCTGCGCGAGCCTGTGTCTACCACGGCGCCCTGAGCTCAGCCAACTAGCGACGTGTTGACGAGACCCGCCAGCAACCGGTCCAGCGCCTGCGCATACCGCGCGCGCAGCTGCGCGGCCGTCTCGGCATCAACGTTCTGGAATGCCAGCCCGCTGCCGTGCGCATGGTCGACGAGGATCTCCAGCCACAGGTCGGGCTCGGCCGTGAGCACAGACAGCCACGCCGTCAACTGCCCGGTGATCTCCCGAGTGACTCCGGCAAAGGCCGCCGGCTCCGTGAAGATGGCCAGCGCCAGCCGCGGATAGGCCGCCACCGCCCCGTGGTAGCGCAGCAGCACCGCGCGCACCGCGTCCAATGGCGGCGCGCCGGCGGACACACCCTCCAGCACGGTCCCATACACGCGGTCCGACACGGCGCGCAGCAGGCCCGCGTAGTCGGGCACATGGTGATACAAGCTCATCGGCGTAACGCCCAGCCGTGCCGCCAGCGTGCGCAGCGAGAACTCCTTGCCGCCTTCCTCTCCCAGCAGCGCCAGCGCCGTGTCGAGGATGCGCGGCAGGGACAAGCCGTCGCCACGCGGTGGCCGCCCGCGTGGCTTGGTCACGCCAGCACCCGGTAAGCTGACTGCACCAGGCCAGACGGAAAGCTGCGGCTGGTCATCAGCTGCAAGGGCACGTCGCGCGCCAACTCACCGAACAGCCGCCGCCCGGCGCCGAGCAGCACCGGCACCATGGTGACGACCATATCTGCGATCATCCCGGCACGCAGGAAGGCCTGCACGACCTGCCCGCCATCCACGTAGACGCGCCTGACGCCCTCGCGGGCCAGCTGCTCCATGGCCTGCTCCGGCGTCCAGTCCGCAAACCGCACCTTGCCCGCCAAGCGCTCGGGCACCGCCGTCCCGGCCAGCTGCCGCGACAGCACCAGCACAGGCCGCGTGTAGAACCACTCGTCCATGCCCAGCACGCTTTCATACGTGCCCCGCCCCATCACGATCGTGTCCTTGTCCGCGATGAAGTCGTCGTAGCCGTGATCCTCACTGGGGTCGTCGCGCGCCAGCAGCCAGTCGATGTGGCCGTCGGGCCGCGCAATATAGCCGTCCAGACTGGTCGCGATGAAGACGTGTCCGGTCACTGTCATGGCAGTCTCCAATTAATTATATGCCGTATATTTTAACCCAAAAAAACGCGGCCTATAGATTCCGGGCCACCTGAATCGCCCAGTGATAGGCGCGCAGTTGGCTCTCCCACCAGTGCTGCCCGTCGATTCCGAGCTCGGCCAGCTGCGCGGGCACTGGCGCCGGCGTCTCGCACAGCGCCAGCAGGCCGCCCAGCGGCCCCTCGCGCCGCAGTAGCGCAGCCTCGACCTCGACATGCAGCAGCAGCTCGGTGACGATCTCCACCATGGGCATGTCCAGCAGGACTGGCAGCAGCGAGAACACGCCGGTCATGAAGGCGCGGTCCTGCGCGTCGCGGTCCGCCCCGCGCAGCTTGGCCAGCGTTTCCATCTGTGCCGCGCGGCGCGCCGCCAGCGGCAGCAGCAGGTTGGGCGGGCCGTCCAGGTTCTGGCGCGAGTACAGCAGCAGCTGCAGCCAGCGTTCCAGCTGGCGCCGCCCGAGCAGGGTCAATGCGTGGTTGAAGCTGGTGATGCGCACCGCAGGCGCAAAGGCGGCGGAATTGGCCAGCTTGAGCAGGTGGTACGACAGCGCCGGATCCTGCCGCAGCTGCTTTTCGATGGCATCGTTGTCGGCATCGCGCGCCAGCAGGGCCAGCAGGGTCAGGAGGCGTTTGCGGGAGGTGCCGTCCGACGGCGGCACCGATGGCAAGGGATGGCAGGGATACGGTCCGCTCAGCCAGGCGAACCCGGCTGCGACGCAGGCGTCAGCGGCGGCCTGGTCGGGGATGTTGTAGGCAAAGTGCGGCCCCGCCAGTGGCAGCAGGGAAACCTCCGCGGGCGCCCCGTCGCGGCAGTTCAGCGCCTGCCCATACAAGCGGTAATCGCGCGCCACCACGCCGGGCTGGGACACGTCCACCAGCACCCGGTAGCCGCGCTGCTCGAGCTCGCTCAGGCGCATGGCCCCGCCCTCCTGCGTCAGCTCGGCCGCGCCAACCGCGAGCACCACGCGCGCGCGCGGCAGCAGCTCGAACACGGGCGGCGTCAGCGCATCCAGCGACGGCACGCGCAGGACCAGGTCCAGCGGCGCCAGCGCGGCAAACACATCGGGATAGGAAAAAACGGCTGTCAGCGACGCGTCGTCAAAGCTGCCAACGCGCGTCCACAGCCCCGTCCACTCATTGCGAGCGGAGGCAATCGGCTGGATCTCGACCAGCGGAAAGTTGGCGGCAGGGACAGGCATTCCTGCATGCTACCTCAACAATTGCCTCACAGCAACATGCTGTTCAGATATTGTTGCACCCGCCCCGCGCTACTGCGCCGGCCCCGCGTGCTCGATCGCAAACTTGATGAGCTCGGCCTGCCCTTCGATCCCCAGCTTGCGCTTGATGTTCAGGCGATGCGTCTCTACCGTCCGCACCGACAGGTCCAGCTCACGCGCGATCTGCTTGTTGGACTGGCCGTTGGCGATGTGGCGCAAGACCTCTTGTTCGCGCAGGGTCAGCTGCTCGTCCTGCACCGCCGGGCCGCGCGCCAGCTTGCCCGCCAGCGCCGCGCTGTAATAGATCCCGCCCGACATCACGGTCTCGATCGCCACCACGATATCCTTGCCCGGCGCATCCTTGAGCACGAAGCCCCGCGCGCCCGCCTGCATGGCCGCCGTCACGTACTCTGCCTTGTCGTGCATGGACAGGATCAGCACCGCAATGTCCGGATGCCCCTGCTTGAAGCGCGCCGTCGCCTCGATCCCGTTCATGCCCCGCATGTTGATATCCATGAGCACCAGGTCGACCCCGCCCTCCTCCGCCTGCGCCAGCGCGTCGGCCGCACTGTCGGCCTCGGCCACGACCGCGAACTGCGGCACTGCCTCCAGCCGCGCGCGCAAGCCGTCGCGCACCAGCGGATGATCGTCCACCAGCATGATCCGTATTTTCAAACCGGCACCTCCACCGAAGCCTGTACCACCGTTCCCGCGCCGGACGAGCTGATCGACAGCTGCCCGCCGATCGCGTCCATGCGTTCCATCATGTTGCGCAGCCCGATGCCGCGCTTGGGGTGCACCGCCACGCCAACCGGGTCGAAGCCCTGGCCGTCGTCCGCCACCGTGAGCATCAAGGACCGGCCCTCGCGCGCCAGGGTCAGGTCCGCGCGCGTCGCGCCCGCATGCCGTTCCACATTGGCCAGCGCTTCCTGCGCAATCCGGAACAGCATCGTGTTCGCCACATGCGGCAAACCCTCCGTGCTGCCGCGCGCTTCGAAGAACACCGGCACCCCGCCGCTGACCGTGGCCTCGTGCGCCAGGTGGTCGAGCGCCGCCGCTAGCCCCAGGTCATCGAGGATCGCCGGCCGCAGGTCGTGCGAGATGCGCCGCACCTCCCCCAGCACGCCATTCAATTGTTCGACCGTGTGCTCGAACCCGGCGCGCGCCTGCTCGCGCTGCTCCGGGGTGCCTGTGAGGCGGATGATGCCCGCCTCGATCTGCAGCTTGACCGATACCAGCCACTGGCTGATCCCGTCGTGCAGGTCGCGCGACAGCCGTGCCCGCTCCTGCTCCTGGGATTCGACCACCCGCTGCGCCAGCGCCTTCAATTTGGCATCGGCCACGCGCAGCTCGCTGATGTTCAGCGCCACGCCGCCGACGGCCACCACCAGCGCCGCCGCGATCGCCGTCGCTGCGATCCACGCCATGGTGCTCTGGATGTTGCGCTGCTGCTGGGTATCGATCTTGGCCAGCGCCGCGTCCACGTCGTCCAGGTAGATGCCGGTCCCCATCATCCAGCCCCAGCGCGGCAGCGGGATCACGTAGCCGAGCTTGGGTGCGGACTTGTGGGTGGAGGGTTTGACCCAGTTGTAGGTCTGCAGCCCGCCGCCCGCGCGCGCCTTGGCGATCAGGCGCTGGATGGTCGGCACGCCCTGCTGGTCCCGCATCTCCCACAGGTTCTGCCCGACCAGCTCCGGCTGGCGCGGATGCATCAGGCTCTTGCCCGCCATGTCGTACACGAAGAAATAGCCGTCATCACCATAACTGAGCTTGGACAGGATCTGCAGCGCCTCGGCCTGCGTGGCCGCGTCCGTGCGCCCACTGTCATAGAGATGGGACACGGAATGCGAGGCCAGCGCCACGTAGTGCCGCAGCTCGGCCTCCTTGCTGGCGAGGTAGGCCTGCTGGATGGTGGCGCGCTCCTGCGCGGCCAGCGTCACCGACTGGTGATGCACGAACAGCGCGATCGCCAGCAGCGCCAGCACCAGCGGCACCACCGCCAGCACGATCACTTTCTGCCTGAGTTTCATGCCGCGATTCTACGCTCTGCGGCGGCCCCGATCCTACGTAGAACTACGCAGCGGAACTGCGTAGTCGTGCGCTTGTCCACGGTGGCGGGAAGGAGAATACTCCCGACAGCCTCGGTGGGTGTTCACGCCGTGAATACCCGCCATAAGCCAAGCATAACGACATTATCCAAACTCGGAGGACACCATGAAACGTATCGTGAACCAGCTCGGCTGGGTCGCGCTCTCCCTGCTCGGCGCCGCGTCGCTGGGCGTGGTCGCGGTCAAGCGGGGTGAGACGATCAACGCCGTGTGGGTCGTGGCTGCGGCGGTCTGCGTCTACCTCATCGCCTATCGCTTCTACAGCAAGTTCATCGCCGAAAAAGCGCTCGGCCTGGACCCGACCCGCAAGACGCCCGCCTACCGCTACAACGACGGCCTGGACTTTGTGCCGACCAACCGCTACGTGCTGTTCGGCCACCACTTCGCCGCCATCGCGGGCGCCGGGCCGCTGGTCGGCCCCGTGCTGGCCGCGCAGATGGGCTATCTGCCGGGCATGATGTGGATCCTCGCGGGCGTGGTGTTCGCCGGCGCGGTGCAAGACTTCATCGTCCTGTTCATGTCGATGCGCCGCGATGGCCGCTCGCTCGGCGACCTGGTGAAGTCCGAGATGGGCGAGATCCCCGGTGTGATCGCGCTGTTCGGCACCTTCATGATCATGGTGATCATCCTGGCCGTGCTGGCCCTCATCGTGGTCAAGGCGCTGACCGGTTCGCCGTGGGGCACCTTCACCGTGCTGGCGACCATTCCTATTGCACTGTTCATGGGCATCTACATGCGCTTCGTGCGCGTCGGCCGCATCGGCGAGGTGTCGGGCATCGGCTTCGTGCTGCTGATCCTGGCCATCCTCGGCGGCCAGGTGGTGGCGGAATCGCCCACCCTGGCGCCGCTGTTCACCTTCACCGGCGTTGAGCTGACCTGGATGCTGATCGGCTACGGCTTCGTGGCCTCCGTGATTCCCGTATGGCTGCTGCTGGCGCCGCGCGACTACCTGTCCACCTTCCTCAAGATCGGCACGATCGTCGGCCTGGCGATCGGCATCGTGCTGGTGGCGCCGCTGATGCAGATGCCGTCCATGACCAAGTTCATCGACGGCACCGGCCCGGTGTGGGCGGGCAACCTGTTCCCCTTCCTGTTCATCACCATCGCCTGCGGCGCCGTGTCCGGCTTCCACGCACTGATTTCCTCGGGGACCACGCCCAAGATGATCGAGAACGAGACCCACGCCCGCTTCATCGGCTACGGCGCGATGCTGATGGAATCCTTCGTCGCCATCATGGCCCTGGTGGCCGCCTCGGTGATCGAGCCGGGTGTCTACTTCGCCATGAACAGCCCGGCCGCGGTGGTCGGCACCACTGTGCAGAGCGCGGCCGCGGCCGTGTCGCACATGGGCTTCGTGATCACGCCCGAGATGCTGGCGCAGACCGCCAAGGATGTCGGCGAAACCACCATCATCTCGCGCGCCGGCGGCGCTCCCACCTTGGCGGTGGGCATGGCGCACATCCTGTCCAACGTCATCGGCGGCAAGGCCATGATGGCGTTCTGGTACCACTTCGCGATCCTGTTCGAGGCCCTGTTCATCCTCACCGCGGTGGACGCGGGCACCCGCGCCGGCCGCTTCATGCTGCAGGACCTGCTGGGCACCTTTGTCCCGTCGCTACGCCGAACCGAGTCGCTGCCCGCCAACCTGATCGCCACCGGCCTGTGCGTGGCGGCCTGGGGCTATTTCCTGTATCAGGGCGTGGTCGATCCGCTGGGCGGCATCAACACCCTGTGGCCGCTGTTCGGCATCGCCAACCAGATGCTGGCCGCCGTCGCGCTGATCCTCGGCACCTGCGTGCTCTTCAAGATGAAGCGTGGCCAGTACGCCTGGGTGACCATGGTGCCGACCGCGTGGCTGCTGATCTGCACGCTGTACGCGGGCTGGCAGAAGATTTTCGATGCCAACGTGAAGGTCGGCTTCCTGGCCCACGCCCGCAAGTTCTCGGACGCGATCGCCGCCGGCACCGTCACGGCCCCGGCCAAGACCATGGACCAGATGCACCGCATCGTCTTCAACGACTACGTGGATGCGACCCTGTGCGGCTTCTTCATGCTGGTGGTGGTGTCGGTGCTGGTGTACGGTGTAAAAGTGTCCTTGCGCGCCCGCGGCCTCGACAAGCCGAGCGTCAAGGAGACCCCGCTGGTGCCCGCGGCCGCATCGGCTCAAATGTAACCTTCATGAGGTGACACCATGTTCTCCGATCTCGCTTCCAAGGCTGGCCGCTACCTCGGCCAGAGCATGCGGCTGATGGTCGGCCTGCCGGACTACGCGCAGTACGTCGAGCACTGCGAGCAGACCCATCCGGACCGGCCGGTCATGACCTACGAGGAGTTCTTCAAGGAGCGCCTGGAAGCGCGCTACGGCTCGGGCAAGCGCAGCGCCTGCTGCTAGTCTCCTCGCGGCTACTGCCGTACAGCAAGTCCCTTGCGCTGTCTCAACGGTAGCGCCCTCACCCCGGACGCCGCCATTTCCGTAACCATCGGAAATGGCGGCGTTTTTGCTGAGTCCTGTTCCCGCAACACGGCTCAGTCCGTCTTCGCACATTGTTTGTCCTGCCTCAAACACTTGATCTGGCCCAGACCCCCACCTTGTCTCGTATCAAAGAAGATAACAGTTGGGCGCGTACATTTTTCCAGTCGGCATCAATCCACACGAAAGATCCGCATCATGCTGAATTTCGAGCGGTCCAGCCTGAGCCAGAAATTGTCGCTGATGTCACTCCTCGCCACCGGCACGGCCCTGGTGCTGGTGTTCATCGCGTTCGCCGTCAGTTCGGTGATCGAGCACCGGCGCGAGGAGCGCATGCAGCTGGAATCGTTGTCCGCCGTGATCGGCGACAGCACGCTGACCGCGTTGCGCCGCCAGGACTGGAAGCAGGCCAACGTCAACCTGGAAGCGCTCAAGGCGATGGACGGCATCTCCGCCGCCGCACTGTACGACCAGCAGGGCAAGACCATCGCGCGGTACGGCGAGGCCGATGGCGAAGCGCTGGAGAGCACCGCCGCCGAAGACCTCTCCGCCCTGACCACCGCGGCCACCACGCGCCTGTGGACCTTGCGCATGCGCTGGTACCGGCCGGTGGTCGACGATACCGGCACCGCCGGTGCGGTGATGATCGAATCGAGCCTGGCCGGCATGTGGCGCGAGATCCTGCGTGGCCTCGGCATTCTCGGCGCCGCGATGGTCGGCTCGCTGGCGATTGCCATCCCCTTCGCCAACCGCTTCCGCGGCAGCGTCTCCGAACCGGTGGCCCAGCTGATTGCGGCCGCGCGCAAGGTCGCCTCGGGCCAGAGCTTCGGCCAGCGCATCGCCCACAGCCGGCGCGATGAACTGGGCACGCTGATCGACAGCTTCAACGCCATGCTGGCCCAGATCGAAGAGCGCGGCACCGCGCTAGCCAACCATCGCAACGAGCTGGAACGCCAGGTCGGCGTGCGCACCGAGCAGCTGGAGAAAGCCAAGAACGCCGCCGAAGCCGCGAGCCGCGCCAAGAGCGCCTTCCTGGCCACCATGAGCCACGAGATCCGCACCCCGATGAACGGCGTGCTGGGGATGATCGAGATGCTGCTCGCCACCCAGCTCACCGAAATGCAGCGCAACTACGCCAGCATGGTGCGGCGCTCGGGCGAGCATCTCCTCGTGATCATCAACGACATCCTGGACTTCTCCAAGATCGAGGCGGGCAAGCTGACCATCGAGTACATCCACTTCAACCTGCACGACCTGCTGGACGATATCGACAGCGTGTACCGCCCCCAGGCGCATGCCAAGGGCGTGAGCCTGTACCTCGATGTCGACCCGTCGCTGCCGCTGGCCATCTGCGGAGACCCCAACCGCCTGCGCCAGATTCTCTCCAACCTGCTCGGCAACGCCATCAAGTTCACGGACAGCGGCGAGATCCGCATCCGCGTGCGCCTTACGCGCGAGGACGAACAGGCCGCGGGAATACGCTTCGAGGTCCACGACACCGGCATCGGCATCTCGCGCGAAGCCCGCTCGCGCATCTTCGAGGCCTTCTCGCAGGCGGACAACTCCACCACCCGCAAGTACGGCGGCACGGGCCTCGGTCTCGCCATCTCCAAGCAGCTGGTGGAGCTGATGGGCGGCCGCATCGGCGTCGAGAACGCGCTCACGCAGGGCTCCGTGTTTTGGTTCGAGATCGCCTTCGACAAGCGCCGCGTGGCCCACGATCGGCTGGACGCGGAATCCGCCGCGCGCCTGCGTGCGATGCGCGTGCTGCTGCTGGACGAACAGGAGGACACCCGCACCCTGCTCGCTCGCCAGCTGGACACGCTCGGCATCGAAGCCAATCTCGCTGCCAGTTCGTATGAAGCGGTGGATGTGCTGGTGCGCGCGGCGCGCCAGGGTGTGCCCTACGACGTCGCCTTCATCGACACCGACCTGCATGGCAACAGCGGCCTGGCCTTCTCCGCCTCGCTCAAGGGTGAACCCGCGCTGGTGGGGCTGCGCATCGTCCTGCTGGCCTCCGCACGCACCGCCGCCGATCCGGTGCAGCGGCGCGAGGCTGGTGCGGCCTGCCAGTTGGTCAAGCCGCCGCGCCTGGGCGACCTGCTCGAATGCCTGCTGCAGCGCGCGCCCGCCACCAACAAGGCGCCGGCAC
>NZ_SPVF01000203.1 GCF_004614185.1 Zemynaea arenosa | reverse complement strand
CGGCCACGGCCACGCTGGTTGCCACGGCCGTTGCGCTCGCCGCGCTCGCCGCCCGCCGGTTTGGCAGGCGCCGCCGGAGCGGCTTCCACCACCGGGGCCGGCGCCGGCTTCCCAAGGATCATGTTCATGAGCTTCTTGAAGAAGCCCGGCTCTTCGGTGGCCACCAGTGCCGGCTGGGCCACCGGCTTCGGTGCTTCCACCACGGTGCGGTCGACCAGCGGCGCCGGCTGGGCCGGGGTGATGGTCTTGACCACGGCTTCCTGGCGCGGCTTGGACTCTTCCTTCTCGGCGCGCTTGGCGAAGCCCATGTCGGTGTCGGCCTGCTCGGCCAGCGTGTAGCTCGCCTGCACGTTCTCGAGGCGCGGATCGTCGTGCTTGATGCGCTCCAGCTTGTAGTGCGGCGTTTCCAGGTGCTTGTTCGGTACCAGGATCACGTTGATGCGGTGGCGGTTCTCGATCTTCATGACCTCGCCGCGCTTCTCGTTCAGCAGGAAGGCGCACACGTCGACCGGCACCTGCACGTGGATGGTGGCCGAGTTCTCCTTCATCGCCTCTTCCTGGATGATGCGCAGGACTTGCAGGGCGGACGATTCGGTATCGCGGATGTGGCCGGTGCCCGAGCAGCGCGGGCAGGTCACGTGCGAGCCTTCCGACAGCGACGGACGCAGGCGCTGGCGCGACAGTTCCATCAGGCCGAAACGCGAGATCTTGCCCATCTGGACGCGCGCACGGTCATGGTGCAGGGCGTCCTTCAGGCGGGTTTCCACCTCGCGCTGGTTCTTGGCCACTTCCATGTCGATGAAGTCGATCACGATCAGGCCGCCCAGGTCGCGCAGGCGCAGCTGGCGGGCCACTTCGTCGGCCGCTTCCAGGTTGGTGTTGAGCGCGGTGGTCTCGATGTCCGAGCCACGGGTGGCGCGCGCCGAGTTCACGTCCACCGAGACCAGCGCCTCGGTGTGGTCGATCACGATCGCGCCGCCGGAGGGCAGGGGGACCGTGCGCGAGTAGGCGGTTTCGATCTGGTGCTCGATCTGGAAGCGCGAGAACAGGGGCACGTCGTCCGAGTAGCGCTTGACGCGATGGACCATGTCCGGCATCACGTGGCTCATGAACTGGTGCGCCTGGTCGTAGATCTCGTCGGTGTCGATCAGGATCTCGCCGATGTCCGGCTGGTAGTAGTCGCGGATCGCGCGGATCACGAGCGACGATTCCTGGTAGATCAGGAACGGGCCCGGGGCCGACTTGGCCGCGCCTTCGATCGCGCGCCACAGCTGCATCAGGTAGTTCAGGTCCCACTGCAGTTCGTCGACGGTGCGGCCGATGCCGGCGGTGCGGGCGATGACCGACATGCCGGACGGGATGTCCAGCTTGTCCATGGTCTCGCGCAGCTCCTGGCGCTCTTCGCCCTCGACACGGCGCGACACGCCGCCGCCGCGCGGGTTATTCGGCATCAGCACAAGGTAGCGGCCGGCCAGGGAGATGAACGAGGTCAGGGCGGCGCCCTTGTTGCCGCGTTCTTCCTTTTCGACCTGGACCATGATCTCCTGGCCCTCGCGCAGCGCATCCTTGATGGTGGCACTGCGGACGTCGACGCCGTCGCGGAAGTAGGTGCGCGCGACCTCCTTAAAAGGCAAAAAGCCATGGCGGTCTTCGCCATAGCTTACGAAACAGGCTTCGAGCGAGGGCTCGATGCGTGTGATCACGCCTTTGTAGATATTCGACTTGCGCTGCTCGCGGCCGGCGGTTTCGATGTCGATGTCGATCAGTTTCTGACCGTCGACGATCGCGACGCGCAGCTCCTCCTGCTGCGTCGCGTTGAACAACATGCGTTTCATTTTTTATTTAACTCCGCACCCCGTGGGGCTTCTGTAAAGTACAGGGGATGTACGCACGAGGCGGAGCTTGGAGGTGGGTATGCCCAGGCATGCGGCAGCTTCGCTGCCACAACAGGCGCATGGCGACGACCAGCGTCAGGCCGAGTCCACCCGGCGCCGTACGCCACGGCGCGCTGCCATCTGAAGGCGCGCGGCGGGCAGGCCAATGCCTGGGTGAATGGGGCCGCGGCCGGCATGCATACAAGGTATGCTGCGGGCCACTGCGGCCGCATGTAACGGCAAGCGTCAGTAACGCCATTCTCCCCCCAGCTGCCGGACCGGCGGCTGGCGGGTACTTATCCTTACTAATCCAAACTATCCGATTCTTCATCCCTGCGCGGCGACCCGATCGCCACACTACCGGTTGCAACCCTGGTTCGCGCAAGGATGTGCGTACACGTTTTTTCCATCGTATTTGCTCAAATAGGCGAGGCCGATGGAGACGCCCCTGTGTAAAATATCGTTTTAATTCTTACACCTGCAGAGGTTTAGAACCCCGCGTGTCGATTATATATTCAAAATGAAGGACTTAGAGAGAATTTCTACGCCTCAAGCCCAATTCGTGACAATCACGGACGAAGAAGCCGGACAGCGGATCGACAACTACCTTTTGCGTGTGTGTAAAGGCGTCCCCAAGAGCCACATCTACCGGATCCTGCGCTCCGGGGAGGTGCGGGTGAACAAGGGGCGGATCGACCAGTTGTACCGGCTGGCAAGTGGCGACGTGGTGCGCATTCCGCCGGTGCGGGTGGCAGAAAAAGCGACAAGCGCCGTGGCGCCGGGCGCCGAGTTTCCCATCCTGTTCGAGGACGCGCACCTGCTCATCGTGGACAAGCCGGCCGGCGTGGCCGTGCATGGCGGGTCGGGCGTGTCCTACGGCGTGATCGAGCAGCTGCGTGCCGCGCGTCCCGACGCCAAGTTCCTGGAACTGGTGCACCGGCTGGACCGGGAAACGTCCGGCCTGCTGTTGCTCGCCAAGAAACGTTCCGCGTTGACCAATCTGCACGAACAAATGCGCGACGGCGTGACCGACAAGCGCTACTTGGCGATGGTCGCGGGCGACTGGAAGAACAAGCGACAGCACGTGAAGCTGCCGCTGCACAAGTACACGACGCCCGATGGCGAGCGGCGGGTGGTGGTGCAGGCGGGCGGGCAGGAATCGCACACCGTATTTACGTTGCTGCGCAAGTTTGCGGACCAGTTCGCGCTGCTTGAAGCCGAGCTCAAGACGGGCCGCACGCACCAGATCCGTGTGCACTTGGCCTCGTCCGGCTTTCCCATCCTCGGCGATGAGAAATACGGCGATTTTGCGCTCAACAAGCAGCTTCAGAAGGCAACGGCCGCACGCGGGCCGCTCAAGCGCATGTTCCTGCATGCCCACAAGATCACTTTCACGCACCCCGACACGGGCAAGCCGGTGACGGTCTCCGCTCCGCTGCCTGCGGAGTGCGAGCGTTTCTTGGTAAGCTTGGGCGGTGCAGTACAGACTGAATCGAAGAAGGAGCCGGCTGCCTGAGGCCGGATGAGATGGCAAGAAAGAAATATGATCTGATCGTGTTCGACTGGGACGGAACGCTGATGGACAGCACCGCCACCATCGTCAAATCGATCCAGCACGCCGCCCGCGACCTCGGGCTGCCGGTGCCGAAGGACGATGCCGCCGCGCACGTGATCGGCCTCGGCCTGCAGGAAGCCATGCGCGCCGTGATGCCGGACATCGACCCGGCGCTGTACCCCAAGATGGTGGAGCGCTACCGCTACCATTTCCTGACGAAGGACCACGAACTGGAGCTGTTCGCCGGCGTTCGCGAGATGTTGGAGGAACTTGCGGCCAGCGCCTACTTCCTGGCGGTGGCCACCGGCAAGAGCCGGGTTGGATTGAACCGGGCCTTGAATGGCGTGGGCCTGCTGGGCACTTTCCACGCCACCCGTTGCGCGGACGAGACGTTTTCCAAACCGCACCCCGCCATGCTGCACGAGCTGACCCGCGAGCTGGGCCAGGACCTGCGGCGCACCGTTATGATCGGCGACACCACGCATGATCTGCTGATGGCGAGCAACGCCGGGGCGCACGGGATCGCGGTGCAGTACGGTGCGCATCCGGTCGACCAGCTGCACAGCTGCGACCACGTCTACTCGGCAAAAACGGTGGCAGAACTGCACAATTGGCTGGCGGAGAACGCGTGATGAGTGCAGATCGCATCCTGATCTGTGCCTCGGACCAGGTCGCGGAAGGCGGCCGCGGCGTGCGCTTTCCGGTGCGCGCCTTCGGCTACGACGCAACCGGCTTCGTGGTGCGCTACGACGGCCAGGCCTACGGCTATCTGAACCAGTGCGCGCACGTGCCGGTGGAGCTGGACTGGGTCGAAGGCGAGTTCTTCGAGTCCAGCGGCCTGTACATCATGTGCGCCACCCACGGTGCGATCTATGTGCCGGAGACCGGCCATTGTGCCGGTGGCCCGTGCAAAGGCGGCCGTTTGCGCCCGATTAGCGTGCAGGAAGAGGATAATCAGATTTTTTGGCAGCCGGATGAGTACATCCGTCCACCGGCCGCCTGAGGACAGCCCCCATTCATGAGCGAACAATTTCCGCCACCGCCGCCGCCCAACGTCCCGCCGGGCGCACCCGAGATGAAGAACTGGGAGCGCGAGACGCTGGAAAAGCTGGTCTTTGCCACCGTCAAGGAAAACCGCGCCGCGCGGCGCTGGAGCATCTTCTTCCGCTTTCTGTACCTGTTCATCGCGTTTTTCGCGCTGTGGGCCTACTTCGACTTCGACTTCTCGGGCGCGGATGCTGAGCTCGGCCGCCACACGGCCTTGATTGAAATTGACGGCGAAATCGCCGACGAAGGCACCGGATCGGCCGATTCGGTGATTCCGTCGCTGAACAAGGCTTTTCTGGACCGCGGCTCGGCGGCCATCATCCTGCGTATCAACAGCCCGGGCGGCAGCCCGGTGCAGGCGGGCGAGATCGTGGACGAGATCAACCGCCTCAAGAAGGGGTATCCAGACAAGCCGGTGTACGTGGTGGTGGACGAAATCTGCGCCTCGGGCGGGTACTACATCGCGTCGGCCGCGGACAAGATCTATGTGAATAAGGCCAGCATCGTCGGTTCGGTCGGCGTGCTGATGGACGGTTTCGGCTTCACCGGGCTGATGGACAAGCTGGGCATCGAGCGCAGGCTGCTGACGGCGGGCCAGAACAAAGGCTTCATGGATCCGTTCAGCCCGCAGTCGGCCAAGCACAAGGAATACGCGCAGGAGATGCTGAACGAGATTCACCAGCAGTTCATCGACGTGGTGCGTAAGGGGCGCGGCAAGCGGCTGCATGAAACGCCGGAGATGTTTTCCGGGCTGTTCTGGACGGGCGCGCGCGCGGTGCAGATGGGCTTGGCGGACGGGTTCGGCACGGTCGATTCCGTGGCGCGCGACGTGGTCAAGGCCGAGGACGTGGTGGACTACACTCAACGTGAAGGCCTGCCGGAGCGGGTGCTGAAGAAGTTTGGCGCATCGGTGGGGGCGGGGGCCGTGAAGTCGCTATACCACGGGCCGCATCCAACGCTGCGTTGAGCGCCGGCGATGGGGGCGGACTGCGCGGGCTGCGCATGAAAAAAGCGCACCTCTTCAGCGCGCTTTACCTTGCGTTGTCTCAGACTTGTTCTATATTGTCTGTGTAGTTCAGGTCAAGGCCGCCGAAAAAAAGCTTGGCACCAACTAGCCGGGTCTGAACTGCGGACCGCACGCCCACGTGCGGCGTTGAGTGAATTGCATATTCCTCACTTATGTCCCGGGCGGGACAGAAAACGACGGTTCAAGCCGTCGTTTTCTTTTTCAGTCTTCGCACGTGGCGGGGGCCTGGGCCGGCAGTTCGTCGCGGCGCAGGCCGCCTTCCAGCAGCCACCGTTCGAAGGCTTGTTCCTGGCGGCGGTAGAAGCGCGCCTGAACGCTGGCGCGCAGCAGCATCCCGCCGCGCTCGGTCAAGGCGGAGGCGCCCAGCTGCCAGCGCGCGATCGCGACCCGGGCCCGGAGAGCGGCGACTTCTTCCAGCATCGCGTTCTTCCCCGTGTCCGCCTCGATTGCTGCCCGGTCTGTGCTCGCATTGCCTTTAACTTGGTGGGTCATGATCGGTCCTTTGCTGAGTTGATCTGGAAGTTGGGTAAGGAAATTCCTAACGTCGAAACAGAGTTTAACTACCGGAAAGGTAGGAGATTTGAGATTGCTCAAACGTTTGCTAGGACAAAGTGAACATCTGTTTCAGCGCGGCGATCTGTTAAAGTGCCGCCATGAAGAAACTGACATTGGACCGCATTCTGCAGTCGCAGGGGTTCGGAACGCGCAAATACTGTCGCGCTTTGATTGAAGATGGTGAGGTGAGCGTCAATGGCGAGGTGATTGACGACTATAAGGCCGCGGTCGGAACTGACAATTTGATGCTGACCGTGTTCGGCGAGGAGTGGCTGTACCGCGAGCACGTGTATATCGCCCTGAACAAACCGGCCGACTATGAGTGCTCCCGTAAGCCGAGCCACCATCCGAGTATTCTGACACTGCTGCCGGAACAATTTACCTGGCGCGAGGTGCAACCCGTCGGCCGCCTGGACCATGACACAACCGGCTTGCTGCTGCTGTCCGACGACGGCGCCTTCATCCACGCCCAGTCCTCGCCCAAGCGGCATGTACCCAAGGTCTACCAGGCCACTACGGCCGAACCCGTCACCGACGCGCTGATCCAGCACCTGCTGGGCGGCGTGCAGCTGCACGACGAGCCCGCACCCATCGCCGCCATCCATTGCGTGCAGCGCGGCGAGCACCTGCTGGAGATTGTGCTGGAGCAGGGCAAGTATCACCAGGTCAAGCGCATGCTGGCCGCGGCCGGCAATCATTGCGCGGCCCTGAACCGGTCCGCCATCGGCGGCCTGGAACTGGCGAGCCTGGGCCTGGCCGAAGGCGAATGGGTCCACCTCACTGCGGCCGACCTGGCCAAACTGGCGCCCTCCAGTTGACCCCTCGCGGGGTGGGAGCAGGGTGGGACTGCTCCTACGCACGCGTTCCCTGAGGTAAACTTTCAAACGTTAAATCTGTTGCGTTGAAGTAAAGAACGCGGTACTATCTTTATCAATTTGCAATGTTTAGGTTTCTCTACAGCGATAAACGTTGTAGATGGGTCACTTTTGTTCACTTTTCAGTTAGGCAAATCACTGCGGTAAAGTAAGATTTGTCCTACGTTTCAAGCCCCTTCAGTTACCTCAAGTCCCTCATGCGACACGTCTCTGGTGTTCTGGCCCTCGTACTGGCCACAGCCTCCCTTTTTGCGCACGCCCAAGAATCCGCAATTAACAAAGCGGATCTGCCGGACCCGCGCAGCAGTATCGACCAGTCTCCGGTCAGTGTGGGGGATGTGCCGGTCAATGCTGGCGCCAGCATGCCGGGCCGTATCCGTATCAGCAACGCGGCCAGCCAGGCGACGGACGCCAGCGTGTCTCCGCGGCTGCAAGCAAATACCGGTGCGCGCGATGTGTTGCAGCAACAGGTTGCGGCTGACGCCGTCGGGCCCCAGAAGCGTCAGGTGAACGAATTCCAGAAGTTCGTGCATGAGAGCACGGGCAAGATGTTGCCGCTCTTCGGCAGCGAGTTCTTCGAAAAAGCACCGTCGACCTTTGCGCCGATCCTGAACGCACCAGTCGCCAGCGACTACCCGCTGGGGCCGGGCGATGAAGTGCTGGTCCGCGGCTGGGGCTCGGTGGACATCGACTTCCGCGCCACCATTGACCGCAACGGCAACATTACTATGCCGACCATTGGAACCGTGGCGCTCGGCGGCGTGCGCGCCGGCGAGGCGCCCGGCGTGGTGCGCGCGGCCGTCGACCGCCTGTACAAGGGTGTCACGCTGAATGTGAGTTTCGGCCAGCTGCGCTCGATCACCATCTATGTGGTGGGGCAGGCCAGCCGTCCGGGCACCTACACCGTGTCCAGCTCGTCAACGCTGGTCACCGCGCTGTTCGCCAGCGGCGGGCCGAATGCCACCGGCAGCTTGCGCCACGTGCAGGTGAAGCGTGGCGGCCGCGTCATGGCCGACCTCGACCTGTATTCCTTCATCGCCAAAGGCGACAAGGGCAACGACATCCGTCTGCTCGACGGCGACACGATTTATATTCCGCCGGCGCTTGGCTATGTGGCGCTGATGGGCACCGTGAACAACCCGGCCATCTACGAACTGCTCAGCAAGCAGGACACTCTGGCGACGCTGCTCGACAACGCCGGCGGCATGCCGGTGCTGGCCGACCCGCGCCGCGTCTTGCTGGAACGGATCGATCCGACGCAAAAGCAGCCGCGTACTGTGGAAGAGTTCGCGCTGGACCAGCAGGGCCTCAAGATTGGCCTGCGCAGCGGGGACCTGGTCAACGTGCTGTCGATCACGCCGGATTTCGCCAATGCGGTCGTGCTGCGTGGATATGTCGACCAGCCGCAGCGTGCGCCGTTCCGGCCGGGCATGCATGTGCTCGACCTCATCGGCAGCAAGGAACTGCTGTTGTCGCGTACGGTGCTGCGGAAGCGGAACGGCGAGGTCGGACAGCAGCTTACTGCGCCCAGCTCGGTGGACAGCGTCATTGAAAACGGCGACGACATCAACTGGGAATACGCGGTGATCCAACGGCGTGATCCGAACACCCTGACGGTGTCGGTTATTCCGTTCAACCTCGGCGGCGTGTTCCGCAACCCGAACGGCCCCGACAACGTCGAACTGCAACCAGGCGATGCGGTGACGATCTTCTCGCAGAAAGACGTGCTGGTGCCGGCCGAGCGTCGCCAGATCTACGTGCGCGTCGAAGGCGAAGTCAATGTGCCGGGGATCTACCAGATGACGCCGGGCGATACGCTGCAGACGCTGCTGGCCAAGGCCGGCGGTCCGACCTCGAACGCCTACCTGTTCGGGACGGCGCTGTACCGTGAGCAGGTACGCCGCGAGCAGGAAGTGAACCTGGACAAGGTGGCGCAGCGCCTCGAGCGCGACCTGCGCAATTCGCAGCTGACTTCGTTGTCGGCGGCCACGGCTAGCTCGCCAGCCGATGCACAGCTGATGGAGTCGCGCCGCGCTGCCAATGCCGCTTCCGCCCAAATGGCGATCGCGCGCCTGCGCGAATTGCATCCGACCGGCCGCATTGGCTTTGGCCTGAGCGCGGAGGACCGCTCGTTCAACCGCTTGCCGTCCCTGAAGATGCAGAGTGGCGACCGCCTGGTCATCCCACAGCGTCCTGACTTCGTGCAGATCGTCGGCGCGGTCAACACCGAGTCGGCCGCGCTGTGGAAGCCAGACCTGACGGTGGGCGACTACCTGCGCAGCGCAGGCGTCGCGCAAAGCGCCGACCGCTCCGAGACATTCGTGCTGCGCGCCGATGGCTCGGTAGCGAGCACGGGCGATGGGCGCTGGTTCTCTCGCGGCGTGGAATCGCTGGTGGTCATGCCGGGAGACATGATCGTAGTGCCGGAAAAGGTCAGCGCTGAGACGGCATGGACGCGCTTTGTAGGTGGTGTGAAGGAGTGGTCGCAAATCCTGGCTAACTTTGGTCTGGGTGCCGCCGCCATCAAGGTTCTCAAGTGAACAGCGCCGCGGAGAAAGAAATGACTGTCCTAGACCTCCTTGAGCTGAGCTTGAAACGTTGGCGATATCTCGCCTCGGCGTTCGGGATTTGTCTCCTGATAAGCTTCAGTGTGGCTTGGCTGTTCCCGAACATCTATCGTGCGAACACGAAAATACTCCCACCGCAACAAGCGCAGAGCGGTGCAGCTGCACTACTCGCCCAACTTGGCGGCGTGGCAAGCGCAGCGGCCGGCGCCGCTGGTATCAAGAATCCCAACGACCTGTACGTCGGAATGCTGCACAGCAGAACCATTGCCGACAGTCTGATCGCCCGGTTTCATCTCAAAGATGTCTATGGCCACAAGCTGATGGACTCGACTCGCAATGAGCTGGACGAAAACACCTCGATCACGACCGGTAAGGATGGGCTCATCAACATCGAGGTTGAGGACACCGATCCAAAACGCGCCGCGGCCATTGCCAATGCGTATGCCGATGAGCTCCTGAAACTGACCAAAACGCTGGCCGTCACCGAGGCTGGTCAGCGGCGGCTTTTTTTCGAGCGTCAGTTGGAACAGAGCAAGGAAAACCTGGCTCGTGCCGAAGTGACGCTTAAAAAAGCGATGGGTGCACGCGGTGTGATCAGCGTGGATGCCGAAAGCCGCTCGATCGTTGAAACCGTCGCCCGCCTAAGGGCACTGGTGTCGGCAAAAGAGATCGAACGCCGCACTCTGGCGGCGTTTGTGACTGCTAACAATTCGGATCTGAAGCGCGTTGATGAGGCGATTGCGAGCGCTCGGCTTGAGCTGAGCAAACTGGAAAACGGTGGCGGGAAGTCGGAAGAAGTCGTGGGGACGGCGAACGGTCTGGAGAATATAAAGTTGCTTCGGGACGTGAAGTACCACCAGATGCTGTACGAATTGCTCTCGAAGCAGTACGAGATTGCCCGCCTCGACGAGACCAAGGACTCTTCCATCGTGCAGGTGTTGGATAAGGCGGTTGAGCCGGAACGCAAGGCCAAGCCCGCAAGGGCTCTTATCGCGCTTGCGGCTGGTTGCGCCGGTTTGTTGCTCGCCCTGGCCTGGCTGGTCTTGGCTGAACAACTCGCACATCTGCGGCGCCAACGCGCCACTTGAACCTTTGTCTATGCTCTTTGTGATCGAGCCAAAGCTGGGCGAATGAGATACACGATTCTGATCTCGATCGTTAATATCATCGCCTACATTGCGATGGTTCAGCTGTCTCATCTGTTCGCACCAGGCGAGTACGGTGAGATTGTGTACACGACGAATCTAGTCTCAATGCTGGTGTTTTTCTGCCTCATCGGTCGAACCGAGCATGAGTTGCGCGAAGCAGTTCTGAATAGAGTGCGGGTCAATGCGGCGCCGCTCTTGCTGTCAGGTGTCGCTTTTGTTGCACTCATCATGTGCATTGCTGCGTTCTATCCACCGGTGAGCGGCGGATTCGTTTATGTTGCGCTCCCGCTAGGATTGTCGATGATCGTCAGCGAGTACTTGTCCGTATATTTTCGGGTGGACGGCCGATTTCGAGCCCTGGCGTTTGCCGGAAAGCCGACGAGCCTCCTATACATTCTGCTGGCAGTCTATATTTTGCTGTCGGGAGCACGCGACAGAGCTCTGCTTTTGATGGCCGGCACTGGACTGCTGGCATATGGAGCTGCTTTCGTGTGGTTCGCCTGGCGGCGCCGCGCCTTCGCCTTCCAGATGCGCGCTATTTTCGACCCCCGGTCGATCCCGTTCTGGCTGAGCAGCATTCTATTTTTGGCAAATCTTCAAGCCGGCACTCTGATCCTGGGACATCTGGGCGAACTGAAGGCAGTGGCTGAGTATTCGCTCGCGCTCATGATCGTTACAGTCAGCACTATGATCTATTCGGCCTATTTCTCCGTATACCATCAAGGAACTTTTTATTCCAAGTGGACCGCGGGGCGCAAGGATGCGCTCGGTTTTGTTCTTGGCGCGATCCGCAATGCAGCGCTGCTGAGCGTTCTTATCGCCTGCTGCGCCTTCCTGACGATTCGATTCGGCTATCAGTTCGTCTTCGATCTGCGGAAATATGATCATCTGCTCGCGCTTTCGATCCTGATGCTTCCGATCGTCGTCATCCGTGCATTTTCAACGGCGCTCGGAATCTCTATCAACCTCGAGGATACGATCTGGCGGAAGAATGCCATATCCCTTGGCGCGTACGCGGCGGGCCTGCTGGTGTCCTTGTTGTTCGCTCGAGCCTTTGGAATTTACGGAATCTATTCTGGATTTCTCACCGGCGAATCACTGTTAATGTTCGGCTTTGCCTGGACTTTCGTGGGCCGGCTTAGCAAGGAACGCATGACGGGATATGAGGTCTTTTCCTGCCTTTATGCTGGGTGGCCACTCAGGTTGCTCAGGTGGTGGCGCGTTCAACGGGCGCGGGGGCGGATGCACAAGAAGGTCGTTGTGTGCGGATACTATGGATTCCAGAACCTTGGCGACGACCTGTTCATTTGTGCAGTCGATGAGCCGCTACAGAAGCTGGCTCAAGGCCAGGTGACCGTGACTTATCTGGGGACACCGTTAGAAGGTGTCCCCAGAGAGTGTTTTCCCTTGGCGGCGCGTGCGCTTCCAGCACTTTATCGTGCGGACAATGCGGCGGGTCGATTCTTTCGGAGCTTGCTCAAGTTCTATTACTCTGCAGCGGCAGACTTCGTTCTCTTTGCCGGTGGATCCCTGTTTTCTGAACCATCGAATTCGCGTATCGCGCTGGATCGTATGCTGGTAGCAGCGGGAGTGCGGTTCATCGGACTGGGTATCTCAATCGGACCCTTCAAGGATGCTGCCGGACAGCGGCAGGTTATCGACTACTGCCGAATCTTTGAGCTCATGCACGTGCGGGACCAGCGCTCTCTCAGTCTCTTGCAAGACGCAGGCCTGCGGGCGGAACTCACTAGCGATATCGTTTTCTCCCTGTCTCTGGGAGCGGATGTCACGCAAGGCGCCAGGGAGAGCACGCGGGTCCTATTTGTGCCGGTGCCGCTAACCGGCGCCTGGGCGGACGTACAAGCCAGACTGCTTGATGACGCCCGAGCGGTGGCGCAGCGCCGGGGCTGGAAGTTCGAGGTCTGCTCCTTCCAGCCTGGCGGAGGACGCCCCGATCCTATCGCGCGTCAGTATTCAGGCGACATCGCGGATTTCCTGCGCTGGGTGGAGGGGTTCGACTACGTCGTCACTGCCAGGCTGCATGGCGCAATCATTGCAGCCATTCTCGGCATACCGTTCTACCTCCTTCAACATCATACGAAGTGTACTGACTGCCTGAGCGAACTCGGTTGGCCAGGGGAGAATCGGCGTTCGCCCGGGTCTTTTGTCGATTTCCTGAAGTCCGCTGAGTCATTCGGCCATGGTGTGGAAGTCCGTAACGAAAAGGGGCGTGCCGCCGACGCAATCCGCGATGTCATCATGTACATGCTGGAGACGCGGCCGCATGCGGCTATCGCAAATGGGTCGGAGCTGAGTGCCACATGATTCAGTCCTATCGCTTTTCGATTGTGGTGCCGGTCTATAACCGGGAATGGTGCCTCGACCGGGCGCTGCGCTCCGCGGATGCTTTTGCGAGGGCTCTGGCCGAACCTGTGGAGGTCGTCGTTGTTGATGATGGCTCAACCGATCGTTCTTCGGCCATCGCCATGGGCTGGCTGTTTCCAGCTGAACCGACGCTCTTGCATGTCCGGTTGATTACACATCTGCGCAACCGCGGGGTGTGCGCGGCGAAGAACACCGGAGCCTTCGCATGTGCCGGGAAATGGATTGTCTTTCTCGATTCGGATGATGAGTTGCTTCCTCAAAACGCTCGCCAAGTCAGCCAGAAGATCGAAGCCCATGACAACTCGCCACTTCAATTTTTTGAGTGTGTGCGCGACGAAGAGATATGTCTACCCGGAGACGGGCGATCAAGAAGCTTCAACCTGGACGGTTTGCTCTTGGGAGAAACGGGCGGGGAAAAGCTCCCCGTCGTGCTAGCGGAACTATTTCGCGCGTGTCCGTATGATGAGGACTTGAGGGGGTATGAAAGCCTCAGCTATATGCGCATGCTTCGCAGCGCGGCGGGAACCGTACATCAAGTGCACGCGCGTCGCTATCATACCGGGCACGATGATCGACTCTCATCCCGGGCCGGGCTGCGCAAACGCTACCATGAACTTGCGGTCGGCCATTCGCGGGTCATTCGCGAGCATCGTGCAGTGCTTTCATCGGCTGCATTACTTGTGCAAGTCATGCGCCTCGCGAAGGCCAAGATCTGGTCGTGGTTGCCGCTATGAGAGGAGCTTCCCCGCAACCCGGCCTCAGCGCATGGACGGCCCTGTTCTTTTCTTCCGCCCTGCTAATTACAGCGGTTGTGTCCTATCTCGCGCCCATCCGGGGCATTAATCCGTTTTCCGATCTGGGGATCTACGAGTCCATTTACAACAATTTCTCGCTGATCGACGTCCCCGGTCTCATGCTGCGTTATGAGCCGGGGTTTGTGCTGCTCACGTGGTTCTGCAGCCACGTCATGGACTTCTCCACATTTCTCCGGCTCGTCGATCTAGTGATCCTATGGAGCTTTTTTTTGCTCTTGTTACGGTACTGCGGCCGGGAATGGTTTTGCGGTCTGGTCGCATTGCTCTTCTTTTTCCTGTTCCCTCCGTTCCACTCGATTTCCGCCGTGGTGATCCGACAGGGCGTGGCGACCATTTTTTTCTTCCGGTTTCTGGCCCGCGACGGATTTGCGGAGTATCGTGCCCGCGGCACTTACGTATTTGTCGCGCTCATGCTCCTGTTTCACTACTCGTCGATTTTCGCATTGCTCGCGGTGGCACTTGAAGGCGCCACTTGGCGCTGGCCGCGGTTTGCCTTCCAGGCCTGGCTGCTTTTGACGGTTGGCTATGTGCTCGGCATCACGGGTGAGATAGGAAAGCATATGTACGAGATGGCCGGTTTGAACGTGGCGACCCTCGAGGCGATGAATGAGAACGCCGATCTGGTGTACACAGTGGGTTTCAAGCCCGGTTTTCTTCTCGTGTCCACCTTCTTCGTGCTACTACCGCGCTTGCTGATCTTTTTGCGGGTCTCGCATGCTGACCCTCGGACGCTGTATTCGCAGCGGATATTCCGTGTGTACTTCATGATCAACGGGCTGGCAACGCTCACGGCCATGATGCCGTACCACGACCGGTTCTTCCTCTGGTCGTGGGTAATGGGGGCAGCGCTGATCGTCGTGCCTTTACGGGCCGGGCAGACGAGCGGGGAGGGGCGGGCTTGATTATCCACGTTATTACGGGTCTCGATATTGGTGGTGCTGAATTAATGTTGCAGAGAGTGGTATTGCAACGGCAGGGGCAAACCGGTGCGGCGGACTTGGTGGTCAGCCTGACGTCCATTGGTTCGGTGGGGGAAGGCTTGAGACGCGCAGGGGTGGAAGTGATCGCGCTGGATATGGTGTCTCCAGCCATGCTCCCGTCGGCGATTGCCCGGCTGGTGCGACTGTTCAAAGAACGCAAGCCCGAGATTGTTCAGACCTGGATGTACCACGCGGATCTGCTTGGAGGACTTGTGGCGAAGCTTGCCGGTGTGTCTTATGTGGTTTGGGGGATCCGTACTACAGAAATCGCCGCCACCAGCGGGCAGTTGACGCGCCTCATTCGGTGGATGTGTGCTCGCCTTTCCGGAACCGTTCCATCGATTATTTTGTGCGCCGCCGATGCATCCCGCCGGAGCCATGCGGCGATCGGATATCGCGCCGACATCATGCGGGTTATTCCCAACGGGTTCGACTTACAGCGATTCCGGCGGGATGACGGCAGGCGCGCGGATTTTCGAGCCCGCATGGGGATACCGGCCGACGCGCTGGTCATCGCCAGCATCGGTCGCTATCACCCCGTTAAAAATCACCCGCTATTTCTGGAAGCGGCGGCCAGCGCCTGCAACGCTCTGCCTAAGGCCGTGTTTGTCATGGCAGGGCGGCATGTCCATCCATCAAATCAGGAGCTGCACGGTTTGACCGTCGCCAGCGGCGCGCCAGAGCGGTTCCATCTTCTCGGCGAGGTCCGGGATGTGGAGGCATTGCTGGCAGCGACCGATATTCTCTGCATGCATTCGCTCAGCGAAGGATTCCCGAATATTGTCGCCGAGGCCATGTGCTGCGAGGTCCCTTGCGTGGTGACCGATGTTGGAGATGCAGCCCTCCTGGTCGGGGCAACCGGCACTGTGGTTCCCTCCGGTGATGCAGAAGGCTTGGCCGCCGCGCTGATCGAAATGGCCCGCCGCACGGATATTGAACGGCGTGAACTCGGGCGCCTCGCACGCAGCGTTGTCGAAGGGCAGTTTTCCATGCAAGCGTGTGTCGAGCAGTTCGACGCTCTGTATTCCAGTCTTCGAGCGGGCGGCGGCGAGGTGAACGCATGTTGATTGCCTATCGCCGAATGAGGGGGCTGTCCCTGTGCGAACTGTATTTCGCGGATCAGCGTCACGTGGAGGCCACGGCAGATGTGGTGCTCTACCTGCAGTCTGCCCAGCGGACCAGTCCACGGGCAGTGGAGTTCCGGACTTGCGTGGTCGATCTCGGCTTCGACCGGGACGATCTGCTGAGCCGGATGCGCAAGCAGGTCGCCTATGAAATCCGGCGTGCGGATCAACGCGATTCTGCCAGTTTCGTTATCGAAGACCAGCCGAACGGTGCCGCCATCGACACCTTCTTGGCCTTCTACAACGAGTTTGCGTTTGCGAAGCGCATACGCCCCGGGAATTCCTTGAAGCTGAAAGCGCTTGCGGCGGCGGGCGGGCTGCGGCTGGTCGCAGCGTCACACTCGGAACATGGCCTTATGGCAGCTCACGCCTATATCTGTGACGGCACGCGCGCGCGGCTCCTCTATTCCGCCGCGCGGCGTGACGAGCAGATCCGCCAGCTCACAGGCCGTATTAACAAGCTCCTGCATTGGCGCATGATCAATCACTTCAAGTCCAGTGGTTTCAAGGTGTACGACTTTGGGGGGATTTCAGGAAGCCGGGAATTGCAGTCCATTGATGAATTCAAGCTGTCCTTCGGCGCCGTAGTCATGACCGAGTTCAACGATATGTGTGCGACGTCGGTGCGCGGACGTATGGCTCTGGGTCTGCTCCGGATGGTTTCGTTTTTTCGACGCAAATGAGTCCCACATGAATCTAGCGCGCTTACTCAAAAACCTGGCTCGTGATTTGCGGTATGGGCAATTCCTGGGGGGAGTCAAGAAAACGCCGTTTGGCGACACGGGCGCCTATGACACCGCCAATTCCGACTATGCGGCGCTGGAGGAAATTTTCGCTGACGAATTGCCTCAAGCGTCAGTACTGGTGGATGTCGGATGTGGAAAAGGACGGGTTCTGAATTACTGGTTGAGCCGCTTTCCCGGCTCGCGAATCGTCGGGATCGAGCTTGATCCCGAGGTTGCCAGCGAAACCGCGAAACGGCTGTCGCGCTACCGCAATGTCGAGATTCGCTGTGGCGACGCGTGCCAACTCCTACCTCCCGAGACCACGCTGGTCTATATGTTCAACCCGTTTTCCGAGCCGGTGATGAAGGGCTTCCTCGCCGCCGTAAGAAGCTGCGCGAGAGCATCTAGGCGGAACATTCGAATCGTTTATTACAACCCGATGCATGTGAATGTGTTCAAGGAGGCGCATCATTGCAGTGTCTCGTCGAGGAGTCTGCGCGCGCCCCATCATGGGCTGTATGTCATCGACGTGCAGGCGGAGACCGATTGATGCCGAAGTTTCTGATCCGCTTCGATGATGTCACCCCGCGAATGCGTTGGGACGCATTTCAGCCATTCATCGATCTGGCCGATGAACTGGGACTGCACTACCTCGTCGGCGTCGTCCCGGATTGCCGCGACACGAAACTGAATGTCGATGATGCCCGGCCGCAGTTCTGGGCCGAAGTACGTCGCTGGAAGGACGCAGGCTGGACGATCGCGCAACACGGGTATACCCATGAATACGCCACCCTTGACAGCGGCCTGCTTGGCATCAATAAGCGCTCGGAGTTCGCGGACCTTCCCTACGCGCTGCAGCTCGAAAAGCTGAGCGCCGGGAAGGCGATACTCGAAAGCGAAGGGGTTTGGGAGCCCGTCTTCATGGCGCCCGGCCACTCGTTTGATGACAACACGTTGCGGGCACTTGCAAACTTGGGATTCACCGCCGTTACCGATGGGTATGGGTGCTACCCATACCGCTTGAGAGGAATGCTGGCAGTGCCGCAGTTATTCTCGAGCCCGAAGCACTTCGGGTTGGGCGTGTACACGATCTGCCTGCACTCCAACAATATGTCTATAGAAGCCGTCGAGCGGGCAATCCGCTTCATCCGCACCCAGCGTCATCGGATCATCAGTTTTGCCGAGGCGTCGTCGGTACGCAGTCCATTTCCTCTGATCCCGGCCGTCATGCGGCATGGAAGCGAATGGGCTTTGCGTGCGGCCCGGGCGCTGCGCCACATTCCCGGGAAAACCTGAACATGTGCGGTATTGTTGGATATGTGGGGTTTGGTGGCGTCACCACGAAGGATCGCGCGGTCGAAACCGTCGTTCGCATGGCGTCTGCGATCGCAGCCAGAGGGCCGGACGATTACGGCCATTGGGTGGACGCAGCGGCCGAAGTCGCCCTGGGCCATCGTCGGCTTGCGATCGTGGATCTCAGCCCCGCGGGTCATCAACCCATGGCTTCTTCCGGCGAACGATATGTGATTGTGTTCAACGGCGAGATCTATAACCACCGGGCACTTCGGGCTGAGCTGGGCGACGCGATCGGATGGCGCGGCAGTTCCGACACAGAGACTTTGTTGGCGGGCATCGAGCGCTGGGGGCTTGAAGCCACGTTGCGGCGTTGCCAGGGCATGTTTGCGATTGCTCTGTGGGACCGCGAGCGCCGGGAGCTCTCGCTGGTACGCGATCGGCTCGGTGAAAAGCCGTTGTACTACGGTTGGCAGGGTGACACGTTCTTGTTTGGGTCGGAATTGAAAGCGCTGCGCGCGCACCCGCGTTTCCATGCCGGCGTGCACTCCGGGGCGCTGGCTCTGCAGCTCAGGCACGGATATATCACGGCGCCTCATACCATCTATGAGGGCATCCAGAAGCTGCTGCCGGGCACGGTGCTCACCCTGAAGCTTCCCAGCCGTGCCTGCGAGGTGACCCGCTATTGGGGCGTAGAGCAGGCCGCAGCGGCTGGCTTGGCGCAGCCGTTTGCAGGGTCCCCGGACGAGGCCGTGGAGGCATTGGGGCGCCTGGTCGCTTCGGCCGTGGGCCAACAGATGATGGCAGATGTTCCGCTTGGCGCATTCCTGTCGGGCGGCATTGATTCATCGACGGTTGTGGCCGCAATGCAGGCGCAGTCGAGCCGGTCTGTTCGTACATTCAGCATCGGTTTTCAAGAGGCGGCCTTTAATGAAGCGCATCATGCAAAAGCGGTAGCTCGCCATCTTGGTACGGAGCATACCGAGCTGTACGTCACGCCGGAGGATGCGCGCGCGACGATTCCTCATTTGCCGGACTTCTTCGACGAGCCATTCTCGGACAGCTCGCAGATCCCAACCTACCTCGTGGCCAAGCTTGCACGTCGGGATGTTACGGTTGCGCTATCGGGAGATGGGGGGGACGAACTCTTTGCCGGTTATGGCCGGTATGCCATGGCCGAGCGCCTCTGGACGCGGCAGCAGCGCATACCTCTGGGTGTACGGCGCATGTGTGGTCGTGCCATCCGCGCTGTGCCGCCGCAGCTGTGGAATGTGGCCGCATTGCGCCGTACCAGGCAGTTAGGGGACCGATTGCATAAAGGCTCGCGCCTCCTGGCCGCGGCTGCCCCAATGGACCTGTACCTGCGCCTGATATCCGATTGGGATTACGAGGACGAAGTGGTGCTCAACCACGATGCGGTGCTGCTGACTCCACTGGACGGCCGGGGCGACCCGCAAGCCCCGCTGGTACCCCAGCTCATGCGCGCCGACCTGTTGACGTATCTCCCGGACGACATTCTGGCCAAGGTCGATCGGGCATCGATGGCGGTTTCGCTGGAGACCCGCGTGCCCCTGCTCGACCACCGTATCGTCGAGTTTGCACTGAGTCTGCCGCATTCGATCCGGACTCGGCACGGTGCGCCCAAGTGGCCGCTTCGGCAATTACTCTACCGCAGCGTTCCAGCCGAGCTGATCGAGCGGCCGAAAATGGGGTTCGGTGTTCCAGTCGGCGACTGGATGCGCGGTCCGCTGAGGGCTTGGGTGGAGGATCTCCTCAGCGAAGAAACGCTGCGGAAAGACGGCTTGCTGAATGTTTCCGTGGTGCGCAGACGCTGGCGCCAGCATCTGGCGGGGGAACGCAATTGGTCCAATCATTTGTGGAGTGTGTTGATGTTCAACTCATGGCTGCACCGGCAGAAAGCGGGTAGCGCATGCTGATGAGCGGCCGCGAAGTCAAGGCCACCGAGGGGGCGCTTGCTGAACGCCAGTTGCTGTTCGTGGTTACCGAAGACTGGTACTTCTGTTCCCACAGACTGCATTTGGCGGTCGCGGCAGTTCAACAGGGGATGCGGGTCGCAGTCGCAACAAACGTTGCTGAGCATGGCGCGTACATCGAGGCCGCCGGAATTGAACTGCATCCGTGGCGGCTGAAGCGCTCGTCTGTTGGCCTGCTCGCGGAATGCACGGCCGTCTTCGATCTCTGGAGAATCTACCGGCAAGTGAAACCGGATGTCGTGCACCACGTCGCGATCAAGCCCGTGGTGTATGGCTCCCTCGTTTCGAAGCTGGTCCGGGTGCCGGCGGTCGTGAACGCTCTCGGAGGCATGGGCGCCATCTTTACCGGGAAGTCAGCCCGTCGCGGCATCATGCGACGGCTTGTGCTCGCGGCATTCCGTGGTTTGCTGGGTGCACCCAACCAGGTGCTGATTCTCCAGAATCCGGATGACTGTTCGCTGATGGTGGAGGAGGCGGGGGTGCGTCAACAGTCACTGCGTCTGATCCGCGGCGCTGGCGTGGATACCCGTGAATACGACGTGGCCGCGGAGCCCGAAGGGGTCCCGCTGGTGGTGCTCCCCGCACGCATGTTGCGCGACAAGGGCGTTGCGGAATTTGTTGATGCAGCGCGGCTATTGAAGCGACGCGGGATGGTTGCACGTTTTGTTCTGGTTGGTGGGTGCGACTCGTGCAACCCGGCAGCACTGACGGAAACAGAGCTGTCCGGTTGGGTCAGGGAAGGCGTGGTTGAATGGTGGGGACGCCGCAGTGACATGCCGGCCGTGTTCGCGGCCAGCCATATTGTGTGCCTGCCATCCTATCGGGAAGGCCTCCCCAAAGCGCTGCTGGAAGCTGCCGCCTGCGGCCGTGCCATCGTAACGACGGATGTCCCGGGGTGTCGGGAAATCGTCCGCCATGGAGTGAACGGCATGCTGGTGCCGGCACAGGATGCGCAAGCCCTGGCGCACGCGTTACAGCAACTGCTGTTGGACAGCGAAAGGCGCGTCCGCATGGGAATGGCGGGGCGAGCCATGGTGGTGAACGATTTCTCCGACACCGCCGTGGCGCGCCACACCCTGGGGCTGTACCAGGAACTCTTATCGGGGGCAAACCGATGACTGTCCTCGTCACTGGCGCGAACGGGTTTGTGGGCCGGGCCGTATGTGCAGAGCTGGCCCGCCGCGGAACCGCCCTGCGCGGTGCCGTGAGGAGAAATCCCCAACCAGGACAAGTGGCTGTTGGCGATCTTGGCCGGGACACCAACTGGACGCAGGCGCTCGACGGGTGTACCGCTGTCATTCATCTGGCGGCACGAGTACATGTGATGTCCGACAGCGCGCCCGATCCATTGGCGGTCTATCGGCAAGTCAATGTCGAGGCAACCGAAGGTCTGGCGCGTGCCGCCGCCGCGGCCGGCATCCGCCGATTCGTATTCGCCAGCAGCGTCAAAGTGAACGGTGAAGGCACCCGTGGTGCGCCTTTTCGCGCGGATGACGCTCCCGCGCCAGTCGACGGCTATGGGGTCTCGAAGCTGGACGCGGAGCGCTGCCTCGCACGAATTGCAAGCGAGACGGGGCTGGAAGTGGTCAGCGTGCGGCCGTGTCTTGTTTATGGGCCCGGCGTAAAAGCGAATTTCCTCAATTTGATCAGATTGGTCCAACAGGGCTGGCCCTTGCCCTTCGGCTCAGTGCGCAACGCTCGTAGCATGGTCGCTCTCGACAACCTGGTCGACCTCTTGATCACCTGCCTGGACCATCCCAACGCTCCGGGGCAAACTTTCCTCGTCTCCGATAACGAAGACCTCAGCATCGGAGACTTGGTGCGACATATCGCTGCAGCGCTTGGCCAGACGCCCCGGCTGGTGCCGGTGCCTGTAGGGCTCATGCTGGTTGGGGCCGCCATGCTGGGCAAGCGCGCAGTTGCCGAGCGCCTTCTTGGATCCCTTCAGGTCGATATAGGGAGCACGCTCGACGTGCTCAACTGGAGGCCTGTCATCAGTCCGGCCGCGGCCATCGACCGGTGTGTCAAAGCTTTTCTCGTACAACATTAGGCACGTTCATGAAACGACTTCTCGATCTCCTGTTGGGCCTGTTGGCGGCGGCGTTCTTCCTAGGGCCTTTACTTGTCCTCGCTGTGCTGGTCAAGCTGACTTCGCCTGGCCCCGTCATGTATTGGTCCAACCGAGTGGGCCGGGACAACCGCATATTCTCCATGCCCAAGTTGCGGACCATGCGTGTTGATACCCCGGTGGTTGCAACCCATTTGCTGCATGACCCAAAACAGTTTCTGACCCCGATCGGTAGTTTCTTGCGCAGGTCCAGCCTGGATGAAATCCCTCAGCTGTGGTGCATCCTTAAAGGGGATATGAGCATAGTAGGGCCGCGCCCGGCGCTCTTCAATCAAGAGGACCTGATCAATTTGCGTACGGAACGCGAAGTGCACCGGGTGCGACCAGGGTTGACCGGATGGGCCCAGATCAACGGCCGCGATGAACTCCCTATTCCGGAAAAAGTACAGCTCGACGAGGACTACGTACGTTCGCAATCCCTGTGCTTCGATATGAAAATCATCGTGATGACAGCATTGAAAGTGGCGCGCCGGGACGGCGTGTCACATTGATCCCGGGCGACCCGATGGGCGGCGAAATGCGGTCGTGAGGCTCCCGAATTGACGGCGGCTGCCCCGTAAGCTGATCTGACCGTGACTCTGCGCGCGGCCGTGGATCAATGTCCCTGAACAGTGAGTCCGCCGCGGTTCAACCGGCTCGCTAAACTGCGGTGGCGTTCATCTAGCTGTGGATTTATTTGGCCGCGTGGAGCGGACCGGAGTCGCGGCTCCAAACTGCGTCCGCGATTTCCGAGGAGGGGCGGTACTCGCTAACAATCTTCATCAGCTGCGCACGGATCAGCTCGTGGTCATCACGATTGCATGCCTCATCCAGCTGCTTCAGCATCTTCTCCAGGAAAACCCACTCGATCTCGTTCTCGCGCGCCCGCATGATCAGCGGGTGCTCGGTGCCGAACACGTTGTCACCGATGAGCAGTTCCTCGTACAGCTTCTCGCCTGGGCGCAGCCCCACGTAACGGATCTCGATGCCGTTCGGCGTGGTGCCATCGGCCACTTCCATGCCGCTCAGGTGAATCATCTTGCGCGCGAGATCGGCGATCTTCACGGGCTCGCCCATGTCCAGCACGAACACGTCGCCGCCCTCGGCCAGCGCGCCAGCCTGGATCACCAGCTGGGCTGCTTCCGGAATGGTCATGAAGTAGCGCGTGATCTCCGGGTGGGTGAGCGTGACCGGACCGCCCGCGGCGATCTGCTTGCGGAACAGCGGCACCACCGAGCCCGACGAACCCAGCACGTTGCCAAAGCGGACCATCGAGAACCGCGTCGGCCCCGGCTGACGCGCAAAGGCCTGGAGAATCAGCTCGGCCAAGCGCTTGCTGGCCCCCATCACGTTGGTGGGGCGCACGGCCTTGTCGGTCGAGACCAGCACGAAGCTGCTGACGGCGCAGGCCTGCGCGGCCCGGGCCAGTTCCAGCGTGCCGAACACGTTGTTGCGCAGGCCCTGGATCGGGTTGTACTCCACCAAAGGCACATGCTTGTACGCCGCCGCGTGATACACCGACGAGACGCCGAAGGCACGCATGATCTGCTCGCAGCGCGGCCGGTCCAGCACGGAACCGAGGCAGGGGATGATTTCCACCGCGTGGCCTGCTGCCTCGCACAGCTCGTTGAGCTCCTGCTCCACCGCGTACAGCCCATACTCGCTGGACTCCAGCAGCACCAGCCGGGCAGGGCGGTGCGTCACGATCTGGCGGCACAGCTCGGAACCGATGGAACCGCCCGCGCCGCTGACCAGGACGGATTTGCCACGGATGGCGCTGGCCAGCAGCTCGCTGTTCGGCTGGACCTGGTCGCGGCTGAGCAGGTCTTCGATTTCGATCTGGCGCACATCGTCCACGCGGGCGTGTCCGCGCACCAGGTTGTTGATGGACGGCGTGACCTTGAGCTTGACGCGCAGTTCGGTCAGCGCATCGACCAGCTCGCGCTGGCGGCGCCGCGACAGCGACGGTATGGCCAGTAGCACCGTCTTGATGCCGTGCCTGGAAAGGAGCCGCGACATCGCATCCGGTCCGTAGACCTTGATGCCGGCAATCGTCGTGTCCTTGACTTGGGGGTTGTCGTCGACGAAGCCGACCGGGAAGTATTCACCGGCCGCCATGAGCGCGCTGGCGAGCGCATTGCCGGCGGTACCGGCGCCATAGATCAGGACTGGCTGCGCCCGCAAGCGCGCGCGGCGCTCGCCCAGGAAATACCCGCGGGCCGCAAAACGGCTCGCCAGAAGGTACAGAATGGTATTCAGACCGTAAATACAAAACAGCGTGGGCGAGGGTACGGAAGTAAATACGGCCGCATAAGCGATCGCCAGCGCGGCCACCGAATGTGCAACGCCCGTCAATACGGTCACGATAATCTGGTGATCGATATAACGGATCACGGCGCGGTAAAGGCCGAGACGAATGAACAGGGGAATGGACAAAATACCCGCGATCATCGCGAATTGTACGTACGATGCCGGAGGCGTGCTCGAGCCGGTATCTAGCAGAAGCGAAATAATAAAGATAAGCGGCAGGCAAAAGAAATCGAACGCCGCAGCGAGGATTTGCTTCTGGTAACGCGGAAGATTCAGAAAACGTCTTTTCATCAGAACCGAGACTCGATGCCCGTTTTTTAGGGGCGATTAATCAGGGAGAGCAACCCGGCGATTAGGCGCAACATTTGTTTTGGGGAACGCAAAGCGTTCTGTTGCTATGCGACATTGCCTAGTTGTCACACAGGTAAGATCGTACAGGATTCCGAACGGCAAGTGTCGTGAAACCTGTAGGTTCCCTCCTACAAGGGGGGAGTGAATTATGTCGTAGAAGACACTAGAAATTGCCGCAAGGCATCTTTTTGGGGTGACTTTGCTGCTTGACTGCTCAAGCGTGCGCTGTGGCGTTGCAAAATCGTTGGACAACAATTGGTGACAATTAGCGTGAGAGGATTTCGCGATATGGAATGGCGTGTCGATCGAAGACAGTCGTTGCGCCGCAACACATGTTCCAAAAGGCAACCCGTTGCCCTAGAATGAGGCGCCGTCTATCTCTGGAGAGTTATTTGAAGTGCCGTCCACGCGCGCTGGCCCTGCTGCTTGCCGCATTCCCGCTGCTCCCCGCTTATTCCCAGGTTTTGTCGACGTCCGGAACGTCGGGCGGCCTGAATATCCCCTATGGCAGCGTGCTGCCGGATGGCGACGTGGTAATTGGCTTGAATAATGACCGGGAAGCCGAATTCACCAATCGCCACCGCGGCCAGAATTACCAGATGGGCATCGGACTGCTGCCGTATGTGGAGGTGTCGGGGCGGCTCGCCAATTATCCGCGCAACGAAAATCGGGACCTCGGCACCCGCGATCTGTCCGCCAATATCAAATTCGCGCTGCCCAAGCTGTTCCGTAATCAGCCCGACATCGCCCTTGGGCGGAACGACCTGGGTGGCGGCGCCCCGACCTTCCGCAGCAATTACGTGGTCGTGAGCGACGAATTCGGTCCACTGCAGGTCACAATCGGCCGGGCTCATGGCGCGAGCTACCTCAACGGGACGTTTGGCGGAGCGGCCCTGCGCTTGTGGGACACCGGCGTGTCCGCCTTGGTCGAGCGCGCCGATCGTTCCACCACGGCGGGCCTGCGCTTCGAGAGCGCGGCGCTTCGCCGCTTTGGCAATGTGCGCGCCAGCGTGAGTGTGCAGCGGGCGTTTGGCGCCCACGGACCGGATGGCCGCAGCTTCGACCGGTCCGCGGTGGCGTTGCAGCTCGCCATTCCTTTCGGCAGCAATGCACGGGCCATCCGCCAGGTGCGGCCGGAAGACGAGCCCGTGTGGACCCCGCCGCCGCGCATGGCGGCGCTGGCGAGCCAGCAGCCGGGTGCGGCGCAGGCCGCAGCAGCCGCCGCGACGGCAGGCGCAGCCACCCCCGTGCCCCAGATCGTCATCGACCACGCCGCATTGCAGGCCCACTTGGCTGCCGCCGGACTGGAGCGGGTGCGCATCGGTTTGCACGGCACCGAACTGGTGGTCGAATTCGAAAACCACCGCTATAACCGCAATGAGGCGGACGCGGTTGGCGTCGCGCTGGGCCTGGCTGCACGAGCGGCTCCTGCCGAGGTGTCGAGGATCGCTGTGACCGTCAAGAAGGCTGGCCTGGCCGTGTACCAGGTGAGTGTGCCGGCGGCGGCGTTCGCGGAATTCCTGCGCGGCGGCGAACCGTACGAGGTGCGGCCGGAACTGGCGTTTGCCTACCGTCCCGCTGGGGCCGATGTGCGCTGGCTGAGCAGCGCCGAGAGCGCGCACGGCTGGTCGCGCATCCGCATCGACCCCAGCCTGGTCAAGTTCGTCGGCACCGAGCTCGGTGTGTTCGATTATTCGCTGGCCGCAAATACCCAGCTGTTCGTGCCGCTGTGGCGCGGTGCCGAATTGACCGCCAGCGTGGTCTCCACGGTGGCCGAATCGGAAAACGTGGCCCATGGCTTCCTCGGCTATGCCCAGCAGCGCAACGGCGTGAAAGCGGTAATGGCCAGCCAGGCGATCTGGCTCGGCGACCAGGTACTCAATATCGTCAGCGGGGGCCGCCTGCAATATGGCGACCTGGGCCTGCAGAACGAAACCACCTGGTTCGTGCCGAACCGCCAGGACCAGGTGCGCCTGCAAGTCACGCGCCTGCAGCACAAGGATTATTACGGCTATCGCTCGATCCAGCACTACGGCAGCCTGTCTTACCTGTACTTCTATCAGCCGCTCGATCTCACCATGGAGCTCGGCTACAGCCGCTATGTGGGCGGCGACCGTGGCCCGACTTTCCAGATGAGCCGCTGGTTCGGCGATGTACAGGCCCAGGTGTACCTGCGCAAGAGCGATATCGAATCGCGCGTCGGGTTCAGCCTGGCATTCCCGCTCACCCCGCGCCAGGGCATGATGCCCGGCTGGACGCATCTGGAAGGTTCCAGCTATTTCCCGTTCAAGGTCGAAACCAAATGGGCGCGTAGCGGGGAATGCAACTGCATTACGCCAGGCGTTGTTGAAGAGTTACCAATGGTTTATAGTGCCCGCGTCAATGTGTTGAATCAGGGACGGCTCGGACGCGAATACTTTATGTCCCAATTACCGCGTATGCGTGAAGCGTATTTCACTTATGCGAGGCCACTTGAAGCAGTTCCGCAAAAAAATTAATCCAATCGAAAGGAAGTCATGAAAGCTCTGTCCGGTCAAAAACACATCGTGAAACTGCTGGCCACGGCCGGCCTCGCCGCCACCCTCGTTGCCTGCGGCGGCGGCAGCGACACCCCGACCACCAACAAGATCACCGTCAGCGGCACTGCGGCGACTGGCCTGGCGATTTCCGGCGCCACCATCACCATGACCTGCAAGGGCGGCTCGGCCAACGGTACGACCGGTCCGGACGGCACTTACTCGCTGACCGTGCAGAACACCCAGGCCGGCCCGTGCGTGATCACCGTGCTGACCACCGGCGGCTCGCTGCGTTCGATCGCCCAGGGCGACGGCGCGCATGCCAACGTGACCCCGCTGACCGAATTGCTGGTCAGCTACATCGGCGTGCAGACCGGTGTGGGCGCTGGCGCGTCCGCGTCCGCTTTCGTGAATAGCCCGAACGTGGCCACGGTCATGACCAATCCGACCGTGCTGAGCGCATCGGTCGGCCAGGTGATCGCGTCGATCAAGCCGTTCATCGGAGACCTGATCGTCCCGGCGGACTTCCTGACCGGACCGCTGCAGGCCAAGACCGCGACCAGCTCGGCCAACAACGCCCAGGACCAGATCCTGGACGCGCTGAAGCTGCGCGGCGTGATCACCACCGCCGGCACCCCGGCCGCCAACGTGGTCGCTGCCGCGACTGCCAACGCAGCCCAGCACGTCGTCACCGGCGGCACCGGCGGCCAGTAATCGGCCTTGGCCGACTGGCCAGTCTGGCAACCAAACCGCGGGCTTTCCCGCGGTTTGTTTTTCCAGCGGGAGAAAGCCCGCTTTTCCCATCCTGTTCCCCGCATAGCCCAAGAGCAATTTCCCGAATAATCTCACCTGTCACAACAGGAGTTATCGGGCATGGCAGCGGAAGACAGCGACGCAGAAAAGACCGAACCAGCGTCAGCGAAGCGCCTCGAGCAGGCGCGTGAAGAAGGCGACGTTCCCCGCAGCCGGGAACTGGCGACCTTTGCCGTCCTGATGACCGCAGGCGCCGGCCTGTGGTTCACCGGCGGCTCGCTGGTGCGCGAACTGTCGGCCACCCTGCGCGGCGGCCTGTCCCTGACCCGCGACCAGGTCTACAACCCCCAGCTCCTCATCGAACGCGTTGGCGCGGACATCGGCTCCGTCATGCTGGCCTGCCTGCCGCTGGCCGGCCTGATCATGCTGGTGGCGCTGGGCTCGCCGCTGCTGATCGGCGGCTGGCTGTTCTCGTCCAAGGCCTTCATGCCGAATTTCATGAAGCTCAACCCGATCCAGGGCATGGCCAACATGTTCTCCAAGAACGCGCTGGTGGAACTGGTCAAGGCGGTCGCCAAGGCGGTCGCGGTGGGCGCGGTCGCCTACCTGGTGGTGCTGAGCCAGAAGGACGCCGTGGTCGGCCTGGCGGTCGAGCCGCTGGGGCAGGGCAGCGCCCATATGATGCAGCTGATCGCCATGGCCTTCCTGTTCATGGTCGGCGCGCTCGGCGTGATTGCCGCGATCGACGGCCCCTACCAGATCTGGCACTACGCCAACAAGCTGAAGATGACCCGCCAGGAAGTCATCCAGGAATCGAAAGAAGCGGAAGGCAACCCTCAGATCAAGGGCAAGATCCGCCAGATGCAGCGCGAGATGGCCAAGCGCCGCATGATGCAGAACGTGCCGACCGCGGATGTGGTGGTCACCAACCCGACCCACTTCGCCGTCGCGCTGAAGTACACCGACGGCCAGCGCGGCGCCCCGCGCGTGGTGGCCAAGGGTACCGACGAAGTGGCGGCCAAGATCCGCGAACTGGCCAAGGAACACAACGTCGCGCTGTTGGAGGCTCCGGCCCTGGCGCGTGCCCTGTACAAGCACACCGACATTGACGAAGAGATTCCGGAAGCGCTGTTCTCCGCCGTGGCCGAAGTACTGGCCTACGTCTTCCAGCTGCGCAAGTACAAGAAGGAGGGCGGCCAATATCCGGACCGTCCGAATGGCAACCGCCTGCCGGTGCCGCCGGAGCTCGACCCGTTCAATCCGGCGTCGCAAAAGAACAACGATCTGCACTGAGAATTGACGGAGTAACGAAGAATGAAGATGCCACCATGGCTGTCCGGCCTGCTCGGCAAGGGCAACAGCAAGGCGCTGGCCGCGCCGATCCTCATCGTCCTGCTGCTGGCGATGATGGTCCTGCCGTTGCCCGCCTTCGTGCTCGACCTGTTCTTCACTTTCAACATCGCGCTGTCGGTGATCGTGCTGCTGACCAGCCTGTACACGGTCAAGCCGCTCGACTTCATGGCCTTCCCGGCCATCCTGCTGGTCTCGACCATGCTGCGCCTGTCGCTGAACGTGGCCTCCACGCGCGTGGTGCTGACCGAGGGCCACACCGGCGGCGCCGCGGCCGGCCACGTGATCGAAGCGTTCGGCCACTTCCTCATCGGCGGCAACTACACGGTCGGTATCGTCGTGTTTGTGATCCTGACCATCATTAACTTCACCGTGGTGACCAAGGGCGCGGGCCGTATCGCCGAGGTCGGCGCGCGCTTCGCCCTGGACGCGATGCCGGGCAAGCAGATGGCGATCGACGCCGACCTGAACGCCGGCCTGATCGGCGAGCAGGACGCCAAGCGCCGCCGCCAGGAAGTCGCGCAGGAAGCCGAGTTCTACGGCGCCATGGACGGTGCCTCCAAGTACGTGCGCGGCGACGCGGTGGCCGGCATCATGGTGACCTTGATCAACGTGATCGGCGGCCTGGTCATCGGTATTCTGCAGCACGACATGGCGTTCGCGGACGCGATGAAGAACTACACCCTGCTGGCCATCGGTGACGGCCTGGTGGCCCAGCTGCCGTCGCTGATCATCTCGACCGCGGCCGGTGTGGTGGTGTCGCGCGTCGCGTCCGACCAGGACGTCGGCACCCAGGTGGTGGGGCAGCTGTTCGCCAAGCCGCAGGTGCTGGCGATCACCGCCGGCATCATCGGCGGCATGGGCATCATTCCGGGCATGCCGAATGTGGTGTTCCTGATGCTGGCCGGCGTGCTGGGCGGCGCCGCGTACGTGCTGAACAAGCGCCAGAAGCAGGCCGTGGTGGCCGCCGAGGAAGCTGCCGCCGCCGCGCCCGCCGCTGCCGCCGCCGCGGCTGCCGCTGCCCCCGAAAACGAAGAAGCGACCTGGAAGGATGTCATGCCGGTCGACACCCTGGGGCTGGAAGTGGGCTACCGCCTGATTCCGCTGGTGGACAAGGGGCAGGGCGGCGAGCTGCTCAAGCGCATCAAGGGCATCCGCAAGAAGTTCGCGCAGGAAGTGGGCTTTTTGGCGCCGCCGGTGCACATCCGCGACAACCTGGAACTGAAGCCGTCCGCCTACCGGATCACGCTCAAGGGCGTGGAAGTGGGCGCGGGCGAGGCGATGAACGGGCAATTCCTGGCGATCAACCCCGGCATGGCCACCGGCACGCTGCCGGGCCTGGTCACGACCGACCCCGCGTTCGGCCTGCCGGCGATCTGGATCGACGCCGGCCTGCGCGACGACGCGCAGAACATGGGCTACACCGTGGTCGACGCGGGCACCGTCATCGCGACTCACCTGAACCATTTGATCACCACGCATGCGAGCGAGCTGCTGGGCCGCATGGAAGTGCAGGCGCTGCTGGACCACCTGGCCAAGGACACGCCGAAGCTGGTGGAAGACCTGGTGCCGAAGGTGGTGACCTTGTCCGCGCTGCAGAAAGTGCTGCAGAACCTGCTGGGCGAGGGCGTGCACATCCGCGACATGCGGACCATCATCGAGACGCTGAGCGAGTTCGCCGCCCACACGGCCGACCCGAACGAGCTGACTGCGCAGGTGCGCATCGCCCTGGGCCGCGCCATCGTGCAGCAGCTGTTCCCGGGCACCAACGAGCTGGCCGTGATGACCCTCGACAACCGCCTCGAACGCCTGCTGATGCAAGCGATGGCTGGCGGGGGCGACGTGGCCGGAATCGAGCCGGGCCTGGCCGACACCCTGGCCATGCAAGCCGGTGCCGCCGCCGCCCAGCAGGAGCAGCTGGGCCTGACGCCGGTGCTGCTGGTGCCCGCCCCGTTGCGGACCCTGCTGTCCCGTTTCCTGCGCCGCGGCCTGCCACAGCTGAAGGTCCTCTCGCACTCCGAGATCCCGGAAACGAAAACCATCCGCGTCACCAGCCTCGTCGGCGCCCCCGCTTGATATAAGTCAACCCCGGGGTCAGGCCCGCGTCTCATAGACGGGGCCTGACCCCACCCTTCACTCCGCAACCGGTTACTTCACACTTCCCGCCGCTCTCATCCAGCAGACCTCCCTTAACTCCGGCAGTTGCACCAATTGTCAAAAAGCTCGGGGTCAGGCCCCTGTTTTAGAGAGGGGCCTGACCCCGAGGTTATCCACTGGGGCCTGACCCCGGTGTATAACTGGGGATAGCGGTGGGGGAATGAGCGGCTTTTTGGCCGCTTTTCGGGGGATGGTTTCTCTGGGGTATCGGGAATAATGGCTCCTGTGAGATGGGCCGGCTGCGCAGTGGGGCGCGGCGGCCGCAAGCTCCCGGAGTCGAATAAGATGAACGTCAAACGATTTACAGCGCCCACGGCACGAGAAGCGCTGCGCAAGGTCCGCGAGGCCCTCGGCCCCGATGCCGTGATCCTCTCCAACCGCCCGGTTGACGGCATCGTCGAAATCCTGGCCCTCGCCAACGACGACGTCGCCAGCATCGCCCCCCATGCCGACATGGCCCAGCCGCAGCCGCACCTGGACATGCCGGAACCGTCCGCCGCCACGCCGCCTGCCCGCAGCCCGGCC
>NZ_SPVF01000264.1 GCF_004614185.1 Zemynaea arenosa | reverse complement strand
GCCGCCTGCAGGCCGACTGTGGTGCCCCAGCTGTGGCCCATCAGGATGATTTTCCGCTTGCCGAATCTGGTGCGCACGTGCTCCGCAATGGCAATGGCGTCCTGCACGTAGCGGTCGATGGTGAGCGTGGGGCGTACGGTGTCCGGGTCAGCCTCCAGGTAGGACCGCCCGGCGCCGCGCTGGTCGTAGTTCACGACCGTGAAGTATTCTTCGAGTGGCCGCTGGTAGATCCAGGAAGATGGCATGTTGGGCGAAGCCGGGCCGCCGTGGATGAACAACAGGACCGGATTGGCCGTGTCCTGGCCGCGCACGTACAGCCATTGATCGATCCCGCCAACCTTCAGTTTGTAGCTCTGCTGGACGCCGGTGGGCGCAACGATGCGGGACAAGTCGCCGATCACACGGCGCGCGTCGACCGGCTCGTCGGCGCGGACGCAGGAACTCACGGCAAGAAGACTGCACAGCAGGACACGGATCGCTTTGAGCATGGACTGGCTCCAGGAGGGACAAAGTGAGCGACATAGTAGCAGCGCTGGTCCCGGCCACCCGCCCTCGCGCCAGCGTATGCATCGAAAATGCGCAATCGCGGCCACACCTGGCAGGGTCTCGCAGGCCAGGGGCGCTCCGCCTCAGCGCAGCGCGAGACGGTAGCGCCCCGGCGGCACGCCCACCGCGGCCTTGAAGCGGTGGCTGAAATGAGCCAGGTCCGCATAGCCGCAGTCCTCCGCTACCTGCTGCAAGGGCAGCGCGGCCGCCTTGAGCAGCGCCCGCGCGCGGTCGATGCGGCGCGCCGCGATCCACGCCGCCGGCGGCATCCCGAACGACAGCCCGAACATGCGCACCAGGTGGAACTCGGACAGGCACGCCACCTCCGCCAGCCGGCCCACCGAAATCGTCTCATGCAGGTGCGCCTCGATCCAGTCGGCCAGGCGGCGCCGTACCTGCGGGGCCAGTCCGCCTTTGCGCACCGCGTGCGGACGCAAGCCCGCCTGCCCGTGCAGCAGCAGGGACAGGGCATCGTGCGCGATCTCGTTCGCGCGCAGCAGCTGGTCGGCACCCTGCCACGGCGCCGCGAGCAGCGACTGGCACAGCGCCGCCAGCGCCGGATCGTCGAAATAGGTCCGGTCCTGCAGCATCAGTTCGCGCGGCTCGCGGTCCAGCTCCAGCACCGCGCGCCGGGTAAAGTGCTCGGGCATGAAGTACAGGTGCAGCAGCCGCAGCGAATCGCGCACCATCCAGCGCGACTCGTGCCAGTCCGGCAGGGAGCACAAACGCTGCGGGCCGCCGAACTGCCCCGGCACGTCGCTGCGTTCCACTCGGTAGCCGCCCCCGAGGTAGCACGACAGGGTGTGGTGGCCCGGCTGGCTGTAGACCGTCTCGTGTTCGTCCGTCTGCCGCTGCCACACCGCGACCGCCAGGCCGTCGCCGAGCCACGCAAAGCGCTCCAGCTGCGCATCGGTCCCGCACATGGTGCGGAACACGGCATGCTGCATGGCGTCGCCGGGCGGCGTGGCGGAGAGGGCTGTCGGGTCCATGCCAAAAAGTCTAGCACCGTCGCGCGTGTGGTGCCGGGCCTGGCGAACAAATGCGCAAGGACAGACAATGCCGCCGCCGGCGGGCCGCGCACACTGGGCGCCTGTCGAACTTCACGCCGCGCACCGGCGCCGCACCTGCCATGAACGCCCTCCTCTACGTCACCACGGTCCTGATCTGGGGCACCACCTGGATCGCCATCAAGCTCCAACTGGGCAGCGTGCCCGCACCAGTGTCGATCGCCTGGCGCTTCTGGCTCGCGGGCGCGCTGCTGTTTGCGATCCTGCTGGTCACCCGCAAGCCGCTGTGGCCACCGCGCCAGGCGTGGCGCTACCTGGTGGCGCAAGGCGCCGCCCTGTTCTGCTGTAACTTCCTGTGCTTCTACTATGCGAGCGCGCATGTGCCGAGTGGGCTGGTGGCGGTCGTGTTCTCGACCGCGCCGGTGTGGAATGCGCTCAACGGCCGCATCTTCCTCGGGCGGCCGATCCGTCCCGCCGTGATGGGCGGTGCGGCACTCGGCCTGGCGGGCATCGTCCTGCTGTTCCTGCCGCAAATGCAGGGGCACTGGAACGATGGCGGCATGCTGGCCGGCCTCGCGCTCGCGCTGGCGGGCACCCTGTGCTTCTCGGCCGGGAACCTGCTGTCCTCGCGCATGCAGGCGATGGGCCTCACGCCCTGGCTGACCAACACCTGGGCCATGTGCATCGGCGCCACCATCCTTACGGTGGGCGCGGCGGCACTGGGCATGCCGTTCCGCTTCGAGGCGAGCACGCAGTACGTGGGCTCGCTGCTGTATCTCGCGGTGCCGGGATCGGTGATCGGCTTCACCGCCTACCTGCTGCTGGTGGGGAGGATGGGCCCGGACCGCGCGGCCTACTGCACGGTGCTGTTCCCGGTGGTGGCACTGACGATATCCTCGGTGGTCGAGGACTACCGCTGGAGCGCGGGCGCCATTGCGGGCCTGGGCCTGGTCATCGCCGGCAACCTGCTGGCCTTCGCCGCGCCGGCGCCACGGCCGGTGGCCGCGCCTGCGGCGGCGCGGTCGTGATCAGCGCTCTGACGATCAGCGCTTGGTGAAGACCAGGTCCCACACGCCGTGGCCGAGCTTCAGGCCGCGGTTCTCGAACTTGGTGAGCGGACGGTAGGACGGCTGCGGCGCATAGCCTTCGGCGGTGTTCTGCAGTTGGGGCTCCGCTGACAGCACCTCCAGCATCTGGATCGCGTAGTCTTCCCAGTCGGTGGCGAGATGCAGGTAGCCGCCCGGCGCGATCTTGGCGCACAGCTTGGCGACGAATTCCGGCTGGATCAGGCGGCGCTTGTTGTGGCGCGCCTTGTGCCACGGGTCGGGGAAGAAGATGTGGACCCCGGCCAGCGACTGGTCCGGGATCATGTCGCGCAGGACTTCCACCGCATCGTGCTGGATCACGCGCAGGTTGGTGAGTTCCTGTTCGCCGATCTGCTTGAGCAGGCTGCCCACGCCGGGCGTGTGCACTTCCACGCCGATGAAATCCTTCTCCGGCATCAGCTTGGCGATGTGCGAGGTGGTGTCGCCCATGCCGAAGCCGATCTCCAGCACCACCGCAGCGCTGCGGCCGAAGGCGGCGGCGTAGTCCAGCGGCGCCTTCGCGTAGCCAATCATGAACTTCGGCCCCAGTTCCTCCAGCGCGCGTGCCTGCGCGGTGGACAGGCGCCCCGCGCGCGTGACGAAGCTGCGGATGCGGCGCTCGGTCGGGTCATACAGCATCGGGCGGCCGGAGTCGTGGTTGGGCGTATCGGAAGACATGGCGGAAATGAAGATGGCGGCCGGCCTGCGCCGGCGGGCCGCCATTATAGCTGAAGGGAAAACGTGCCCCGCAGGCTCGGATCGGCCCATCGGGGCCAGATCATCAAACTCAGGCCTGGGCCAGGCGCAGCGCGGACGAGGTGCGCGGCGCGCTGCCGCCCTCGATGCGGAACTGCGCCACCAGCGCCGCCAAATGGTGCGCCTGCTCCTGCAGCGAAGCCGTGGCGGCGGCTGCTTCCTCGACCAGCGCCGCGTTCTGCTGGGTGGCCGAGTCGATCTGCGCCACCGCGGAGTTGATCTGCCCGAGGCCGACCTCCTGCTCGCTGGTGGCACCGGCGATCTCGGTGACCACACCGCCCACGCGCATCACGCTGGACACCACTTTCTCCATCGTGCTGCCGGCGGTGGCGACCAGCTTGTCGCCGCGCTCGACCTGCTCCACCGAGGCATCGATCAGCACCTTGATCTCCTTGGCGGCGGCATCGGCGCGCTGCGCCAGCGTGCGCACCTCGTTCGCCACCACGGCAAAGCCGCGCCCCTGCTCCCCGGCGCGCGCCGCTTCCACGGCCGCATTCAGCGCCAGGATGTTGGTCTGGAAGGCGATGCCTTCGATGGTCGAGATGATCTGCACGATGCGCTGCGAGGCTTCCGAGATCGCGCCCATGGTCTGCACCACGTCCGCCACCACCTGGCCGCCCTGCTCCGCCACGCCGCGCGCGGTGGTGGCCAACTGCTCAGCCTCGCGCGCATGGGCGCTGTTCTGCTGCACGGTGGAGGTCAGCTCTTCCAGCGACGATGCGGTCTCCTCCAGCGAGCTGGCCTGCTCCTCGGTGCGCGCCGACAGGTCCATGTTCCCGTCCGAGATTTCGCGGGTGGCCACGGCGATGCGGTCCGCGCCGGCCCGGATCTCGGTCACCATCGCCAGCAGCTTGGCCTGCATGTCGTGGAGCGACCGCTTGAGGCGACCCAGTTCGCTGGTGTCGGTGGCATCGCTGTCGATGTGCGCGGACAGGTCGCCTTCGCTCACCCGGCCCGCGAAGACGATCGCCTCGTCCAGCGGTTCGGTGATGCGGCGGCTGATCACGAGGCCGATGCCGATCGCCAGCGCGGCCGCGATGCCCACCGCCGCCAGCACCTGCCAGTGGCTGGCCTTGACCACGGCGTCGCCGCCGTCGCGCGCGGCCACGGAGTTGCGCTCGATGGTCTCACTCAACCCGGCCATGCTCTTTTCCAGCTTTTCGAAAGCGGCGTTGAAGGCGGGCAGGCGCTCGCGCGCCGCGGCCTGGTCGCCCAGCGCCAGCGGCACCAGTTCGGCGGCCAGCTTCAGGTAGGCGTCCATGTCCGGCTTGACGGCGGCCAGGCGCGCGCGCACCTCGCCGTCCAGCCCCACTTCTTCCAGCTCGCGGATGTTCTGCTTGAAATCCGCGATGTGGTCCGAAGCCTCCTTGGCCACGGCCTGGCGGGCCGCGGTGTCGTCGCCCGCACCGGCCACGAAGGCCGCCATCACGTCGCCGCGCAGCGCATCGTGGTCCTGGTCGGCGCTCATCTGGTGGCTCAGCGCATTGCCGTTATCGGTGATCTTGTCCATCGCGCCGTCCAGCCGCCCCACGGTCAGCCAGCCCACGCCGCCCACCACGGCCATGAACACGATACTCAGGACATTCAACACCAGCAGATTGCTACGTACGGAACGCATTCGTCACCTCAGAATTTGATGGAGAGCCCGGCCGTCCAGCCGAGCTTGGGGGTGGTGTGATTCAAGCCGCGCGAGAAAGCCATGTCCAGCTGCGCGTTGTTGGTCAACAGCCAGGCCGCGCCGAAGTCGAAGGCGGCATTGGTGCCGCCATTGCGCGCGCTGGCAATCGAGGGCGCCGCCAATTCGACGAAGCCGCGCAGCCGGTCGTTGATCTCCTTGCCGAGGGTGACCGCGAAGATCCCGCTGGCGAAGCGGCCGCCGTCCTCGCGCCGGTCCAGCAGCACGCCGGGCATCACGCCGAATGACCAGTCGTCCGCCAGCTCCCACTCGGCCGACAGGCGCAGCGACGGGCGCACGCCCGAGCCGCGGTATGCCGGCGAGCCGCTGTCCACGTCCGCGTGCGCCAGCAGCGCCATCGAAGGACGGCTGCCGGCGGCATCGGCGAAGTGCCACTTCACGCCGACCGACCAGTCGCTGTAGCCGCGGCCCGCCGCACCGCTGTTCATGCGGCCATCGGTTTCGAAACGCAGCTCGGTGGCGTCGGTCAGGCCGAAGCGCAGCAGAGTGGGCGTGCTATGGGTGACTTCGCGCACGCCGTCATGGTCGAAGCGCTCGCCCGCCACGCTGGCCTCCAGCTGGAAGCGGCCCTTGCCCACCACGGCGCTGGATTCGACCACGTCGGGGCGGTCGGTGGCGATGCTGTCCTCGGGCTCGAAAGCAAAAACGGGTCCGGCCACGAGCATGGCCAGACCAAGAATCGTAATGCGCACTGCGGATCCCCAGTAAATATTGACTACGGGCAAATGTAACCGGGTGCGATCACGCCGATCAAGCTTTTCGGTACCTGATCCTGCATGCGCATGCACGAAAAACGACACAGTTGCCAGAGGAAGTAATCGTCCTGATCACACACTTGCCGGACAGGTCACGTTTTGCCGGCGTCGCTCGTCATTCATGCAGAAGCCATTCAATTGTGAGGACACCATGAAGGACATCGTGATTATCGGCGGAGGTTATGCGGGGCTGAGCTGCGCGCTGCGGCTGGGGGCGCGCGTACGCAAGCAGGGGCTGGCCGCGCGGGTGCACCTGGTCAGTGCGCGGCCGGTGGTGGTGGAACGCATCCGCTTGCACCAGCGTGTCGCCGGGCAGGCCATGCGCGAACGCGCGCTGGACACGCTGCTGGCCGGAACCGGCGTCCGGCTGGTGCGTGGCGCGGCCGAGGACATCGACGTACAGGCGCACACGGTGCGCGTCGATGGCGAAGTGCTGAACTGGGACCGGCTGGTGCTGGCCGCCGGGTCGCGCACGGACCTGCAGGCGGTCCCCGGCGCCGCAGCCCATGCCGTGTCCATCGAGCCAGATACCGCGGTGGCGCTGATGCAGCGCGTGGCCGCGCTCCCGCCAGGCAGCCGCGTGGCGATCGTCGGTGGCGGGCTGACTGGCATCGAGACCGCGAGCGAGATTGCCGAATCTTGCCGCGGCCTGCAGCTCGATGTGCGGCTGGTGGCGGGGCAGCGCCTCGCCGCGGACTTTCCGCCGCCCGCGCGCGCCCATCTGCGGCACACGCTGGAGCGCCTCGGCGTGCAGGTGATCGAAGGCCAGCGGGTGGTGGAGGTCGCGGCAGACCATCTGTGCACGCATGCCGCCCCGCTGCCGTTCGACCTGTGCATCTGGACCGCAGGCTTTGCCGCGCCGCCTCTGGCCCGCCACGCAGGCCTGAGCTGCAACGCCGCCGGCCAGGTGCTCGTGGACCCCATGCTGCGCGCCCTGTCGCATCCCGCCGTCTACGTGGCCGGCGACATGGGCGCGCCGGTCCAGCCGCCGGGCCAGCCGCTGCCGCAGGGCTGCAAGAGCGCCATGCCAATGGGCGTGCACGTGGCCGAGAACATCGTGCGCGAACTGCGTGGCGCGGCGCCCGATCCTTTCGACTTCGCGCTGATGTTCTACTGCGTGAGCCTGGGCCGCCGCGACGGGCTGATTCAATGGGCCGATGCGGCCGGCGCCCTCACCGGCCGCACGCTGACCGGGCGCCGCGCCGCCTGGTTCAAGGAATTCATCTGCAAGAGCACAATATGGGCGTTGCAGCTCGAACGCCGGGGCTTGCCCGCCGTGGTCTGGAAGCGGACCGGCCAGCCCGCGCTACCATCGCAAATGCACAAGGAACTGGAGCCCACCGAACGATGAACCCAGCCACCGCGACCATTACCGCCTCCGGCACTGCGCCGGACACGCCCACTGCGCTTTACGCCGACCGGCGCCGCCTGTACGCGCTAGCGTACCGCATGCTGGGCAGCGCCGGAGACGCCGAGGACATCGTGCAGGAAGCCTTCCTGCGCTGGCACGCGCAGCCGCGCGCGGACGTACGCGAGCCACGCGCTTTCCTCACAACGGTAGTGACACGCCTGTGCCTGGACCACATCAAGAGCGCCCGCGTGCGACTGGAGACCTATCCCGGCGTGTGGCTGCCCGAGCCAGCCGTGAGCGGCGCGGCCGATGGCGGGTCCGCGGACGAAGCACGCGCCGAGGCGGCGGGCACGCCGCCAGCGGCCTCGCATGTCACCCCGGAGGCCGAGCTGGAGCGGCTCGAGTCGGTCTCGCTGGCCTTCCTCGCCGTGCTGCAAACCCTGAGCCCCATCGAACGCGCGGTCTACCTGCTTACCGAAATCTTCGACTACAGCCACGCCGAAGCCGGCGACCTGCTGGGCCGCACGCCTGCGGCCTGCCGCCAGGCCCTGCACCGCGCCCGCACCGCGCTGGCGGCAGGAGTGCGCGGCGAGCCGCCGTCGGCCTCGCATCACGCTCTGCTGGCCAGCTTCCTGATGGCCACCCGCAGCGGCGACCTCGAAGGCCTGACCCGCATGCTGGCCGACGATGTCGAGTCGCGCGCCGATGGCGGCGGCTACGTCTCCGCCGCCACCAAGCCGGTGTTCGGCCTGCGCGCCGTCTCGCGCCTGTACGCCGGGCTGGCCGCCCAGATCCCGCAGTCGGTCCAGGCCCGCATCGTCGACCTGCACGGCTGGCCCACCGCTCTGCTGTACCAGGACGAGGTCCTGCTGGCCGCCTTGCAGATCCAGGCGGCACACGACCGTATCCAGCGCATCGACAACGTCATGAACCCGGAAAAACTGCTGCGCCTCGCGCGCTCGCTCGGGCTGAAGACCAGCCTGCCGGGATAGCGGCAGGTGGCGCTGCGCGGCGCCTGTGGCTAGGCGCGCCGCGGCAAGTGCGCCCACAGCACGCCGAGCAGGCAGGCCAGCAGGATCGCAGGCCACTCCATGCCGCCGGTGCCGCCACCGACCACGAACCACCCGTTGCGGTAGTGGACGTGCACCATCCCAAACAGCACCACCACGATGTGGCCGACGCACGCCGGTACCACCAGCCGGTTGACGAGCATGAGCAGGCTGCATGCGGTTTGTACCACCAGCACAGTCCACGCCAGCGGCACGCCGAACGGGTAGCCGAGGCCGGACAAGAATCCGCCAAACGCCCCGATATCTTCCGGATGCAGGAAGCCGTGCAGCGGATGCATCAGGATCACCAGCGCTACGCCGATGCGGACGATGTCGATGCCCTGGGCGGGACGGATCTGTGACGCGCTGAGAAAACGGGTGCTCATGCCATCTCCTGTTATGGGATTGGCAAGTATGGCACAGCTGGGGAGGGTAAAACGGGAAGTGGAGCGGGTGATGGGAATCGAACCCACGTTATCTGCTTGGGAAGCAGGAGTTCTACCATTGAACTACACCCGCGTGAGCATCCGCATTCTACGCGGCGCGCGCCAAGCTGACAACTCGGCACGATAGTTGAAGTTTGCTGTCGAAATCTGGCATCCTCGTTCGTCGTGGTGGCATGAGCACTCACCACCACCTCACCAAGGAGACAAACATGCCGCAATTTCTCGTCGCGATTCACCACCCCGTCGGTTACGAGCCGTTCTCGGACGGCCCCGAGGTCTTCCACGCCGTCGATGCCCTCAATGAGGAGATGAGCGCCGCGGGCGCGATCGTCTTCATGGGCGGCCTGCACCCGCCGGCCAAGGCAAAGACCGTGCGCCGCCAGGCCGACGGCAAGTCCCAGCTGACCGACGGGCCTTTCATCGAAGCCAAGGAATACGTGGGCGGCTTCTGGGTGCTGCAAGCCCCGGACATGGACGCGGCGATGGAATGGGGCCGCAAGGCCTCGGCGGCCTGCCAGCGGCCGGTCGAAGTCCGCCAGTTCTACGGCCAGGAGGATGTGGCCGAGATGGTCCGCGCCAAGGGATTCGTGGACTGAGACCGAGGCCCCTGCCCCCGGGTGGGGGAACGCGCGCTACTTGCCCGCCAGCTGGCGCGCGCGTTCGAAGGCCACCACGATGGCGTTGAAGGCCGCTTCCCGTGATTCGTGGTCCGGCACCCGCAAGGCATACGATGGGTGATAGGTCGCGACGATCCAGCGGTCCTGGTGCAGGAACGGCTCGCCCATCGCATCCTTGAGCGTGGCCTTGGGGTCCTCCAGCACCGCCTTGAGCGCGGTGCCGCCCAAGGTCACCACCACCTTCGGCTTCACGCTCGCCAGCTCGCCCTCCAGCCAGTAGTGGCAGGCGTCGATCTCGCGCTGGGCGGGCGTCTTGTGCAGGCGGCGCTTGCCGCGCGGCTCCCACTTGAAGTGCTTGACCGCGTTGGTGATGTACAGCTTCGCGCGGTCCACGCTGGCCTGGGCAATCGCCCGGTCCAGCAGCTGGCCCGCCGGGCCGACGAAAGGCAGGCCCGCGATGTCTTCCTGGTCGCCGGGCTGCTCGCCCACCACCATGATTTTCGCGTGCCGCGCGCCTTGTCCGCCCACGCCCTGGGTGGCGTTCTTCCACAGCTCGCAGCGGCGGCACTCGTCCAGGGTGGAAGGCTGCTGGCGCTCCGGCTGCGCATCCTCCGCCGCCACCGGGATGACGCGGCCCTTGCGCTGGCCCACCGCTTCCATCTGCCCGACCTTGCGCGCGCCCGCCGCCGCCGCGCTGACCATGTGGGGTACCACCGCGCCCTCGGGCAGATTCTTCCAGAAGCGCGACGGGATATGGCTCTGCATCAGCGGTGCGTTCAAACGTGCGGGGTTAAAGATACTCTGGTAGTAGGTGAGCCACAGCGCCTCGCCCGCGTCCTCGATGTCGGCCGGGCCGCGCAGCAGCGGGCCGGTGGTGTGCAGGGTGGCGCCGTCCCACATCACCGTGGCATCCGGCGTGGCGATCATCCAGCTGGTGCCGCCCATGCGGCGCTTGAAGTGCCCGGCCACCTGCGGCAGCACGTCGTGCTGGGGCTCGAACCAGGCCACGAAGCGCGGTGCGCCCGCATCGGCTGGCCGCTCGCGGAAGCGCACGTAGGCATGCATGTCATGGATCTCGCGCGACACCGCTTTCACCATCCCGGCCAGGCGCGCGCCGTCCGGGTCGGCGGGCGACATCACATCGTGTTCTCCCTGCTGCCAGCGCCACACCACGCGGTACAGAAGACCCCAGCGGTCGGGCACGCGGCAGCACGCGGCGGTTTGCAGCATCTCCATGAGGGTGCGCGGCAGGTGCGGTTGAGTGGACGGGGCCAGTGTAGCGGCATCGCCCGGCTTGCCGCGCGGGATTGGGGCGGCGGCGCCGGTGGACAGCAGGTCCCCGCCCTGTCCTTCGCCCGCCCATTGGACTTCGTGCGGCGCCACGCCGTGCAGCAGCAGGTCGCGCGCCGCGTCCCGCCACTCCGCGAACGAGGCGACGCACACCGCAAAGCCGGCGGCCGCCGACTGCGATGCCGAGAGGCCGTTGCCGCCCGCCGCGTCCGGGGCGTCAGCGCCGCCGGTGAATGCCGTCATGCGGCCTGCAGTTCCGGCCATAGGTTCATCTGCTGGGGCGGCGTGTCGGCCAGTGCACGGCGCAGCGCTTCGGAGGGCGTGGTGTCGCGCGCAGGGTGGTAGTCCGCCACCACGATGAAGGGCGCGATCTTCTTCATGCTGCACTTGAGGCGCGCGAGGTCCGCATAGCGCACCCGCCGTACGCGCCGCAGCTCCACGATGCGCTTGGCGTTGCGCAGGCCGATCCCGGGCACGCGCGCGATCATCGTTTGGTCGGCCATGTTCAGGTCGAGCGGGAACAGGTGCCGGTTCTGCAGCGCCCACGCCAGCTTGGGATCGATGTCCAGCGCCAGGTTGCCGCCGCCAGCAGGCAGCAGTTCCTTCGACTGGAAGCCGTAGCTGCGCAGCAGGAAGTCGGCCTGGTACAGCCGGTGCTCGCGCAGCATCGGCGGCGGCGCAAGCGGCACCGACTTGGGGCTCTGCGGGATGGGGCTGAAAGCCGAGTAGTACACGCGTTTCAGCTTGTAGCTGCTGTACAGCGTCTCGGCGGTGGTCAGTATAGTCTGGTCGTCGCTGGCGTCCGCGCCCACGATCATCTGGGTGCTCTGGCCCGCGGGCGCGAACCTGGGCGCTTTGGGTTCCGCCTCTTTTTCATCGAGCTTGCCGCGAATCGCGCCCATGGCCAGCTTGATGGTGCGGACGTTCTTTTCCGGCGCCAGCTTTTCCACACTGCTCTGCGTCGGCAGCTCGATGTTCACGCTCAGGCGGTCCGCGTACTTGCCCGCCTGTTCGATCAGCGCCGGGTCGGCATCGGGAATGGTCTTGAGGTGGATGTAGCCGCGGAACTGGTGCTCCTCGCGCAGCGTGCGCGCCACCGCCACCAGCTGCTCCATCGTGTAGTCGGAGGACTGGATGATGCCGGAGCTGAGGAACAGCCCGTCAATGTAGTTCCGCAGGTAGAAGTCGACCGTCAGCCGCACCACCTCGTCCACCGAAAAGCGCGCGCGCGGCACGTTGGAGCTGCGGCGGTTGACGCAATACTGGCAGTCGTACACGCAGAAGTTGGTGAGCAGGATTTTCAGCAGCGAGACGCAGCGCCCGTCCGGCGTGTAGCTGTGGCAGATGCCCATGCCATTGGTCGCGCCCAATCCGTCCTTGCCGTCCGACGAACGGTTGGGCGCCCCGCTGCTGGCGCAGGACGCGTCGTACTTCGCGGCGTCCGCGAGGACTTGCAGCTTGTCGGTGAGTTCCATGGCGATGCGTGACCACTGTGTGTTTATACAGTAGTCTACCACCGTTCGGGATCAGGAGCGCGCTTTTGTCTTGGACAAACGTGCGGAGGGAATTACGCGGCGGCCGGCTCCGCGCCCAGCAGGCGGGCCCGCAGGTGGGCCAGCTGCTCGGGCGGCATCCGGCTCTCGACGTGGCGCAGGTAGCGCGTGGCGGCCGGGTAGCCGTTGCGCTCCGCCTGCAGTAGCCAGCCGTAGGCCTGCATCAGGTCTTCCGCCGTACCGTGGCCGGACGCGCACATCAACCCCAGGTTGAACTGCGCGCGTGCATGGCCCTGGCGCGCCGCGCGCAGGTACCAGAAGTGCGCGGCGTCGTAGTCCTGCTGCGTCCCCAGGCCGCTGTCATAGCGCAGCCCGAGCGCGAATTCGGCGTGCGGGTGGCCCTGGTCGGCCGCCTTGCGGTACCAGTGGTAGGCCTGGTTCGTATCCAGCATCTGCGCGTCGTCGTCGTCGAACAGGCGCGCGACGCTGAACTGCGCCGCCGCGTATTCCTGCTCCGCCGCGCGCAAATACCACGTCATCGCCAGCTTGAAATCCTGCGGCACGCCGTTACCGCCTTCAAAGCGCAGCCCGAGGTCGAACTGCGCGCGCAGGTGGCCCTGCTCGGCGGCCTTGCGGCACCAGTCCACCGCCTGCGCCGGGTCGCGTGGAACGCCATGGCCCGAATCGAACAGCAGCGCGAGGTGATATTGCGCGCTGGCCGAGCCTTGCTCCGCCGCCTTGAGGTACCACTCGGCTGCGGCCTCGAAGTCCTGGCGCACGCCCTGCCCGTGCTCGTAGCGCAGGCCGATGTTGTCCTGCGCGCCCGCGTGGCCTTGGGCGGCCGCGCGCCGGAACCAGTCCAGCGCCGCCGCCTCGTCGCGTTCGATGCCGTGGCCCGAGTCGTAGATCAAACCGAGGTTGAACTGCGAGCTCGCATGCCCCTGTTCGGCCGCGCGCTTGTACCAGGCGATGGCCTTGCGGCTGTCCTGCGGCACGCCCTGGCCCTTGTCGAACTTGAGCGCGAGGTTGAACTGCGCCGGCGCATAGCCCTGCTCCGCGGCCTTGCGGAACCAGGACACGGCCTGCTGCGGGTCGTGCTGCACGCCCTGCCCGGTGTCGTAGCGCAGGCCCAGGTTGAACTGGGCGCGCGCATAACCCTGCTCCGCGGCGCGGCGGTACCAGACGATCGCCTCGCGGAAGTCCTGCGGCACGCCCTTGCCGGTTTCGTACATCATGCCCAGGTTGTTCTGCGCGCCCGCGTCGCCCTGCTCGGCGGCCTTGCTGAACCAGTGCATGGCCTGGATCGGGTCCTGCTCCACGCCCTGCCCCTTGGCATACAGCCAGCCCAGGTTGTACTGCGCGGCCGCGTAGCCCTGCTCCGCCGCCTGCTGGTACCAGTGCACGGCCTGCGCCAGGTCCTGCGGCACGCCCTGGCCCTTCTGGAACATCACGCCGAGGTTGTACTGCGCGTGTTCGAGCCCCGCCTGCGCGGCCTTGAGGTACCAGTGCACGGCCATCTGGTCGTTCTTCGGCACGCCCTGGCCGTTCACGTACATGAAACCGAGGCTGTGCTGCGCGTTGGCGACGCCGCGTTCGGCGAGCGCCTTCAGGCGCAGGTATTCCGCCGTGTAGTGCGCGTCATTGGAAGCGGCGCCATTGGCGCCATGGCTGGCCTGGGTCGGCATCATGCGCACCTCAAGCCTGGATCGCGAGGCGCGGGCCGTCGCCGCTGTCCTCTTGCGGGGTGCCGCCCTGTTCCTGCAGCACGCCGATGAAGGAGGTCAGCGAGACCGGGCGGTAGTAATGGTAGCCCTGCATGGTGGTGCAGCCGTTGGCTTGCAGGTAGCGCGCCTGCACGTCCGTCTCCACGCCTTCCGCGATCAGGTTCAGCCCCAGGCCGCGTGCGATGGAGATGATCGCGAGGATGACGGGGTAGTGCCCGTTCTCGTCGCCGATCTCCTTGACGAAGGACTGGTCGATCTTGATGGTGTGGACCGGGAAGCGGTGCAGGTAGGACAGCGACGAGTAGCCGGTGCCGAAATCGTCGATCGCCACAGAGACACCCAGCTGCCCGAGTTTGTTGAGCTGCTCCATCGCATACTGCGGGTTGCGGATGCAGATGTTCTCGGTGATCTCCACCTCGATCTGCGCCGGCGAAATCCCGTAGCGCACCAGCGCCCCGCGCATCTTCTCGAAGAAGTCGCCGCGGTCCAGGTACTGCGGGGAGAGATTGAGCGACAGGCGCAGGTCGCCGCCGCCGTTCGCATTCCACATCAGCAGGTCGCGGCACAGGGCGCCCAGCATCCAGTCCGAGATCGGCAGCATCAGGCCATTCTCTTCCGCGAACGGCAGGAACTCGCCAGCCGTCAGCAGGCCGCGGGTCGGGTGGTTCCAGCGCATCAGGCCTTCGGCGCCGATGATGCGGCCGGTGGCCACGTCGATCTGCGGCTGGTAGTACATCTCCAGTTCGTTCTGCTCCAGCGCCTTGCGCAGGGCCTGCTCCAGCTGGATCTTCTGGTGCGACATGTCCAGCATGGCCTCGTGGTAGAACGAGTGGCCGTTCTTGCCCTGCGCCTTGACCTGGTACATCGCGATGTCCGCATGGCGCAGCAGCTCGTCGATGGTCTCGCCGTCGCTCGGGTAGACGGCAATGCCGATCGAGGCCGAGATGTGCACCTCGTGCCCATCGAGGTCGAAGGGCTTGTGCAGGCATTCCAGGAACTTGTCGGCGATGGTGCGGGCGTCGTCGCGGTCGCGCAGCTCCGGCAGCACGATGGTGAATTCGTCGCCGCCCTGGCGCGCCAGCGTGTCGCCGCGGCGCAGGCAGTCCTTCAGGCGGATCGCCACCTGCTGCAGTAGCTCGTCGCCCTTCACGTGGCCGAGCGTGTCGTTCACCAGCTTGAAGCGGTCCAGGTCGATGAACATCACCGCCAGCTCGGTGAGCTTGCGCTTCGCCTGGATCACAGCGAGGCCCAGCCGGTCCTTGAACAGCATGCGGTTCGGGAGGTCGGTCAGGATGTCGTGGTAGGCCTGGTAGGAGATCACTTCCTCGGCGCGCTTGCGGTCCGTGATGTCGCGCGCCACGCCGTAGGTGCCGAAGAATTCGTGCTTGGTGACGTCGCCGTCCGCCACGTGCATGCCGATCGAGTTCAGCGAGATCGTCATCAGCGTGTTGTTGAAGGTGCGGTCCAGACCATTGCCGTTGAAGCACTTCAAACGCAGTTCGACGTTGCGCGAGGCCCGCTCGTCCACGCGGCGTTCGTTGAAGACGTAGCGCGCGCGCTCCAGGTCTTCCTCATGCACCAGGATCGAGTAGTGCTTGCCGATCAGCTCTTCGCGCGTGAGGCCCAGCAGCTGGTAGGCGCGGTCGTTCACGAAGGTGAACTTGCCCTCGTGGTTCAGGGTGTAGATGATGTCCGGCGAGGAGTCCACCAGGTAGCGGTACATCTTCTCGGACGTCTCCAGCTGCGCGGCCATGCGCGCGTGCGCGACCGCCAAGCGGCGCTGCTTGATGCAGTTGGCGACCGTCTTGAGCAGTTCTTCGCGCGAGTAGGGCTTGCGCAGGTAATCGTAGGCGCCGCGTTTCAGGGCGCCGATGGCGGCCTCGATGCCGACGTCCCCGGACATCACGATCACGTCGCAGTCGATACTGCGCTCGTTGATGAAGTCCATGATCTGGTGGCCGCTCATGTCCGGCAGGCGCAGGTCCAGCAGCACCAGGTCGAAGCGGATGCGGGTCAGCTGCGCGACGGCTTCGGCACCGGTGGTGGCGGTGACCAGCTCATAGTCCTTGTCGCGCAGGAGTTCGTACAGGGAGGCGAGCAGGCGCGGTTCGTCGTCGACCAGCAGCAGGCGCGGCAGGCTGTCGCCCTCCATCGTCCTGGCTGCGCCTTGACTCAGGGCCGAAATCACATTGGCGGGAGTCGGATTCATGCGGTCGACCTTCTTATTTGTACTGGATCGAAGGCGCGGTGTTCGGTGCCGCGCCCGCGCTGGCGCTGCCGATCGGCAGCAGGATGTCGAAGGTGGTGCCGGCCCGGCTGCTGCGGCAGCTCACCAGGCCATTCATCTTTTTCACGAGGCTGTGGACGATCGACAGCCCCAGGCCGTGGTGCGCGCCTTCCTTGGTCGAGCGCACCGGCGAGAACAGGTTGGCCAGCACGTCCTGCGGCATGCCCGGGCCGTTGTCGGCCACGGAGATCTCGAGGTACAGCTTGCGGTCGCGGTTCACGTGGCCGCGATTCAGGATCTCGATGCGTCCACCGCCCGGCAGCGCTTCGATCGCGTTCTTCACCAGGTTCACCAGGATCTGCTTGAGGATGTCCGCATCGCCTTCGATGGCGGTCGGCTCGTCATTCATGCTGGCCACGATCTGCACCGCGGACGGCACGAAGTTCGAGGCGCGGAACAGGCGCAGCACGTCTTCGGTGACCTTGGCGACGTCGGTGTGCCCCTTCGGCAGGCCGGTGGGCTGCAGGTCGGCGAGACCCGAGATCAGCTGGCCGACGCGGTCGATCTCCTCATTCAGGATCGACATCTCGCCCTTGACCGGCTCCTGGCGGGTCAGCTTTCCATCCAGGACGCTGAGGTAGTTCTTGATGATTGAGAGCGGGTTGTTCACTTCGTGCACCAGCCGGCGCGAGGCTTCGCGGTATTCCTCGGCCACGTGGGCCAGCTGGCGGCGCGCATGCCCGCGTTCGGACATCGCGGTTTCCAGCGCGCTCGCCGCTTGCGTGCCGAAGGCGGTGAGGAAGCTCTGGCGCCGCTGGGTCGCGGCCACCTGCCAGGAGGCCAGGCCGCCGATCAGCACTCCGAGGCAGCGCGCGCCCGCGACCAGCGGCAGGCACACCAGGCTCTCGGTGCCGAGCATGCGGAACAGCTGCTCTTCGGCCAGTGACAGGTCCGGCGTGCCGCGATTGACGAAGGCCAGCTTGCGGGCCAGCGCGGCTTCCGCCACGGTGCCGCCCTTGGACAGCGGGATCGCGAATTCGGCGATGCGCTGCTGGTCGCCAATCGGGATGCCCACCAGCGCCTGGCCGGTCGGGTTCTCCATCAGGACGACGGCGTTTTCGAGATCGAACAGGATGCGCGCGGAGCGCAGCACCGCTTCCAGCAGGCCGGTCTCGCCCTGCTGGCGTGCGAAGGCCTGGCCGACTTCCGACACCATCACCAGGTTACGCACTTCTTCCGACAGGCGCTGCTGCACCGGGTCCGGCGGCGGCGGGGCAAAGGCCGGCGGCTGCGGGATGTCGTCCGCGCCTGCGAGGTCGATGCCGAGATGGCTCGCGGCCTTGTCCACCTGCTTGGCGGCGCTGGCGATCAGCTGGTCGGCGGTGTCGCGGTCGATGCCGCACAGCGCCAGCGCATCGTCGATCTGCCCTTCTTCGTCAGCATGATGGGTCAGCAGATGCGCCAGGCGCACCACGCGGATCAGCGGGTGCGCCGTCTCCAGGCGGGACGCCGGTTCATGGTGGTACAGGACCGAATCGGCCAGGAAGGAATCGAGCTGCCAGCGTTCGATCAGCCAGGCACCCGCTTCCGAGTGCGTGATCTGGAGCGTGCGCTGTTCGACCGCGCACAGGTTCTCGTCGTCGCGCGCGGTGAAGTTATATGCGTACTCTTTCGGCGCGGTGGCCAGCAGCGCGAGGCGGCCGACGTTGTGCAGCAGGCCCGCGAGGTAGGCCTCTTCCACGTGCGCGTATTCGATCTTGCGCGCCAGTTCGCGCGCGATGACAGCCGCGGTCAGCGAACTTTTCCAGAATGCGCGCAGGTCGGTGCTGCCGGAATGGGGAAAGCTGTTAAAGGTCTGGAACACGGACTCGCTGATCACCAGCGTCTTGATCATGTCCGTGCCGAGCGTGACAAGCGATTGTTCGAGACCGATGGTCCGCGTATTGCGGTGGTACGCCGAGCTGTTGGCGACGCCGAGGATCTTCGCGGTCATGCCCGCGTCCTTCGACACCAAAGCCGCCAGCTCCGGCATGCCCAAATCGTCCGCCTGCAGATGCTCGATCAATTTGATGAGTATCTGCGGCATGGCCGGCAGACGGGCGATCAGCAGGCGGTTGCGAATGTCTTGGTCCGTTTGATGCATTGTCTAGTTGGACAAGCGCCCGATACAGTTTCCCCGGTGATGCAGCGATGGTTTGGCTGCACCTCTTTTATGTTTTTAGTTTTGTGCGAAATCAAAGAACAGACGTGTGTAAACGCAGCTATTCTGCAATTTCAACAACGATCTTAGCATATATACACGAAATTTCCCTTGCGGAACAATACTTCTGGAAAATTGTGTTTCCTACGCCACTCGTTGAGAGTCCGAGATGATCCGCCGATAACGCGCCGAGGTCAACCACAAAGCCAGGGCACCGCAGGTAAACAGGAGCTGGCCGATGGTCAGCCACAACACCGACTCGGCGAGGGCCGGGGCGATCACGCCCGCGACCAGGGCACTGAGCAGCGTGACGACCGAGGACTGGCAGGATGCGACCGTGCCGCGGATGTGGGGGAAGAGGTCGAGCGCCATCAGCGTGGCGACCGGTGCGACGATGGACATGCCGAGCGTGTAGAAGAACAGCGGCAGCACGGACCACGGCAGCGCGGGCGGCAGGAACACGTGGTACAGCGTGTTGATGCCGGCGGCGCCTATCAGGAAAGCGAATCCCAGTTCGATCTGGTGGTCCTGCGACATCCTGCCGGCCAGCCGATTGGAGATCAGCGCGCCGGTGAAGATGCCGCTCACGGTGGGGATGAACAGCCAGCCGAATTGGTCGGGGCCGAGGTGCAGTTGCGAGGGCAGCATCTCCGGCGCGGCGGCGATGAAGAGGAACAGGCCCGCGAAGTTGAGCGCCACGATCCCGGACTTCATGTGGAACAGTGGGGAACGCAGCACCTGCTTGTAGGCGCCCGCAATGAAACGCGGGTTGAAGGGCTGGCGTTTATCCGGCGGCAGCGTCTCCGGCAAATGCTTCCAGCAGACGAAGCCCAGCACGCAGGTGTAGCCGACGAGGCACAGGAAAATGGTGCGCCAGTCCGACAGCTTGACGATCCAGCCGCCGAGGATGGGCGCGATCGCGGGCGCGATGGAAAAGATCATGGTCACCATCGACATCAGGCGCGCCGCCGTGGCGCCTTCGTACAGGTCGCGGATGATGGCGCGGCCCACCACCATGCCCGCTCCCGCCGAGATGCCCTGCATGATGCGGAAGACCCACAGGTAGTGCACCGAATGCGCCGACGCGCAGCCGAAGGTGCCGACCGTGAACACCACCAGCGCGGCCAGGATGACATTGCGGCGGCCGAAGGCGTCGGACAGCGCGCCATGCCACAGGACCATCACCGCGAAGGCCAGCATGTAGGCCGTCAGCGTCTGCTGCACTTCGATGGCGGAGGCGCCCAGCGAACGCTGGATCGCCGGGAAAGCAGGCAGGTAGGCGTCGATGCAGAAGGGGCCGAGCATCGAAAGCCCGGCCAGCACCGTGGCCAGGCCACGCTGGGTCAGCGGCTTGCGCTGCCTGGGCGGTGGCTCGGGGACGTAGTGGCGTTCGTCGACTGGTGCGGTGGCTGGGGGACTGGGAAGCATAAAAAAATTCCCGCACGAGCGGGAATGGAAGTTATGGGTTTGGCTTGGGGATCGCTTCTTCGCGGCGGTTGAAGCCGGCGACCATGTCGAACTTGAAGAGGCGGCACTCCAGCGCCCCGTTGAAGAACGGCGTCTTGCGCGACTCCTTCAGGCGCAGCAGCTTGGGTACCTGCAGGTCGGCCGTGAAGAGATACACCGTCCATCCGGCGAAGCGCTGCTTGAGCGTTTTGGAGAACGCGGCATAGAACCCGGTCGCCATCTCGTCCTGCGGGATGGTGGAGTCGCCGCGCACGCCGATCCGCTCGCCGTACGGAGGATTGGTCAGCAGGATGCCCGGCTGCTCGGTGGGCGCCTTGACTTCCTGCGCCTCGATCTGCTTGAGCGGCACCTCGAACATGATGCCGGCGGCGCGCAGGTTGTGGCGCGTCATGGCCACCATGTCGCCCGAGATGTCGCTGCCGAAGATGGTCGGCTCGGACGGCAGCGGATTCGGCTTCACGTCCGTGCGCATGGCCGTCCAGGCCTGGGCGTCGTGGCCGGCGAACTTTTCGAAGGCAAAGCGGCGGCGCGCGCCGGGCGGAATGCCCTGCACCATCTGCGCCGCCTCGATCAGGATGGTGCCGGAGCCGCACATCGGGTCGAACAGCGGCACGCCCGGCTTCCAGCCCGCCACGCGCAGCAGGCCGGCGGCCAGGTTCTCGCGCAATGGCGCGTCGCCCGTCTCCTCGCGCCAGCCGCGCTTGAACAGCGCCTCGCCGGAGGTGTCGAGATAGAGCGTGAAGTTGCGCTGGTCGAGGAAGCCGACGATGCGCATGTCCGGCTCGCGCGTGTTCACCGACGGGCGCTTGCCGTACTGGTCGCGGAAGCGGTCGCAGATGGCATCCTTGATCTTCAGCGTCGTGAACTCCAGGCTTTTCAATGGCGACTTCACGGCCGTGATGTCCACGCGGATCGTGTGGTGAAAGCTGAACCAGTCTTCCCACGGCTGTTCAAGCGTGAGGTCGTAGATGTCGTTCTCGTTGGTGTAGCCGCGCTGCGCCATCCGCAGCAGCACCCGCGAGGCGATGCGCGAGTGCAGGTTAATGCGCCACGCATCCGCGATCTCGCCGGAGGCATGCACGCCGCCCGGAACTTCGTTGTGCACCTTCATGGTGGTGCTGGTCTGCGCGATCTCGCGCAGTTCTTCCGCCAGTGCCGCTTCCATGCCGCGGGGGCAGGGGCAAAAATACGATGCCATCAGGAGTACCCTTTGTCCGTAAAAACCGTTCGTGTTAGAACGGTTTGACGACGACCAGAATCACGATCGCCATCAACAACAACACCGGCACTTCATTGAAGTACCGGAACCACTTATGGCTGCGTTTATTCGCGCCATTTTCAAATTTTTTCAGCAGCGATCCGCACGCGTGATGGTAGCCAATCACCAGGATGACCAGCGCCAGCTTTGCGTGCAGCCAGCCGCCATTAAAGCCGTAGCCGAGCCACAGCCACAGGCCCAGCGCGAGCGCGGGCACCGCCAGCATGGTGGTGAAGCGATACAGCTTGCGTGCCATGAGCAGCAGCCGTTCGGTGGCGGGCGCGTTGTCTTCCATCGCCAGGTTGACGAAGATGCGCGGGAGGTAGAACAGGCCGGCGAACCAGGAGGCGATGAAGACAATATGGAAGGCTTTTATCCAGAGCATGCGTGGCTTTCTTCGTACTTATTTTCGGACTTCGCCGTGGCCAAGAACCACGTATTTCAAAGAGGTCAGTCCTTCCAGGCCCACCGGGCCGCGCGCGTGCAGCTTGTCGTTGGAGATGCCGATCTCCGCGCCCAGGCCGTATTCGAAACCATCGGCAAAGCGCGTCGACGCGTTGACCATCACCGAGGCCGAATCCACCTCGCGCAGGAAGCGCAGGGCGTCGCTGTAGTTCTCAGTGACGATGGCGTCGGTGTGCTTGGACGAGTAGGTGTTGATGTGGTCCATCGCCTCGTCCATGTCCGCCACGATTTTCACGGCGAGGATGGGCGCGAGGTATTCGGTGGACCAGTCCTCCTCGGTCGCCGCCACCAGATGCGGGTAGCCCTGCAGGATGGTGCGCGCTTCGTCGTCCGCGCGCAGTTCGACTTCCTTGGTGGCATACAGCTTCGCCAGCTCCGGCAGCACGCGCGGGGCGATCGAGCGCGCGACCAGCAGCGTCTCCATCGTATTGCAGGTGCCGTAGCGGTGCGTCTTGGCGTTGAAGGCGATCGGCAGCGCCTTCTCGATATCCGCCGCGCCGTCGATGTAGACGTGGCAGATGCCGTCCAGGTGCTTGATCATCGGGACCGTCGCTTCCTGCATCAGGCGGGCGATCAGGCCCTTGCCGCCGCGCGGCACGATCACGTCCACGTACTGCGGCATGGTGATGAGGGCACCGACGGCAGCGCGGTCGGTCGTGTCGACCACCTGCACGCCGTGTTCGGGCAGCCCTGCTCCGGCCAGGCCTTCGGCCACGATCTTCGCTAACGCGCGGTTGCAGTGGATCGCTTCGGAGCCGCCGCGCAGGATGGTGGCGTTGCCGCTCTTGATGCACAGGCCCGCCGCATCGACCGTCACGTTAGGGCGCGCTTCATAAATGATGCCGATGACGCCCAGCGGCACGCGCATCTGCCCGACCTGGATGCCGCTCGGGCGGAATTTGAGGTTGGTGATCTCGCCAATCGGGTCGGCCAGTTCCGCGATCTGGCGCAGGCCGGCCACCATGGTGTCGATGGCGGCATCGGACAGCGTGAGGCGGTCGATCATCGCCGGGGCCAGCCCCGCATCGCGGGCAGCGGACAGGTCCTGCTGGTTGGCGGCGCGCAGCAAGGCGGCGTCGCGCTGGACGGCGTCCGCGATCAGCAGCAAGGCGCGGTTGCGGGTGGCGGTATCGGCACGGGCCATGGCGCGCGACGCGGCGCGGGCCTGCTGGCCGACCTGGTTCATGTAGGAAGTGATGTCCATCGGAGACTCAAGATGCTCGCGCTACAAGCTCAATCGCGTTCAATCGCGTTCAATCGGGACTGCGCCGCGGGCGAGGCAGCGCAGGTACGGCGGGGTGGCGGGAGTCAGCCGTTCTTGCAGACCTTGAGCGCCAGCTGGAGCATGGCGTCCCAGGCGTCGCCGGCGAAGTCTTTTGAACGCAAGCCTTTGACCATCTTGTCCACCTGGGCCGCCTGCTGCAGGGCTGCTTCCAGCACCGGCAGCGACACGCGCCGCAGCGCCGGCTCCATCATCCGCTCGCGCGGGCCCCAAATGCGGTACTCCTTCAACAACGCGCCCAGCGGGCGCCCGGCGGCCACACCTGCTTTCAATTTTAGCAGCGTCCGGATTTCTTCGGTGACGGCCCACAAAACCAGCGGCAGCGCCTCGCCCTCGCCCTTCAGCCCTTCCAGCATGCGCACCAGGCGCGCGGGGTCGCCGGACAGCATCGCCTCGGACAGCTTGAACACGTCGTAGCGCGCCACGTTGAGCACCGCGTCATGCACCTGCTCGAAGGCCAGCTTGCCCGCGCCGTGCAGGAGGCCGAGCTTCTGGATCTCCTGGTGCGCGGCCAGCAGGTTGCCCTCCACGCGGTCGGCGATGAAGTCGAGCGCCTGGCGGTCCGCGCTCTGGCCCTGCGCGGCGAGGCGGTTGCCGATCCATCCCGGCAGCGCCGCGCGCTCCACATTCGGGATTTCGACGTAGATGCCCGCCTGCTGCAGCGCGCCCACCCACGCGGCCTTGGCGGTCTGCCAGTCCAGCTTGGGCAGGGTGATCAAAGTCAGGTTATCGGGGCTCAGGTCCTTCACATACGCCTGCAGCGCCGCGCCGCCATCCTTGCCTGGCTTGCCAGTCGGGATGCGCAGCTCGATCAGCTTCTTGTCCCCGAACAGGGACAGCGCCTGATTCGCAGCCAGCAGCTCGCCCCACTTGAAGCTGCGCTCCACCGTCAGCACGTCGCGCTCCGTGTAGCCCTGCGCGCGCGCGGCCTTGCGGATCTTGTCCGCGGCCTCCAGCGCCAGCAAGTGCTCGTCGCTGGTGATGACGTACAGCGGCGCGAGCTGGCGTTGGAGGTGGGCGTCGAGGGCGTCGGGACGCAGCTGCATCAGGCTTGGCTCGTCCTTATGCTTTGGTCTTGACCGCGGCGAGGCGGCGCAGGATCTGCTGCACCAGGTCGTTCTGCATGTCGCGGTAGAGCAGCGCTTCTTCCGATTCGCGCGCCAGCGTCTCGGACTCGTTGAAGGCCAGGTTGCGCTTGAGCGTGATCTCGGTGGGGCCGAGGATCTCCCCGCCGTCCTTGTCGCGCACGCGGAAGGTCAGCGTGTAGAGCAGCAGGTATTCGCGCACGCGGCCCTGGGAGTTCAGCGACAGGATCTGCTTGTTGCGCTGTTCCGAGATGACGTCGAACTGGGCGTCGGCATCCTTGGGCGAGGACACCACCACAGCGGAACCAGCGCGCAGGTTGCGCTTCAGTTCCACGCCCAGTGGCGAGGTCTCGGAGAAGCCCAGGTAGATGCTGTGGAAGGGCATCGTGTACTGCCCGCCGCTGCCGCGCAGCTGGAAGCCGCAGGAAGCGACGGACGCGCCCAGCGCAAGAGCGAGGGTGGCGCGGACGGCGAGCGTGCGAATGGTCATAAGCTTTTACGCGACGATGTTCACGAGTTTGCCCGGCACGACGATGATCTTCTTCGGCGTGCCTTCCACGAACTTCTGGACCGCTTCCGTCGCCAGCGCGGCGGCTTCGATCGCGGCCTTGTCGGCATCCTTGGGCACCTTCACGGAGCCACGCAGCTTGCCGTTCACCTGGATCATCAGCTCGATCTCGGCCTGTTCCAGCGCCGCCGGGTCGACCTGCGGCCACGGAGCGTCGAGGATGTCGCCATGCTGCGCTGAATAGCCCAGCTCTTTCCAGATGCTGTGGGTGATGTGCGGCGCGACCGGGTACAGCACGCGCAGGAAGATCGAGTAGGCCTCGGCCAGCACGGCGTTCGAGGCCGCGCTGTCGTCCAGTTTCGCGCCTTCCAGCGTATTGAGCATCTTCATCGCGGCGGAAACCACGGTGTTGTACTGCAGGCGCTTGTAGTCGTGCTCCGCCTGCTGCAGGACCTTGTAGACCTCACGGCGCAGGGTCTTCTGGCCTTCGTTCAGCTCCGCGGCATTCAGCGTGCCACCGCCGGTGATCTGCGCGGCCTTGGCATGGCCGAAAGCCCACACGCGCTTGAGGAAGCGGTATGCGCCTTCCACGCCCGCGTCGTTCCACTCGAGCGTCTGCTCCGGCGGCGAGGCGAACATCACGAACAGGCGCGCGGTGTCGGCGCCGTACTGGTCGATCAGCTCCTGCGGGTCCACGCCGTTGTTCTTCGACTTGGACATGGTGGTCATCTCATATTCGAGCGGCGTGCCATCTTTCTTCAGCGTGCCGCCGGTGATCTGGCCCTTGTCGTCGCGGATGACATCGACCTCGTGCTCCCAGTAGTAGTTCTTGCCCGCGTCGGCCGGCTTGTGGAAGAACGCGCCCTTCAGCACCATGCCCTGCGTGAGCAGGTTGGTGAACGGCTCGTCGACCTTCACCAGGCCCAGGTCGCGCATCACCTTGGTCCAGAAGCGCGCGTACAGCAGGTGCAGGATGGCGTGCTCGATGCCGCCGATGTACTGGTCCATCGGCATCCAGTAATCGGTGCCGCCGTCGACCATCTTCTCGTTGTTCTTCGGATCGCAGTAGCGCATGAAGTACCAGGACGAGTCCACGAAGGTGTCCATGGTGTCGGTCTCGCGGCGGGCCGGCTTGCCGCAGCATGGGCAGTCGACCTTCAGGAAGTCCTCGCGCTTGTTGAGCGGGTTGCCCGAGCCGTCCGGCACGCAGTCCTGCGGCAGCACGACCGGCAGGTCCTTTTCCGGCACCGGCACCGCGCCACAGCTTTCGCAATGGATGATCGGAATCGGGGTGCCCCAGTAGCGCTGGCGCGAGACGCCCCAGTCGCGCAGGCGCCAGGTGGTCTTCTTTTCGCCATCGGCTTTGCTGGCCAGGTCCGCGGCGATCCTGTCGACAGCGGCCTTGTAGCCCAGGCCATCGTAGGCGCCGGAGTTGGTGGTCACGCCGCGCTGCTTGTCGCCGTACCATTCCTGCCAGGCGTCCAGCGAGTACGTCTCGCCTTCCACGGCCACGACCTGCTTGATCGGCAGGTTGTATTTTTTGGCGAACGCGAAATCACGCTCGTCGTGCGCGGGCACGCCCATCACGGCGCCGTCGCCGTAGGTCATCAGGACGTAGTTGCCGACCCAGACCTCGACCTGCTCACCGGTCAGCGGATGGGTGACGAAGAGGCCCGTCGGCATGCCTTCCTTTTCGCGCAGCGCGAGTTCGGCTTCGGTGGTGCCGCCCTTCTTGCACTCTTCGATGAACGCAGCCAGCTTCGGGTTCGATGCGCCGGCGTGGGTCGCGAGCGGGTGCTCCGGCGCCACGGCGGCAAAGGTCACGCCCATCACGGTGTCCGCGCGGGTGGTGAAGACGAACATCTTGCCGTCCTGGATCAGCTGTCCGTCGGCGCCGCGGATCGTATGCGGGAAGGCGAAGCGCACACCCTCGCTTTTGCCGATCCAGTTTTCCTGCATCAGGCGCACACGCTCCGGCCAGCCCGGGAGCTTGTTGACGACGGAGTCCAGCAGCTCTTCCGCGTAGCTGGTGATGGCCAGGTAGTAGCCGGGGATCTCGCGCTTTTCAACCAGCGCGCCGGTGCGCCAGCCACGCCCGTCGATCACCTGCTCGTTGGCGAGCACAGTTTGGTCGACCGGGTCCCAGTTGACGATCTGGGTCTTGCGGTAGGCGATGCCTTTTTCCAGCATCTTGAGGAACAGCCACTGGTTCCACTTGTAGTACGCAGGATCGCAGGTGGCCACTTCGCGCGACCAGTCGATGGCCAGCCCCATCGCCTGCATCTGCTTCTTCATGTAGGCGATGTTATCGTAGGTCCACTTCGCGGGCGGCACCTGGTTCTTCAGCGCCGCGTTTTCGGCGGGCAGGCCGAAGGCGTCCCAGCCCATCGGCATCAGGACGTTGTAGCCATTGGTGCGCAGGAAGCGCGCCAGCATGTCGTTGATGGTGTAGTTGCGCACGTGGCCCATGTGCAGCTTGCCCGACGGGTACGGTAGCATCGAGCACGCGTAGTACTTCCCCTTCGGGAAGCGCGGATCGTTTTCGATGGCTTTGTACGCATCGATGGCCGTCCAGTGGTCCTGGGCGGCTTTTTCGACGTCGGTGTGGCTGTATTTGTCTTGCATGGTGTGTGCTGCGCGAAGTTGGACTGGAACCCCACATTATACTGGCAGGCCCATGAACCTGTACCGCGAATTCCCGCCCTCGCCCGCCCTGGCGGCCCATGTGGCCTGCCTGTGGACGGCGCAGGCATTGCCCTCCGGCGGGCCGCTGCGGCATCGGGTACTACCAGACAATTGTATTGACATCCTGTGGCAGGACGCCGCGCCGGGCGGGTTCGTGGCGGGGATGATGTCGCGGGCGCACGTGGCCGAGTTTGTGCGGCCGGTGCGGACGGTGGCGGTGCGCTTCCGGCCGGGGGCGGCGCGGGCGTTCTTCGATGTGCCGCTCTCGGAGCTGCAGGATGGGCATCCGGCGCTGGACGAATTGTGGCCGCGCGCGGAGTCCGAGCGGCTGGCGGCGGCGCTGTGGGAGCGCGCGCTGCCGCTGGAGCAGATGCTCGCGGTCATCGAGACCTGGCTGCTGGCGCGCTTGCAGGCGCGCGCGGACGCCGCCCTGCCGGACCGTGCCGGCCTGCTGGCGCAGCGCGCGGTGAAGCTCGTCGAGCAGTCGCGCGGGACGCTACGGGTGGAGGCGCTGGCGTCCGCGCTGGGTGTCTCGCGGCAGCACCTGGCGCAGGTGTTCCGCGAGCGCGTCGGGCTAAACGCCAAGAGCTTCGCCATGGTGTGCCGCTTCCAGGCGGCGCATGCCGCGCTGCGGACCACTGGCGGCGGGATCGACTGGTCCGCGTTCGCCCTCAATCACGGCTATTACGACCAGTCCCACCTGATCCACGACTTCACCGCCCTCACCGGCGCCTCACCCAGCCAGCTCCAGCGCTGACGCCACCCGCGCGTGATGCGCAAACCCATCAATGCCGCCGAGGACCCAGCCTCCGTCGCGCCAGCAGCAATCAGGCGCTGACCCTGCTCCCGCTGATCAGCTTGTTCGTCTACGTGTGGCTGCTGCTGGCGCCGGGCTCAATGGAGCACAACCGCTTCGGCCCGCCGCCAGCCCCGAATCCGCGCGGCGCAGTGGCTGGCCTGTGGACCTTGTTCGTCGTCGTCACGTTTGCCATGACGACCGCGGTCATCGTGCCGGCCGTGCAGACATACCAAGCCAGGGCGGCCGCGGCCGAAGGGCGCTTCTGAGCCGACGTCTGATTCCATTTTTCCAATACGAGCCTGGGCGCGGATGGCATCATGCAGTTTTCTCTGGAGGAGACTGAAATGATCAAGGGATTGCGCACCGTGAAGTATCCCGTGGCCGACCTGGGACGCGCGAAGGAGTGGTTTGGCAAGGTGTTCGGGACCGAACCCTACTTCGATCAGCCGTTCTACGTCGGCTTTGCCATCGGCGGCTTCGAGCTGGGGCTGGTGCCGGACGGGACGCCGGGCACGCACGGTTCGGTGGTGTACTGGGGCGTCGACGACATCGAAGCCGAAGTCGCGCGCATCGTCGGCTTCGGCGCGAGCGAGCACGAAAAAATCCAGGACGTTGGCGAAGGCATCAGGGTGGCCGAGCTGAAGGACCCGTTCGGGAACGTCCTCGGGCTGATCCAGAATCCGCACTTCGACCCGGTCGCCGTCCGCTGATTGGCAGCCATGTATGATTCCGGCAGCCGTTCCACCACTGCCGGAGCCCGCATGACCAATCCCTACGCCGCCCCAGACCTGTCCGTCGCCGACACGCCCAGCGTGCCCGCAGGGCCGGGTCACACGAACGTGTTCGCACTGAACGGCCGGCTCGGGCGCATCCGCTACTTCACCTACGTCACGCTGGCGGTGGCCGCGACCTTTGGCGTGGCCATTGTGGTTGCGGTCGTGATGGTGTTCCTCCGCGTTCCCCAAAGTATCGCCCTTCAGGTGTCCACCCTGGTGCCGCTCGCGGTGACGGTGCTGGGCGCCATTGCGGGCCTCGTCTTCGCCCGGCGCCGCCTGCAGGATCTGGACACGACGCCGTGGATCCTGCTGCTGTTCCTGGTGCCGCTGGTAAACCTGGGCCTGATGCTACGCCTGCTGTTCGGCAAGGGCACGCCGGCGCACAACCGCTTTGGCCCGCCCCCGCCGCCCAACGGGCGCCGGGAATACATCCTGTTTGCCTGCGCCCTTCTGATCATGGTGGCCGTCCTGTCTGCGCCGTTCCTGGCCGCTGGCATCAACGAGCGCGGCTGACGACGCTTTGTGGTGCGCATGCCGCGCCACGTCACGACGCAGCGCAAACCGGCCTGCGCGCTACAAAAGCGCCCGTATGATCCCGGCAGTCCTCACCCCGCCAAGGAGACTGCCGTGTCCAATCCCTACGTTTCAAGCCCGGCCACCCTGACCACCGCACCCGCCTTCACGCCAGGCGCGACTGAACCGCGCATCCTGCAATGGAACGGCCGCATCGGCCGCCTGCGCTACTTCGCGTATTCGTCACTGTGCGGGATGATGGGCATGACGCTGAGCCTGCTATCGATGCCGCTCCTGCCAGTGAGCCAGGCATTGGCGCTCACGCTCATCTTCGCCGGGTACGCGGCCATGCTCGCCTCCGGTTTCGTGCAGGCGCGCCGCCGCTTGCAGGACCTGGACCAGCCCGGCTGGATGGCCATCCTGCTGCTGATACCCTTCCTGAACATGGTGGTCTGGGCCTGGCTCCAGTTCGCATCGGGCTCCGCCGACGCCAACCGCTTCGGCCTGCCACCGGCGCCGAATTCCGACAAGGTTGTGGCCGCTGCCGTGGCGGCTTTCATTATTCCGGCGCTGGCAGGAATTCTGATGGCAGTCGCCGTCCCGGCCCTGGTGAAAGCAGGGGTGGCGGACGTCGCAGCGCCCGCCTGAGGCCTCCTAGCGGCACCGCAGCGAGGAGCCGGCGCTCAGTCCTCCTCGTCCAGCATCGCATCCAACGCGTCGAAGCGCGCCTCCCATAGCTGGCGCGTGATGCTGACCCACTGCTGCAGCACATCCAGCCCGCGCGGGTCGGCCTGGCAGAGGCGGACCCGGCCCACCTTCTGGGTCCGCAGCAAGCCGCAGCCCTGCAGCACCTGCACGTGCTGGGCGATCGCCGTCAGCGTCACGCCCAGCGCCTTGGCCAGCGCGCTCACCGACTGCGGCCCCTCCGACACCATCCGTACGATCGAGCGCCGGGTGGCGTCCCCCATCGCGAAGAAGATGCCATCGGCCGCGGCCCAGTCCAATGCCTGCGTGCTCATCCCTGCCCGCCGCGCGCCAGTTCCTCGTCCAGCTGCCCGAACAGCTGCTGCCAGCCCTGCTCGCGCATCTGCGGCCCGTCCGCACCTTCGAAGAACGCCGCCTGGTGCGTGAACGTGAACCGGGTGCCGCCAGCCGCGTCCTCGAACTCGAAGGTCTCGAGCGATGCGGAAATGGGCTTGCCCTGGAAGGCCATGGTGGCGGCCGCGACGATGCGCTGCCCGGGCACGATGTCCAGGTACACGCCCTCGCGCTGGATCACCACGCCCGGGAACGCTGTGCCCGCGCGCAGCCGGTAGCTGGCCTGCTCGCGCCCGCCCGGCTGGAATTGCATCTCGAACTGTTCGACGTCGTGGTTGGCGCTCTCGCCAAACCAGCGGCGCTTGCGCTGTGCGTCCGCGAAGGCGGCGAAGACCTTGGCCACCGGCTTGGCAAACGTGCGCTCGATGGTGAAGGTGTGGTGCTGTACGGCTGGGTTGCTCATCAGGACCTCCGAAAGTGAAGTTGAGGCTTCAGTATCCAAGTCTTTCACATGAAAGTCAAGTTTAAACTTCAGTTTCGGCGCCAGCACAAAAATGTTGAGTTGAGCGCAAGACTGTGCGATAACTCCGCCACGGCCAAAGAGCCGATTTAACAAAATCAGAGGAGACAACGCAGTGAGCAATCCGTACGCAGCACCGGAAGGTGTGATGAACGATCTGGGCTTTGCACCGGTCGAAGCCTATCAACCCAGCCTGTTCCAGACCAGCGGCCGCATCGGCCGGGTCCGCTATCTCGGCTATTGCACCATGCTGTTTGGCATCACCATCGTGGTGTTCTTCGCCGCCGGCGTCGCCACGCTGATCGCGAGCGCGCTCGGGGTGATCGTGATGGGCCTGGCCTACCTCGCCCTGCTGGTGGCGGGCTTCGTGCTGGCGCGCCGCCGCCTGAACGATCTCGACCAGTCGGGCTGGCTGGCCGTCTTGCTGTTCATCCCGCTGGTGAACATGCTGATCGGGCTGTGGATGATGATCGGGCGCGGCTCGGAGCAGGCCAACCGCTTCGGTCCTCCGCCGGGCCCGAACACGCGCGGCGTCATCATCGCAGCGTGGTTCTTCCTGGCCGTGCCACTGATCGGCATCGCCGCTGCGATTGCCGTCCCCGCCTACCAGACTTATACCCAGGCCGGCGTTTCCGCGCAACGCTGAGGTCCGTCCCGCGGCGCGCCATCAGAGTGCGCCGCTCTCCTTGATGTCGTAGTAGCGGTTGAGCAGCGTGACGCCCAGCTTCTCCGGTGTCACGTCGATCAAGCGGTCGCGCGGCAGGCCCAGTTGGCGGATTGCCTCGTGCCGCTGGCGCAGATAGATCTCCGTGCCCGCCATGCGCAGGGCAGCGTCGAAGCCCACCACGTCCTGCTGCCCCACCGCGTCCAGCGCGCGCTCGCGCAGGCTGGCCACCAGCACCAGGTGGCGGCCCGCGAGCAGCTCACAGGCGGTGCGCAGGGCGCGGTCGTCTTCGTCGCGCAAATTGGTGATCAACACGACGAAAGCGCGCCGCGATAAGCGCCCCAGCAGGTCCTGCGCCGCGCGCGCGTAGTCGGGCGCGGTCTCGGTGGGCTGCAGGTCGTACACCCCCGCCAGCATGCGGTCCACGCCCACGGTCCCTTTGCCTGGCGCGATCCAGCGCGTGGTCTCGCCAAAGCTCATCAAGCCGACCGCGTCGCCCTGCTTCGCCGCGACGAAGCTGAGCGTCAGCACCGCGTTCAATGCATGGTCGAAGTGCGAAGTCGCCCCGTCGCGCGCCAGCATGCGGCGGCCGGTATCGAGCAGGAACACGACCTGCTGGTCGCGCTCCGATTGATATTCGCGGCTGATCGGCTTGCGGTGCCGCGCCGTGGCCTTCCAGTCGATCGAGCGCAGGCTGTCGCCGCGCCGGTACTCGCGCAGCTGGCGAAACTCGGTGCCCTCGCCGCGCTGGCGCCGCAGCAGCGCGCCCGCAGTCGGCGCGTTGCGGTCCGCACCGCGCAATGTCTGGCGCAGGATGGCCGAGAAGTCGGGGAACACCCGCACCTCCTGGGCCGCGCCCATGCGGTGCGCCACCCACCACAGGCCCAGCGGCGACGGCACCCGCAGCCACGCCTGCTCAAACGCCGCGTCGCCCCGCTCCTGCGCGCGCACCCGGTAGGTCACATCCATATACCCGCCGCCCGGCACGGCCGCCAGGTGCGGCAGTCCTTCCATGTCCCAGATGCCGGGATAGCCGTCGAATACCTCCACGCCCGTATCGCGCGCGGCACCGTTATGCACGCGCAGCGTCACCGGCCGCCAGCTGCCGAGGGACAGGACGCCCGGCGCCTGCCGCTCCACGCGCAGCGGCGGCGAGCGGCGCCCCAGCCAGCCATCGGCCAGCGC
>NZ_SPVF01000210.1 GCF_004614185.1 Zemynaea arenosa | reverse complement strand
CATCATCAAATGAGACCTTGGCAAACCGGGGGCGTCCATGTACGGGGTCAGGCCTCGCCCTTTTTGTTCATTATCAAATGCCTATCGCGTAAGCGCATGATTTTGAAGGCGAAAGAAACGGTGGGGCCAGGGCTCTCCTGCTAGACCGGTGCCTGACCCCGGGGTTGAGGGGGCGCAAAGCGGGAGGGGCGGTTAGGTGAGACGGAGCGGGAGGGAGCGGAGGCGCTGGCCGGTCAGCTTGAACAGGGCGGCGGCGACGGCCGGGGCGACCGGGGGCACGGCGGGCTCGCCGACGCCTTCGGGTGCGTCGGCACTCGGCAGGATGATGGTCTCGACCTCGGGAACTTCGCTCATGCGCAGGACCGGGTAGTCGCCGAAGTTGGTTTGCTGGACACGCCCATTCTCGAACGTGATCTCGCCCGCCAGCGCGGCCGACAGGCCGAAGACCACCGAAGACTCCATTTGCTGCCGGACGAGATTCGGGTTGATCGCCAGCCCGCAGTCGATGGCGCAGACCACGCGGTGGACGCGAATCTGCTTGTCCGCGACCGATACCTCCGCCACCTGCGCCACCACCGAGCCATAGCTCTGGTGGATCGCCACGCCATGCGCGCGGCCTTCGGGCGCTTCACCCGCACGAGCGATGGCCGCATTCAGCACCCTCAAATGGCGCGGATGCCCCTGCAGCAGCGCGCGGCGGAACGCGACCGGATCCTGCCCCGCCGCCTGCGCCAGCTCGTCGATGAAGGCCTCCTTGAAGAAGGCGTTCTGCGAGTGCCCCACCGCACGCCAGTTCCCCACCGGGACCGGCAGCTCCGCAATCACATGCGCGATGCGCTGGTTGGGCACCTCGTACTGCATGTCGAATTCACCCTCGGCGGTGGTCTTGTCCGGCCCCATGCCGGGCAGGCCGATGGCGCGCGGATAGTACTGGTGACTGATCGAAGGCCCGGTGGACTTGGCACTCCAGCTCAAAACGCGCCCCGCCGCATCCAGCACGCCGCGGAAGCGCGCCAGCGCCACCGGGCGGTACACGTCATGCCCGATGTCGTCCTCGCGCGACCAGATCACCTGCACCGGGGCGCCATTGGCCGCCAGCGCGATGGCCACGGCCTGCTGCACCATGTCCACCTCCAGCCGCCGCCCGAAGCCGCCGCCGATCAGCATCGTCTCGATGGACACGTCGCTGCTCGACACGCCCGCCACCTTGGCCGCCGCCTGCACCGCCAGCGAGGGCACCTGCGTGGAGACCCACAGCTTCACCCGCCCATCGCGCACCTGCGCTGTGCAGTTGATCGGCTCCATGGTGGCGTGGGCGAGGAAGGGCGCGAAGTACTCGGCTTCGACGACGCGCGCACCGGACGGCGCCGCTGCATCCACATCGCCGACACTGTAGTAAGTGAACCCGGACGACTCCTGCAGCGTGGCCGCCAGCTGTTTTCGAATCTCCGCCGACGACAGCCGCGCCGCGCCGCCATCGCTCCACGTGACCTTGAGCGCAGCCGCCGCCTGGTGCGCCTGCCACCAGCTGCGCGCGATCACCGCCACGCCAGCGCCAGCGCCGGTGAATGGCGACAGCGCATGCGAAAAGTCAGCCACGCCGAGCACCCCCGGCATCGCCCGCACAGGCGCCCCATCGAACGACGCCACCTTGTCCCCGACGACCGGCGCCATGCGCACCGCCGCGTACACCAGTCCCTCGGGCCGCGCGTCGATGCCGAACTTCGCGCTGCCATTGACCTTGGCCGGGCTGTCGCGCCGCGCCACCTCGCGCCCGATCAGGCGAAAGCTGCGCGGATCCTTCAACTTGATGTCCGAGACTTCCATGGCGATGTTGGCCGCCTTGGCCACCAGGCTGCCGTAGCTCGCGCTGCCCGCGCGCGGATGCGTGACCATGCCATTGGCGGTACTGCATTCGGAGGCCGGCACCTTCCACTGCTGCGCCGCGGCCGCGACCAGCATGGCGCGCGCGACCGCCCCCGCTTCGCGCATCGGCTGCCACGCATCGCGGATACTGGAGGAGCCGCCGGTCGCCATGATCCCGAGCTCGCGGCCGACTTTACCGAGCAGCCATTGCACTCCATCGCGCACCCCGGAACGCCCGTCCGGATGAAAGGGCATGGACTCGCGCATCACCACCAGGTTGCCGAAGATCTTGTCGATGGGTGCCTGGGTGATGCGGGTGCGCTCCAGCGGCACGTCCAGCTCCTCCGCGACCAGCATCGGCAATGCGGTGTGCACGCCCTGCCCCATTTCGCTGCGCGCCATGGTCACATAGACCGTGCCATCCGGCGCGATGGCGACCCAGCCATTGAACGCGACCGCGCCATTCGTGACCGGCAGCGCGGCCGCGGTGCGCAGCCGCTGGCGCGGCGGCAGGAAACCCCACCCGACCACCAGCGCGCCCGCCACGCCCAGGCCACCGAGGAGAAAACGCCTGCGGGAACGGCTGCGGGGAGTCGCTTTGGTCATGTCGTGTGAGAGGTCAGTTGAAGGTCAGTCGCGCCACTTGGAAAGGAGATCGTCCGGCAGCACCGGACGGCTGTAGAAGAAGCCCTGTGCCTTGTTGCAGCCATGGCGCATCAGGAAGTCGGCCTGCTCGCCCGTCTCCACGCCTTCCGCAACCACCGACAGGTTCAGGGACTTGGCCAGCTGGATGATCGCGATTGTAATCGCTTCATCGTTGATGTCGGTGGAGATGTCCTTGATGAAGGAGCGGTCGATCTTCAGCGTCTGCACCGGCAGCTGCTTGAGGTAAGCCAGCGACGAATAGCCGGTGCCGAAATCATCGATCGCGAGCGACACGCCGATCGAATGCAGGTCATTGATGAAGCCCAGCGCGTCGCCGGTGTCCATGATGACGGATTCGGTGACTTCCAGCTGCAGGCGCGCCGCATCCAGTCCGGTCTCCTCCAGCACCCCACCGACCATGTTGACGATCGAGCCGCGTTCGAACTGCTTGGCCGAGAGGTTGACCGCGATCTTGGGCACATTCAGGCCCGCGTCGTCCCAGCGCTTCATCTGGCGGCAGGCTTCCTGCAGCACCCACTCGCCGAGCTGGTTGATGAAGCCCGTGTCCTCCGCCAGCGGAATGAAGCGCACCGGCGGCACCAGCCCCAGTTCGGGGTTCTGCCAGCGCACCAGCGCCTCCACGCCGATCAGGCGCCCGCTGTCGATTTCGACCTGCGGCTGGTAGTGCAGGAAGATCTCGCCCTTGTCGATGGACCGCCGCAGCATGGCTTCGATGCGCAGGCGCTCCAGGCCTTCGCCGGTCATGGACGGCGCGTAGAACTGGTAGCCATTGCGCCCGCGCGCCTTGGCCTGGTACATCGCCACATCCGCATTCCGGATCAGCATATTCAGGTCGGTCGCATCTTTCGGGAACATCGAGATGCCGACGGAGGCCGTGACAAAGAGTTCGTAGTCCTGCACGACAAACGGCTGCTCGAACAACGCCATCAGCTTTTCGGCCACATGGCCCGCGCTGAACTCGCCCTCGATATTTTCGAGCATGACGATGAATTCGTCCCCGCCCAGGCGCGCCAGCGTATCGCCTTCGCGCAGGCGGCCAGTGAGCGCGGTGGCGACCTTCTTCAGTAGCTCGTCGCCCACGTGGTGGCCCAGCGTGTCGTTGACGTTCTTGAAGCGGTCCAGGTCAATGAAGAGCACCGCCAGCTGCTGGCCGGCGCGCGCGGAACGCTGCAAGGCGTGCTGCAGGCGGTCGTGGAACAGCGCACGGTTAGGCAGCTGCGTGAGCGGATCGTGGTGGGCCATGTGGTCCAGCTTTTCCTGCGACTCCTTGACCTTGGTGATGTCGCTGAACACCGCCACGTAGTGCGTGCACAGGCCATGCTCGTCGCGCACCGCCGACACCGTCAGCCACTCCAGGTACAGGTCTCCGCTCTTGCGCACGTTCCACAGCTCGCCGCGCCAGTAGCCAGTGGTGCCCAGGTCCCGCCACAGCTGCTCATAAAACGCTTCGTCATTGCGCGAGGAGCGCGTGAGGCTGAACGGCTTGCCGATCGCTTCCTGCTCGGTGTAGCCGGTGACCTGGGTGAAGGCCGGGTTGATGGCGACGATGCGGCCGGCCACGTCGATCACCATCACGCCGTCGGCGATCTGCTCCAGCACGGTGGCGTTGAGGCGCAGCTTTTCCTCGGCCTGTTTGCGCTCGGTGATGTCGGCGTAGACCCAGATGCTGCCCTCGTTCGGGCGCGCAGGATCGAGCGCGCAGCCGGACACCAGACACCAGAACAGGCGCCCATCATGTTTGCGGTACATCCGCTCTTCGGTGAAGTAGCTGCCCTGGCCCAGGCTCACGTACTGGCGCGACCCGGCAGCCTCGTATTCGGCCTCGCTCGGGAACACGATGCTGGTGGACCGGCCAAGCATTTCGCCCGGCGCGTAGCCGAACAGTTCTTCGCAGCGGCGGTTCACCGAGACCACGCGGCGGTGACGCACGGTCATCACACCGAACATCACGTTGTCGAGGATCGCGCTCTGCTCGGCCAGCAGGGCCTCGATGCGCATCTCGTTGTTCTTGCGTTCAGAGATGTCGGTGATGATCCCGTCGATCCACTCCTCGTCGCCATTGCGCTGCGGCTGGCCCTTCTCCGAAACCCAGCGCTCCGTGCCGAGGGCGTCGACGATGCGGTATTCGATTTCGTAGGGGCGGCATTCCTGCACCGCCTGGCCGATCACGCGGTAGTGCATGCGGCGGTCTTCGGGCGCGATGATATCGGCCCACTTGTAATGGTCCGTCCGCATGAAGACGGAGGCCGGGTAGCCGGAGATCTCCTCGATCGCATCGGAGACGAAATCCACCGGGCCATCGGGACGCACGCGGTACACCGCGCCCGGCACCTGGGTCACGATGGTGCGGAAGCGTTCCTCGCGCTGGGCGATGTCACTGAACAGGTGCTTGATCGCCACCCGCATCTGCTCCATCTGGCTGGCCAGGCGGCCCAGCTCATCGCGGCCCGCGAGATCGAGCCGGGTCTCGAAGTCGCCGTGCGAGAGGCGGTCCGAGAAGGTCATCAGCTTGCGCAGCGGCTGCAGCAGGCGGCGGTTGAGGAACAGGACAATCAGCAGCAGCGACACGGCCACCTGCCCCGCCAGCACCATCGCGTAGTTGGCCTGCTTGGCGCGCAGCTCGTGCTGGCTGCGGGCGTCGTCCATCACGATCAGGATGCGGCCGATGCGCTCCCCGCGCACCATGATGTCGCGTTCCGCGCGGTAGATGTTCCCGAGCGGGCGGTTGGGCGATTGGGCGTTGACGAACTGGGTGTCGGACTGGCCGACCACCTGGATCTGGAGCACGGACGGGTCGCGCATCACGGACTGCACCAGGGACTGGGCGGATTCCGTGTTCATGTTCCACAGCGACTCCTGCATCCCGAGGGCCAGGATGTCGGCGTTGCGCTGCAGGGATTCGTTGAGGGCCGCGCGGGCAGCGTCGCGCTCCTGCACGCCGAGCAGCACGAAGCCGCCGATCGACGCAGGGATGACCAGGCCGAGGACCACCACGAGCAGCAGAGCTCCATAGATGGACAATCCGTACAGTTTGCTTAGCCTGGCGCGGAAACCGTGTTGTTTAGCCATGCGCTCGCTGTGCGGTCATGGCGCCTTGTAATGAATGCATGATCCAGAGGCCGGGCTGAAGAATAGTTCTTCTATGCATTATCCCGCAAAGCATAGTCGGCGTCATGGTTTTCTGGCTCCGTGAGCAGAAAATGCCACGCCGCGTTATGATCCCAGCCACTTTTTTGGTAAAGGAGCAATTCATGTCGTTTTCGATGTATTCGGCCTCGGTGCCGGTGTTCAAGCAAATCCTGACGAGCCTGTCGTCCATCCTGCAGAAGGCCGAGGCCCACTGCACCGAGCGCAAGATCGATCCGGCCGCCCTGCTGCAGGCGCGCCTGTATCCGGACATGTTCCCGATGCTGCGCCAGGTGCTGATCGCCTGCGACTTCGCCAAGGGTGCGGCGGCGCGGCTGGCGGGGGTCGAGGTGCCCAAGTACGAGGACAACGAGGTGTCGTTTGCGGACCTGCAGGCGCGCATCGCCAAGACCATCGCGTTCATCGAATCGGTGCCGCGTGCGGACATCGAAGAGTCGGCGGGGCGCACCATCACGCTGACTTCGGGCGGGACCACGCGCGAGTTCGTGGGGCAGGCGTACCTGGTGCATTACGCGCTGGCGCATTTCTACTTCCATGCGACCACCGCATATGACCTGCTGCGCCACAATGGCGTGGAGATTGGAAAGAAAGACTTTATCGGGTCCTTCTAAGCGGGATGCGAATGCCGGGCGGCGCGCCCGGCCACCATCCTAGTTGCGGCGGGGGTAGCCCTCGGCCAGGATGCGGCGCCAGACCACTTCCTTTTCCTCCGCCGACATCGCCACCCAGCGGGCCACCTCGATGTAGGTGCGCCCGCAGCCGCGGCACACGTCGTCGAAGGTGGTCGAGCAGACCGCCACGCAGGGCGTGTCCGGGCGTTCGGGCAGCGCCGCCATTTGCTCGCTCAGGGTCGGCACGGCCACCACCGGCTTAGCGTGCGGGTCCGACATCGAGCTTGTCCCAGCCGTCCTTGCCCAGCTTTTCCATCGTCTCGATGTTCTTCTCGTAGATCGTTTCCGCCTCGGGGAAGGCCTCCACGGCGCGGTCGATCGACTCTTCGCGCAGCAGGTGCAGGATGGGGTATGGGGCGCGGTTGGTGTAGTTGGTGATGTCGTCCGGGTGCGTGTCCGCGAACTGGTAGTCGGGGTGGAAGGACGCCACCTGCAGCTCGCCGGCGAGTTGCATGTCCTCGACGGCGGCATCGGCCACGTCCAGGAACTCGTTGTAATCCTCGAAATCGGTCAGGACGAAGGGGTGGATCAGCAGGGTCGTGTCGACCTCTTCGGGGCTGGTGTCCGAAAGGCGCTGCAGCTCGTCCATCAGCTGTTCGAGCAGCTGCTCGGGGGTGGTGGCCGGCGAGACCACGTAGCGCACCTGGTCCTTCACGTGCACCGCCTTGGCGAACGGGCACAGGTTCAGGCCGATGACGGCTTTTTCCAGCCAGTTGCGGGTGGCCGCGATGATGTCCTCATCGCTGGTGTTCAGGTGCGTGCTGCTCATGTATTCGACTGCTCATTCGACTGCGGGAAAGCGCCATTCTACCTGCATTACTGCCCGCGGCGGAGCATGGCGGCGTGGCGCAGAGATGCCAGGCTATCGCCGATGAGACGGACGAGGTCGGGCCGGGCCAGGATGCCGGGCGTGTCCAGGCCGGTGCCCGGGAGGGGGATGGTTGCGCAGGCCAGGTCGACCAGCTCGGCGGACATCGTGGTCAGCACCTCGCGCAGCGCGTCCTGGGCATGATGGGCGCGCGGGGACGTGTTCCACAGGGCAACCGGCTTGCCGGGAAAATCCGGCATCGATACCAGCCAGTCGAGCGCGTTCTTCATGGGTCCGGAGATGCCGTGGGCGTACTCCGGGCTGGCAATCAGAAGGGCGTCCGCGGCCGCGACCGCCGCGCGCCAGCGCTCCACGGCCGTGCCCGGCTCCGTATCCCGGTCCGGATTGAACAGCGGCAGCTCACCCAGCCCCTCAAACAGGTGCACGTCGGGCACAACCTGCGCAGCCGCCCGTAAAACCGCCGAATTGTAAGACGCCGTCCGCAAGCTTCCCGAAATTGCCAGAATTAACATTCCTGATCCCCTTTGATTGATATATAACAGATATCAGTCCATGCCCGCGGGATTTTTCTCCGACTGAACAGCACCGCATACTCCCCGGGAGTATGCCGAAAACCGGCCCTCACCGCAGGGATGACAACTTGATAAAACACTCGGATACCCCTGCTAAAAGAGCACCGGAGAATTACAAATGGAGAGGTCCTTTTTCTTGACTCGACCCGGAATGACCCATAGACTGCCCCCTTGTTCACTGGAAGTGTCCTTACCGGCACGTAACATTGGAAACCCATGCAAGATAAGACTCGCATCACCCCAGTCCTGGCGGGGCTCGCAGTTGCAGTTGCAGCAGCCGTAGCACCCGTGTTTGCACACGCCGTCGAGCCAAGCTCTACCACCAGCTCCCCGACGTACCAGCCAGCTCCGGTCGCGAAGTCTTCCGCCCTCGATTCCATCGTTGTCAAACAAGCCAAAGGCGACGAGTACAAGGAAACCGACCTGTGGGCGCGCATCCGTTCCGGTTACGCCATTCCCGACATCGATAACCAGCTGGTCGCCAACCACGTCAATTGGTACGCGACCCGTCCGGACTACATCGCCCGCACCGGCCAGCGCGCGTCGCGCTACCTGTATCACGTCGTCACCGAGCTCGAAAAGCGCGGCATGCCGACCGAACTGGCACTGCTGCCGGTGATCGAGTCCGCCTTTAACCCGCAAGCCAACTCGTCCGCCAACGCGGCCGGCATGTGGCAGTTCGTGCCGGGCACGGGCAAGGACTTCAACCTGGCCCAGAACCTGTTCACGGACGAGCGCCGCGGCGTGCTGGAGTCCACCGACGCCGCCCTCACCTACCTGCAGAAGCTGTACAACATGTTCGGCGACTGGCAGCTGGCCCTGGCCGCCTACAACTGGGGCGAAGGCAACGTCCAGAAAGCCATCAAGCGCAACCAGGCGCTGGGCAAGCCGACCGATTTCGAAAGCCTGTCGGCACTGATGCCGGCCGAGACGCGCAACTACGTGCCCAAGCTGCAGGCCGTGAAGAACATCATCGGCAACCCGGCGCAGTACAACGTCACGCTGCCGCCGATCCAGAACGAGGCCTACTTCACGACCATCGACAAGACCAGCGACATGGACGTGGAAGTCGCGGCCAAGCTGGCCGAGCTGTCGGTCGACGAGTTCAAGGCGCTCAATCCGCAATTCACCCGTCCGGTGATCACGGGCGGCGAGAAGACCAAGATCCTGCTGCCGCAGGCGAACGCCGAGAAGTTCTACGCCAACCTGGCGTCATGGGGCCATGCCCTGTCGACCTGGACCACGCACAAGATTGCGGGCGCCAAGGAGACCATCGTGGCGCTGGCGTCCAAGTTCCATACGACGCCTGAGGTGATCCGCGAGGCCAACAATATTCCGGCCAAGACGCGCCTGAAGGCAGGCTCGACGATCCTGGTGCCGAAGATGGCGGCCTCCGCTGCTTCGGACAACGATATCGCCGAGCACATCGTCGAGAACGCGGTGCTGGCGCTGGAACCGGACCGCGGCGACAGCAAGCGCGTGGTGCGTACCCGCATGACCAACGCACAGAAGTTCCGCGCCAAGACGGCCAGCGCCGTCGAGACCATCAAGTCGCGCATCCAGCGCAAGAAGCGCGGCAGCTAAGCTGACCCGACGCCATGCAAAGCCGCGCCCCGAGCGCGGCTTTTTATTCCTTCGCGTAATCGGGGATGAACGCGGTGCTGTACGGCGAGATCGTCTGCCAGCCGAGCGTGCTGTACAGCGCCTGCCCAGGCGCGGTCGCGATCAGCACTTGGCGCGCTTCCGCTGAACGCCGCGCGCCCGCCAGCGACTGCATCAGCGCCGCGCCCAGCCCGCGCCGCTGGTGCGCTGGCGCCGTGGCGATCTGGTCGTAAATGAACACGCCATCCCACTCGACCGCCTGTCCGCTCGCCGCCACCTCGTGTCCGCACATGATGCGGGCCTCGGTCACCGCGCCGGTACTGGTCAGCTGCACGCTGTACCCCGCCGGCAGCGCCACCGTCCGCGCGGATGGGGCGAAGCCCTCCCCCGTCATCACGAACCGCGTCTGATCCAGCGACCAGCGCGCCGGCAACACGGACAGCAGCTGATGCCCCGTGCCGCACAGCTTAAGGTAGACGCGCGGCGTCACGATCTCCTCCCCCAGCGTGCGCAAGCCGGGACCGCTGGCGGCGAACACATACCGCCTCAGCTCGTTCTGCGCCCCCGTCTCGACCCGCCAGCCCCCATGATCGGCCACCGGCAGCGGCACCCCGCGCGCGACCGACCGCGCGCGCAGCCACCCCACCAGCAGCGCCTCTTCCACCTTCGATTCGAATGGCTCAGTTTTCATGCGCGAAACTGTAGCACGCCCTCAAGTTGCGGTTCCCTCAATCTCCCCCTACAATCTCGGCTTCCCCTGCGCGGGATGTTCAGACAACAACATCGCAGTCGAAAGTCGAATCGGAGCTCACCATGGCGTTCTTGCAAGGCAAAAAAATCCTCATCACCGGCGTGCTGTCGAACCGCTCGATCGCGTACGGCATCGCCAAGGCCTGCCATCGTGAAGGCGCCGAGCTGGCATTCACCTACGTCGGCGAGCGCTTCAAGGACCGCATCACCGAATTCGCCGCCGAGTTCGACAGCAAGCTGGTCTACGACTGCGACGTCTCCAGCGACGAGCAGATCGAAGCGCTGTTCCGCGATCTGGGCCAGACCTGGGACAAGCTGGACGGCTTCGTGCACGCCATTGGCTTCGCCCCGCGCGAGGCGATCGCCGGCGAATTCCTGGACGGCTTCTCGCGCGAGAACTTCCGCATCGCCCACGACATCTCGGCCTACTCGTTCCCGGCCATGGTCAAGGCCGCCCTGCCGATGCTGCACGAAGGCTCGTCGGTGCTGACCCTGTCCTACCTGGGCGCGGTCCGCGCGATCCCGTACTACAACACCATGGGCCTGGCCAAGGCCTCGCTGGAAGCCTCGGTGCGCTACTTGGCAGAGAACCTGGGCCAGCAAGGCATCCGCGCCAACGGCATTTCCGCCGGCCCGATCAAGACCCTGGCCGCGTCCGGCATCAAGGACTTCGGCAAGCTGCTCGGCTTCGCGTCCTCGCACGCCCCGCTGCGCCGCAACGTGACGATCGAAGAAGTCGGCAACGCCGCCGCCTTCCTGCTGTCCGACCTGTCGTCCGGCATCACCGGCGACATCATGTACGTGGACGGCGGCTTCTCCCACGTCATGGGCCTGAACGCCAGCGATTACGAATAACGCCACACCGTGGCCGCCGGCCATGGTGCAGCGCGCTACGCAGCGCACGATGATCTATACAAGTACCGCCGGTTCCTGTATAGTTACGCTTTGTGCGCTGCAAAAAGCAGTCGACCAATAAAAACAAGCAGCATCGCAACCCAGGGCCGCCGACTGAACGGCGCCCTCTCATAAAGCCTCCCCGCCCTGCGTGTCCGCACTTTGGACACCGTCCCGGCGCAAAGCTTTTGTGCCGAAATTTCTTGTCACTGAAGTCATTTCGTCTTTGATTTGGTTCGCGTTGCGCTGTCGCGTCCGTGCCCGGCACGGCTCATCATTTCACATAAGAGATTCACTCAATGACATTTGAAGCACTCGGCCTGCATGCGGCCATCGTCAAGGCCGTCACCGACGCCGGCTACACCAAGCCGACCCCGGTCCAGGAACAGGCGATCCCGGCCGCCATCGAAGGCCGTGACCTGCTGGTCTCGTCCCAGACCGGTTCCGGCAAGACCGCGGCCTTCATGCTGCCGGCCCTGCACCGTCTCGCCCTGGCAGACGAAGCGCCCGCCAGCCGCACTCCGGCCCAGGAAGCGCAATCGGCCAAGGCCCGCGGCGAACGCGTGCGCTACAAGCCCGCGCAACCGAAAATGCTGGTCCTGACCCCGACGCGCGAACTGGCGCTGCAGGTCACCACCGCCACCGCCAAATATGGCACCCAGATCCGCCGCGTGCGCGCGGTCTCGATCCTGGGCGGCATGCCCTACCCGAAGCAGATGCAGCTGCTGGCCAAGAATCCCGAGATCCTGGTCGCGACCCCGGGCCGCCTGATCGACCACATGGAGTCGGGCAAGATCGACTTCTCGCAGCTCGAAATGCTGGTCTTGGACGAAGCGGACCGCATGCTGGACATGGGCTTCATCGAGGACATCGAGAAGATCGTCGCCGCCACGCCTGAGACCCGCCAGACCATGCTGTTCTCGGCCACGCTGGACGGCGTGGTGGGCAATATGGCGCGCCGCATCACCAAGGATCCGAAAGTGATCCAGATCGCCACCAACGCCAACCGCCACGAGAACATCGTGCAGCGCGTGCACTTCGTGGACGACCTGTCGCACAAGAACCGCCTGCTGGACCACGTGCTGCGCGACGAAGCGCTGGACCAGGCCGTGGTCTTCACCGCGACCAAGCGTGACGCCGACACCATCGCCGACCGCCTGAACATCGCCGGCTTCGCGGCTGCTGCCCTGCATGGCGACATGCACCAGGGCGCGCGCAACCGCACCCTGGACAGCCTGCGCCGCGGCCAGGTCAAGGTGCTGGTGGCGACCGACGTCGCCGCGCGCGGCATCGACGTGCCGAACATCACCCACGTGGTGAACTACGACCTGCCCAAGTTCCCCGAGGACTATGTGCACCGCATCGGCCGCACTGGCCGTGCGGGCCGCAACGGCCTGGCGATCTCGCTGGTGAACCACTCGGAGAACCTCAACATCCGCCGCATCGAGCGCTTCACCAAGCAGTCGATCCCGGTCGATGTGATCGAGGGCCTGGAGCCGAAGAAGTCGGCTCCGTCGCGCCCGCGTCCGGGCTGGAAGCCGGGCGATGGCCGCGGCTACGGCAAGCCCGCCCAGCGCGGCTTCGGCAAGCCGGACGGCGGCTACCAGCGTGAGGGTGGCTTCAATCGGGACGCCGCTCCGCGCGAAGGCGGCTTCAATCGGGACGGCGCGCCGCGCGAGCAGCGCAGCTGGAATCGCGACGGCGGCTACAACCGTGACGCAGGTTTCAAACGTGAGGGCGGCTTCAATCGCGACGCCGCACCGCGTGAAGGTGGTTTCAACCGTGACGCGGCACCGCGTGAGGGTGGCTTCAACCGTGACGCTGGCTTCAAACGCGAGGGTGGCTTCAACCGTGACGCCGCTCCGCGCGAGGGCGGCTTCAAACGCGAGGGCGGTTACAACCGTGACTCCGCACCGCGCGAAGGTGGCTTCAACCGTGACGCTGGCTTCAAACGTGAGGGCGCCCCGCGCGCAGCCGGCTTCAATCGGGACGCTGGCCCGCGTGAAGCCCGCCGCGAAGGCGGCTTCCGCCAGTCGCATCCGCGTTCGGCCGACACCTTCCGCCGCACCGTCGGCGACTGATCGCCAGCCTGCTCCGGCGGGCCTCAAGCTGCGTCGCTCCGCCCAAGGGCCGGCGCGGCAAGCATAAAAAACCCCGCGCGCTCTCGCGAGCCGCGGGGTTTTTCATTTCCGGGTTCAGGCACACGCGCCCTCGCCCGGCGCTCGTCTGCGGGCGCGCACCAGGGCCCGGCTTTCAGGTGCCGGCGGGCCTACGCCGCCAGGCCCCGCAAGGTTGCCGCCAGCGCGGCTTCGGAGGAACAGTCGAAGCGGTCGTAGATCACCTTGAGGCAATCCCGCAGGCCCGCCTCGCTCACTCCGACCTTTTCGCGCACTTCGTCGCGCCGGACCCCGACCCCCATCCAGAACGCGACCTCGGTCTGCTGCGGCGACAGTGCCGCCGTCTGCAAACTGCGCCACACCCGCAGCGGCACCGGCTCCACGCGCTTGAGGAAGATCCCCACCGGCGTCCGTTCGGCCAGATCCTCCGGACCTGCGCTGCCCCCCGGCCCACCCAGCCACTGCGCACGGGCCTCGATGATCCCGCCCGGCGCCCACATGCGCGCCACTGGCAGCTGGTCCAGCTGCTGTGAGCTGGCCAGCCGTTCGATCACGCGCTGGCACAGCTCCGGCACCCGGCCCGGAGTGGCCGGGGCGTGCGCCTGCTGCGCCAGTTCGTGCAGCATGACCTGCGCCTCGCCGCTCATGTACATGATTTCGCCGCCGCGGTTGGCGACCACCATCGCCTCCTCCGTGAGGCAGGCTTCGGCCAGGGTCGCACAGCCTGCGGAACGGTGGGCATGCTCGAAATAGCGGGCCACGCGCAGGATTTCGTCCACGTCATCGCCATCGAAGCCCGCTCCGGGCGCGCGCAGCAGCATGAGCAAGCCAACCCGCCGGCCGTCGAGTTCCAGACGCACGTCCAGGACGTGATGCTGGCCGGCGGGGCGGACAATCTCCTGATAGGCAAGGCTGGCAAAGTAGCTCCGCGGCGGCTGCAACATGTGGCCCACTTTCGGGGCAGCCATGACCAGGTCGGAGATCTTGTACCGGTCCTCCTTGCGGTTGAATTCCTCCGAGGCGCACACGTTGCGCACACAATCGAGCACTGAGCTCTGCCAGGTGGTATAGGTCTCGCCGTCCGGGCCGGTGAGGTACAGGGTCGCGGCGTCGTAGGGGATCAGCTCCCGGACCAGCGCAAAAGCGTCCGGAGCGATGCACATAAGGTCCAGGCCGGAGGAACACAGCACGCGCAGGCGTGCCCACAAACGGGAATTCTTCTTGCGAGCCACAGCGACATCCCAGAGTCAGGAAAGCCGCAATTCTCGCCATGTATGCATGTGCTGTCACCAGCTCCGCGTTGCTTCCCCCTTCAGGAGGGGGCACCGCTGGCGCGGCGCGGCGGTGCCGTCAGGCGGCTTTGGCGGCGGCTTTGCGCTGGCGCTTCTTCGGCGCGAGCATCACGCCCGTGCAGTTGGGCGAGCCGCAGCGGCAGGCAAAGGCCTTCTTGATGGCGGCGGTATGGGGGCCGTCATAGACCAGGGCGTAGTTGTAGTTCAGCTCTTCGCCCGGCTCGATGTCGTGCAGCGCATGGATGTACACACGGCCGTCCTCCTCATACGCCTCGCAGTTCGGGTCGCAGGAGTGGTTGATGAAGCGCGCATCGTTGCCCTTGTCGCCGCCATCGATCACATTCCCGTCGGCCAGGGTAAAGAACAGCGTGTAGTTGACCGGCTGGCCGCTGCGCTCCGCGCGTGCGGTCGCCTCGTCCCATGAAATCCGGCGGCCCTTGTATTCCACCAGGCGTTCGCCCGCGTCGATGTGGCGGATGGCGAAGACGCCGTTGCCGTGGATGGGAGAGTTGTGGACTTCAAACGCTGGCGGTTGCTTGGGCATGGTGCGGTTGGGGTTCGTGGCGTTGGGGACGGAAGAAGTGGCGATTGTCGCATCAAACCTGGCGCGGGGTTCGCGCGATTCACAGCGCGCAGGAGCGGAACCCGCAGAAGATATCGTCGCGCTCGGGCATGTAGAAATTGCGGAAGCGCGGCGACAGCAGCCGCCCCGGCGTGGCAAACGAGCCGCCGCGCAGGGACTGGTGCGTCATGAACCAGGGCTCCGAGTATTCGAGGTAGCGGTCGGGCGTAAAGCCGGGGTAAGGCTCGAACGGCGTGGCCGTCCACTCCCACAGCTGGCCCCAGCGAAAGCCGGGTATGCGCGAGGTGGCCGCGAACTCCCACTCCGCCTCGGCCGGCAGCCGGCGCCCGGCCCAGGCGCACCAGGCCTGGGCTTCGAACAGGTTCACATGGCGCACCGGCTCGTAAGGTGCGGGGACGCCGGTGTGGCCGAAGCGGCGCAGGCTCCAGCCGTCGCCCGTGCGGGCCCAATAGCGGGGCGACGAGCGCTCCTGCTGCATCAGCCAGGCCTTGCCCGCCGCGCTCCACCAGCGCGCGTTCTGGTAGCCGCCGTCGTCGATGAAGTCCTGGTACTGGGCATTGGTGACCAGCGAGGCGTCGATCGCAAAGGCGGGCACGCAGACCTCGTGCGGCGGCTTCTCGTTATCGAAGGCGAAGGGGCCGTGCGGGTCCGAGCCCATGGCCAGGGTGCCACCGGGGTAGGCGATCTCGCGCTGGGCCACGCCGTGCTGCGGCAGCAGCGCGTCGCGCGGTGGTTCGACGCCGATGGTCTGCATGGTGTAGAGGAAGGCTTCGCCATGCATGTCTTCATGCGCGAGGGCCAGCCGATAGGGATACAGGGCGGCGTTCGAGTGCGGGGTGCGGGTCAGCTTGTCCAGCGCGCGGTCCAGCACCTCGCGGCAGTAGGTGCGGATGGCGCCGGGCGACGGCAGGTCCAGCGCCCAGCGGGTGCGGTGCGGGACGGTGTTGGAGTCGAACCAGTCGTCGCCGCGGGTCAGCAGGCTGCTGCCGTGGGCGGCGGCCGGGTGACTGGACGTCGCTTCGCGCAGGATGTACCACTCGGCGAACCAGGCCAGGTGGCCGAGCTCCCACAAGGGCGGGTTAATCGTGCGGATGTGCGGGACGCGGGTCAGCGTGTCATAGCCCGCGGCGGCAAATTGGTCGAACAGGCTTAACGTATAATGCCGCGCATCCTGCAGCGCGACTGCCAGCTCCTCGGGGCTGGCGGAGCGGAACGATGCAGGCGATGAGGTCATGCCGCGATTGTAGCGGCTTTTCAAGGGAAGGCATGGCGGCCGCCGGAGACATCCTGATCGTCAGCCCCGCCGAGAAGCGGGAGAACAACGGCAACTGGCAGACAGCCAGCCGCTGGGCGCAGTTCCTGCGGCCGGGCTACCGCGTGCGCATCGTGCGCGGCTGGGAGCCGGGCGACCCGGTGCCGGACCTGATGATCGGGCTGCACGCGCTGCGCTCCGCGCCCTCGCTCGCGGCCTTCGCGGCCACCGGGCGGCCGTCGGTGCTGGTCATGACGGGGACGGACTTGTACCGTGACTTGCCGGGTTCCGGCCCTGCCGGAGCCTCTGGCAGGCTCGATGCCTTGGCGGCCCTGGAGCAGGCCACGCGCATCGTGGTGCTGCAGCCGAAGGCGCTGGAGGTGCTGCCTGTGCCGGCACAAGCCAAGGCGCAGGTGATCTACCAGTCCGCGCCGCCGCTGGCGGCGTATTCGCATCCGCTCGCGCGGCGGCATATCGACTTTGTGATGGCGGGGCATCTGCGGCGCGAGAAAGATCCGCTAACCTTCATCCGCGCCAGCCAGTTGATCGAGGATCGGCGCATCCGCTTTACGTTGATCGGCAACGCGCTGGAGCCGCAGCTCGGGGAGGCCGCGCAGGCCGCGCATAGCCGCAACTTCCAGTGGCTAGGCAGCCTGCCGCACGGCGACACGCGCCAGCGCCTGAAGCGCAGCCATGCGATGGTGATTACGTCGCTGATGGAGGCCGGGGCCAATGTCATCATCGAGGCCGTGACGGCCGGGACGCCGGTCCTCGCCAGCGACATCCCTGGCAACCGCGGCATGCTGGGCGACGACTATGCCGGCTTCTTCCCGGCCGGCGATGCCGCTGCTCTCGCCGCCCTGGCGACCCGCAGCGTCACCGACCCCGCCTACTACGCCCTCCTCCGCACCCAATCCGCCGCCCGCGCCCCGCTGTTCGCTCCGGAGCGCGAAGCCGCGGCCGTCCGCGCCCTCGCCGCCGCACTGCTGTCGCCCGTGAGATAATCACGCTCTTCCCGTTTCGACGATGCCTCATCATGACCACGACGACGACCACTGAGCCGATCCGGCTGACTTCTTTTTCGCATGGCGGCGGCTGCGGGTGCAAGATTGCGCCGGGCGTGCTGTCCGAGATTCTCAAGAATTCGCACGGCTTCCCCGTGCCGAAGGAGCTCATGGTCGGCATCGAGACCGCCGACGACGCCGCCGTCTACAAGCTCAATGACGAGCAGGCGCTGATCGCCACCACCGACTTCTTCATGCCGATCGTCGACGATCCGTTCGACTTCGGCCGCATCGCCGCCACCAACGCCATCTCGGACGTCTACGCCATGGGCGGCACGCCGATCATGGCGCTCGCGCTGGTGGGCATGCCAATCAACAAACTGCCGATCGAGACCATCGGCCAGATCATCAAGGGCGGTGAGTCGGTGTGCGCGGAAGCGGGCATCCCGATCGCAGGCGGCCACACCATCGACTCGGTGGAGCCGATCTATGGCCTGGTGGTGCTGGGCCTCGTGCATCCATCCAAGGTCAAGCGCAACGCGGACGCGCGCGCGGGCGATGTCCTCATCCTCGGCAAGCCGCTGGGCGTGGGCGTGCTGTCCGCGGCGCTGAAAAAGAATGTGCTCGGCGCCGAGGGCTATGCCGCCATGATCGAGAACACCACCAAGCTGAATAAGCCCGGCCGCCTGCTGGCCGACATGCCCGGCGTGCACGCGCTGACCGACGTCACCGGCTTCGGCCTGCTGGGCCACCTGCTGGAACTGGCGCGCGGCGCGCAGCTCACGGCCACGCTGGAGATGCCGCGCATCCCGCTGCTGCCGGGCGTCGAGCAGCTGGCCAAGGACGGCTACTTCACCGGCGCCTCGGGCCGCAACTGGGCTGCGTACGGCCACGAAGTCACGCTGTCCGCCAACGTCAGCGCCGCCCAGCAGGCGCTGCTCACCGACCCGCAAACCTCCGGCGGCCTGCTGGTTTCCTGCGATCCGTCGGCCGTGGACGACGTGCTGGACCTGTTCCGCCGCGAAGGCTTCGGCCACGCCGCCGTCATTGGCCGCATGGGCGCGGGCGCGCCCGGCGTGACCGTCGAAGCCTGACCGGTCGCCCAGTTTTCCGCCGCCTGGCCCACAACACGACCGCAGCGAGACACCGAGCATGCAGCTGGACATCATCCGCCAGCGTCTGCGGGAGGCGGGCGCACAGGACGAACACGTGCGCCGCATCCTGCGCGACTGGGTGCAGGGCCGCTCGCGCGACGCGGGCCGCCGCCCGGCGCAGGACTACCTGCCGCTGTCCGTCCGCGCCATCCTGCCCGCGCTGGACGCGGACCTCTCCGCCATGGCTTCGATCCGGTCCCAGCACCCCGCCGACGACGGCTCCATGCGCCTGTTGGTCGCCCTGGCCGACGGCCAGACCGTGGAAAGCGTGCTCCTTCCGCGCGATGGCCTGTGCGTCTCCAGCCAGGTCGGCTGCGCGGTCGGCTGCCAGTTCTGCATGACTGGCCGCAGCGGCCTGCTGCGCCAGGTGACCAGCGGCGAAATCGTCGCGCAGGTCGCGCTGGCCCGCACCCTCCGGCCGGTGAAGAAGGTGGTCTTCATGGGCATGGGCGAACCCGCCCACAACCTCGCCAACGTACTCCCCGCGATCGAACTGCTCGGCATCGAGGGCAATATCGCGCACAAGAACCTGGTGTTCTCAACCGTTGGCGACCCGCGGGTGCCGGAGCGGCTGCTGGCCGGGCCGGTCAAGCCCGCGCTCGCGCTCTCCCTGCACACCACCCGCGCGGACCTGCGCGCCGAACTGCTGCCCAACGCGCCGCGCATGGCGCCGCGCGAGATCGTGGAGATGGGCGAAGCCTACGCACGCGCCACCGGCTACCCGATCCAGTACCAGTGGACATTGCTGGAAGGCGTCAACGACAGCGAGGAAGAACTGGACGGCATCGTGGGCCTGCTGGCGGGGAAATACGCAGTGCTCAACATGATCCCGTATAACACCATCCCCGGCCTGGCGTTCCGCCGCCCGTCCTGGGAGCAGGCGCGCGCCATCGCGGCCCGCCTGCACGCGCGCGGCGTGCTGACCAAACTGCGCGACTCGGCGGGTCAGGACGTGGATGGTGGCTGCGGCCAGTTGCGCGCCCGCGCGCTCGCCGCCGATGGCAGCCAGCCCGTCACGCTGGTACGGCGCGCGCAGCCAGCAGCACCGGCAGTGCGCTCGGCGTGACGGTGAAGGTGAAGCACTCCTTCACCGGCGGCGCATTCGCGTCCAGCGACAGGTCGAAATTCTTGAAGAGCATCGACAGCGCCACCTTCATCTCCGCCATGGCGAGATAACGCCCAGGACAGAAACGCGGCCCGCCACCAAACGGGAACATGGCGCGGCCGGGATCATCGACCGCCTGCTGGGCGCCCTCCTCCAGCCAGCGCTCCGGCCGGAACTGCGGCCAATCCGGGAGACGCATCGCCAGCTCGGCGCCACGGCGCAGCAGCAGCACGATGATCGTCCCTTTCGGGATACGCACGCCCTCGATGTCCGTCTCCTCGATGGCCTCCAGCGGCATGATCGCGGCCACGGGTTTCAGCCGCATCGCCTCGCGGATGGCCGCCTCCAGGTAGGTGAAGCGGTCGAACGCATGGTGGTCCGGCAGCACGGTCTCCGCGCCGAGGATGGCGTCGGCTTCCTTGGTGATGGCCGCCGCGACGCGGGCATCGCGCGCGGCGAAATCGAGTAGCCAGGCGGCCGAGTTGGACGTGGTGTCCTCGCCCGCGAACACCATGGTGATTGCCTCGCTGACCACCAGGTGGTCGGTGACGCCGGAATTGGGTTCCTCGGCCAGCACCAGCAACGCTTCCAGCAGATTGGAGGGGCGCACGCAGCGCTCCGGCTCATCGCCCAGCCGCGCGCGGGTTTCGGCGATAAACCCCGTCACTGCCTGGCGGATGCGCGCCATCGCGGCCACCGCCTCGCGGTCCTGTGGCAGCTGCACATAGCGCCAGTACGGCAGCGCCGACACCACGCGCCGCCCGAGGGTGGCGAACACGTATTCGATATCGCGCTGGAGCGGGTTGTCCGGGTGCTCCAGGGTGTTGATGTCCTGCCCCATGGCGAGCGAGATGGTGACGTCCAACGTCCACGCTTTCAGGTCGCGCAAGACGTCGGGTTGCGCACCTGCGGCCAGCTGCGTCATCCAGCGGCGGCGCAGGCGCTCGGTCATGGCGCGCAGGGTCGGATGGAAGCGGTGGACCACCTCCGGCGTCAAGGCCCGCATCACGGTCTTGCGCTGCGCACGCCAGGCATCGCCTTCGGCCGAAAACACGCCGGAGACGCCCAGCTCCTCCATGATCTCCGCCGTGCGCACGGTGCGGCGGAAGCGGTCCGGCCGGGCGCGCAGCAGCGAGGCCGTGGTGTCGTGCAGGGCACAGACCACGATCTCCAGGTGCAGCATGCGGTAGCGGTACAGGGGCCCGAGCTGGCGCGACCACTCTTCCAGCACGAGATGGGCGCGGTCCTTGTCCAGCTGGTGAACGTTGCCGAGGATGGGCAGCCCGCCGGGCGACGGCAGGCTGGAGATGGGACGCAGGCGGGCGGTGTCGGTCAGCGTAGTCATCGTCTTCTCCTCAGCGGGGACGATCACTATAACGCAGCCGGCAGCGCCGCCGGCGGAGCGCGGAATGGCTTGGAGAGCCAACTTGGCGCAACCGGCATCGCCGCCGGCGGAGCGCGAAATGACTTAGTGAGCCATATTGCGGGCCACGATGGCGTCGGCCGCGGCCTCCGCTTCCTTGAGTGGCTGGTTGAGGGCCGTGGTGGTGTAGACCGGGGCGTTCGGTGCGGCCGTGCCCAAAGTGCTGCCACCGGACTTGGTATCCACTGTCACCGTGGCCGAGAGGCCGACACGCAGCGGGTGCTGGGCCAGTTCTTTCGGATCGAGCGCAATGCGCACCGGGACGCGCTGCACCACCTTGATCCAGTTGCCAGTCGCGTTCTGCGCGGGCAGCAGCGAGAACGCGCTGCCGGTACCGGCCGACATGCCGAGCACCTTGCCGTGGTAGGTCACCTTGCTGCCGTAGATGTCGGCCACCACTTCGGCGGGCTGGCCCACGCGAATATTCTTGAGCTCCGACTCCTTGAAGTTGGCGTCCACCCACAGCTGGTCCAGCGGGACGATGGACATGAGCGAGGTCCCGGGCGTCACGCGGCTGCCCACCTGCACGCTGCGCTTGGCGACGTAGCCGGACACCGGCGCGGGGATCGCGTTGCGGCGGACGGCCAGCCAGGCTTGCACCACGTCCGCCCGCGCGGCCTGCACGGCCGGGTGGCTGGCGACATTCACGCCCGCGATTCCGACGCGCGCGGCGTCCAGCTGCTTGGCCGCCACCGTCTGCGCCGCCTTGGCATCGTCCAGCGCGCGGCGTGCGTGCGCCACTTCTTCACCGGAGACGGTGTGGTCGGCGGCGAGCGGCAGGCGGCGGTTCAGGTCATCCTGCGCGGTCTTCACCGTCAGCTCGCGCTGGCGCAGCGCGGCCTCGTACTGGGCCACGCCGGTGTAGCGCTCGCGCAGCTGGCGCACGGCGTTGCCAAGGCGCGCCTGGGCCTGTTCCAGCGCCAGTTCCGCATCGACCGGGTCCAGGCGCACCAGCGGCGCGCCGGCTTGCACCATCTGGGTTTCGTCGGCGCGGATCTCGGCCACGTTGCCGGTCACCTGCGAGGTCACGGTCACCATGTTCCCGCCCACGTAAGCGTCGTCGGTTTCTTCTTCGTGCGACAGCACGGCGTTGTAGTACACGGCGTAGGCCAGGCCTGCCACGATGAACAGCGCGGTGATGGCGCCGAGGACCAGCTTGCGCTTGCGGGGATTGTCTTTGGAGTCTTGGGTCGCTGCTTTGTCTGCGGTGGTCATGATGATTTACTTCGTTGGTTTGGTCAGGGCTGCGACGGGCGGCAGCGTGTCGTGGCGGTAGCCGCCGCCGAGGGCGCGCACCAGCGCCACTTCGGCGGTCAGGCGCTGGGCATTGAGCTGCAGGCCGATGTCCTGCTGGCGCAGCGCGTTGGCCTGGGCGTTGAGCAGGAAGCCTTTGTCCACCAGGCCCTGCTTGACCTTGGCCTCGGCGCCGCGCAGCAGCGCGACGGTGGCGGCGGTGGCGCCTTCGTGTTCGGCGCGCTGGCGGTCGATGTCCTTCACGTCCACGCCCGCCTGCGCCACGGTGCGCACCACGGTGTACACGCGCTGGTTATAGTCGGCCACGATCTCGTTGCGCTCATTGCGGGCGGCGTCCAGGCGCGCGTCCAGGCGCTGGGTGTCGAACAGCGGCACCGAGGTGGAGGGGCCAAAGGCCAGCGTGCGGCTGTTCCAGTTGAGGAGCTTGGACAGCGAGATCGTATCCAGGCCGATGGAAGCGGAAAAGTTGATGTCCGGGTAGTAGGCGGCACGGGCCACTTCGATCTTCGACAACGTGGACTCCACGCGCCAGCGGGCGGCCTGCAGGTCCGCGCGGCGCGCCAGCAGCTCGATACCGAGGCGCGACGGGAGCGCGTGCTGAAGCTCGGGCAGCGGGCGCGGTTTCAGGTCGGCCAGTGCGTCGCCGCTTTCGCCCAGCAAGGCGCGCAGGGCTTCACGCTCGCGCAGCGCCAGGGACTGGACGTGGGCGCGCTGCTGGCGCACGTCGGCCAGCAGCTGGCGCACGGTCTGCACTTCGCCAGACGGGGACAGGCCCGCGGCCACCCGGCGCGCGCGGTCTTGCTCCATCGCTGTCTGTGTCTTGTCCAGCTCCGCGAGGATGGCGTCGCGCGCCCACGCAGATTGCAGCGCGAAGTAGGACTGCGCAACTTCGGCGGCCAGGCTTTGCTCGGCCAGTGCGTACTCGGCGCGGCGGGCGTTCACCTCGCCGGCTGTGGCGGCGACCTGCGCCTTGGTCTTGCCCCACCAGTCGAAGTCATAGCGCGTTTGCAGCTGCACCGATTCGTCAGTGAAGTAGGCGCCGCCGATGGGCGCGGGGAACAGGCCCGTGCCGGAGTAGCGCTGGCGGTTGGCGCCCGCGACCAGGTTGGCCTCGATGCCGCCGTCCGCGCGCTGGAACGCGAGCAGCGATTCGGCGGAGGCGATGCGCGCGGCGGCGGTGCCGAGCGAGGGGCCGCCCTTCAGCGCACGGGCCATCAGCGCATCGAGCTGCGGGTCTTTGTATTCGGTCCACCACTGGGCGGCAGGCCAGCCTTCGCTGGCGAGCTTGATGTCGCTGGCCAAGGTGATGGCGGTGACGTCGGCCTGTTTGGCCACGCTGCGGTCCGCCGGGACGTGGGCGCAGGCGGCCAGCAGCAGTGCCAGCGCGGCCGCGGCGAGGGGTTTGAGGGTCATCGTTCGCGTTGTGATATTCATTGCGGGGTCATTCCATTGCGGCGTGGTCCACGGCCACCGGCGCATTGCGGCGCGGCGGTCGAATCAAAATCAGCAGCGGCAGGACCAGCGCCGTGCAGATCATCATCAGATAGAAGTCGTCGACGTAGGCGATCATCGCGGCCTGGCGGGTGATCTCGCCGTTCAGCGCGGCCCAGCCTTCCGGAACGTTGAGATTCAGGAGCTGCGACGTCTGCGGATTTTGCAGCGCCGGATTGGCGGGGTTGATGTGCGCGACCAGCGACGAGTGGGCGATCTGCGTGTTGCGGACGAGGAGGGTCTGCACCAGCGCGATGCCGATCGAGCTGCCGATATTGCGAATCAGGCTGTAGATCGCGGTGCCCTGCGCGCGCATGTGCGGGTCCAGCGTCGCGAAGGTGGCGGCGGACAGCGGCACGAACACGAAGCCGAGACCAATCCCCTGGACCACGCCGGACCACACCACCTGGCTTTGCAGCAGGTCCAGCGAGAACTGGCTCATTTGCCACAGCGAGAAGGCGGTGATGGAGAAGCCCGCCGCCAGCAGCAGGCGCGTGTCGATCTTGCCGGTCAATTTGCCGACGACGAGCATGGCGACCATGGTGCCGAGGCCCGACGGCGCCGTCACCAGCCCCGCCAGCATGGCCGGGTAGCCGAGCAGGCCTTGCAGCATGGACGGCGTGAGAGCACGCGTCGCAAACAGCACCATGCCGACGATGAAGATGAACAGCAGGCCAGTGACGTAGTTGGAGTTCTTCAGCAGCCGGTAGTCGAAGAACGATTCGCCGGCAGGTTTCAACGCCGTGTGGGCGATGAAGTAGGCCAGGCTGATGGCCAGCAGCACCGCCTCGATCCACGTCTCGGTGGACGCGAACCAGTCGTTCTGCTCTCCCCGGTCCAGCAGCATCTGCAGCGCGCCGATGGCCAGGCTCAGGGTCGCGAAGCCAAAGACGTCGAAGCGCATGCCGCGCTGCGGCGTGTCATTGCGGATGTAGCGCCAGATGCCGTAGAAGGCCAGCGCGCCCACCGGCACGTTGATGAGGAAGACCCAGCGCCAGCTGTAGCTATCGGTCAGCCAGCCGCCCAGCGTGGGGCCGAGGATAGGACCGATCATCACGCCCATGCCCCACACGGCCATGGCGGAACCGTGCTTCTCGCGCGGGTTGATGTCCAGGAGGACGGCCTGGGACAGCGGCACCAGCGCGGCGCCGAACAGGCCTTGCAGCAGGCGTGCACCGACGATCTGGGACAGCGACATCGCCATCCCGCACAGCACGGAGGCCAGGGTGAAGCCGGCGATGGAGGCGAGGAATACGCGCTTCTGGCCAAAGCGGTCACACAGCCAGCCCGTGAGCGGGGTGGCGATGGCGGCGGCCACGATGAAGGACGTGAGCACCCAGGTGATCTGGTCCTGCGAGGCGGACAGGGAGCCCTGCATGTGCGGCAGCGCGACGTTGGCGATGGTGCCGTCGAGCGCCTGGATGATGGTCGCCAGCATGATCGACAGCGTGATCATGGTGCGGTTCACCGGTGCGGCCGGTGCACCTGCTGTTGTTGCGGCAGAGCTCAAGCCTCGGCCTCCGCGGCGGCGATCACGGCTTCCAGCACGTCGGCGGCATCAGCCAGGCGCTGGCGATCAAGCCCGCGCAGCAGCTCATGGCGCAGGGCGTTGGCCTCGGCCTTGACGCTGGTGTAGATCTTTTGTCCGTCCTCGGTCAGCACCACCTGCTTGACGCGGCGGTCGGTCTCCGACGGCTGGCGCAGCACGTAGCCGGACCTCACCAGGCGGTCGATCATCGAGACCATGGTGGGCGCTTCCACGCCCAGCTTGGCCGCAAGTTCGGCCTGCGACGGCGGCACGTTGCCGCTCTTGGCGATGGTGGCGATGGCCAGCCAGCTAGCCTGGCCCATGCCGAGATGGCGCAGGCGCCGGTCCAGCGCCTGGCGCCAGGTGCGGGCCGCGTTGTGCATCGCCATGCTAAATCGTTCTTCGATAGAGAGCATAATATTTACGGTCTAATGATTAGACATCGAACTATTTTAGCACGCTTGACAAAGCTGTGTGAAGGCACGTACAGTCGTTGCATGTCCTTCCACCTGCATCTACTACTATCCCTGCTAGCAGCGCGCGCTTGATCCAAGCCCCGCCGCCGGAACGCTATTCCGGCACCGCTACAAGGAAGTTGAAGATGCTGTCTGTTTCGCCCACCCTGCTCCTGCTACACCTACCGACCGGTTGCCGCGCCTAGTGCCCGTGGCCGCGCGGCCGCCTGATCGCCACAACACCCTTCGTTGTCGATTTCGTCCAGGAGTAGCCCGTCATGTTGCAGAACCCGTCGTCCAAATACCGTCCCTTCCCTGCCGTCCAGCTCACGGACCGCCAGTGGCCCAACAATGTCATCACCAAGCCGCCCATCTGGATGAGCACCGACCTGCGCGACGGGAACCAGGCGCTGATCGAACCGATGAGCGTGGAGAGCAAGCTGCGCTTCTTCGACATGCTGGTGAAGATTGGACTGAAGGAGATCGAGGTCGGTTTCCCGTCCGCTTCGCAGACCGATTTCGATTTCGTGCGCAAGCTTGTGGACGAGGGCCGCATTCCGGACGACGTGACCATCATCGTGCTCACGCAAGCGCGCGATGAGCTGATCCGCCGCACCGTGGACGCGGCGGCGGGCGCCAGGCGCGCCATCGTCCACCTCTACAACTCGGTGGCGCCGGTGTTCCGGCGCGTGGTGTTTGGGCTGCCGCGCGAGGAGATCGTGCAGATCGCGGTGCGCGGAACGCAGCTGGTCAAGGAGCTGGTGGCCCAGCACCCGCAGACCGACTGGGGCTTCGAGTACACCCCGGAGTCTTTCTCCACCACGGAGCTGGATTTCTCCAAGCAGATCGTCGATGCGGTCAGCGCGGTATGGAAGCCGACGCCGCAGCGCAAGATGATCGTCAATTTGCCCTCCACCGTCGAGTGCTCGACGCCCAATGTGTACGCGGACCAGATCGAATGGATGTCGCGGAAGATCGCGCGGCGTGATTCGATCATCATTAGCGTGCACCCGCACAATGACCGGGGCACGGCGGTGGCGTCGGCGGAGCTGGCGGTGATGGCGGGCGCGGAACGCGTCGAGGGCTGCCTGTTCGGGAATGGCGAGCGGACCGGTAACGTGGACCTGGTGACGCTGGCGCTCAACCTGTACACGCAAGGCGTGCATCCGGGGCTCGACTTCTCGGACATTGACGCGGTGCGCCAAGTGGTCGAGGAATGCAACCAGCTGCCGGTGCATCCGCGCCATCCGTATGCGGGGGACCTGGTGTTCACCGCGTTCTCGGGATCGCACCAGGACGCGATCAAGAAGGGCTTTGCGCAACAGCGGGCGGACGGGATCTGGGAGATTCCGTATCTGCCGATCGATCCGCAGGACCTGGGACGCAGCTACGATGCGGTGATCCGCGTAAACAGCCAGTCCGGCAAAGGTGGGATGGCTTACCTTCTGGAGCAGGCCTATGGCTTGCAGCTGCCGCGCCGTTTGCAGATCGAGTTCTCGCGCGCCGTGCAGGAAGTGGCGGATGCGAGCGGGCGCGAGATCACAGCGGACGAGATCCACGCCATCTTCGCGCGTGAGTACCTCGAACAAAGCGCGCCATGGTCGTATGGGTCGCACCGGATGGTGGAGGATTCCGCGAACGATGAGCCGGTGCAGATCGAGATCACCGTAGGCCACCGGCAGCAGGCGGTGGCTCTGCAGGGTGGCGGCAACGGACCGATCGACGCCTTCGTGAATGCGCTCGGCCTGAATATCCGTTTGATGGACTATCACGAACACGCGATCGGCTCCGGTGCGAACGCGCGGGCGGCGTGCTACGTGGAGCTGCGCCTGGATGACGGCCCGACCCTGTTCGGCGCCGGCATCGACAGCAACATCGTGACCGCGTCCTTCAAGGCCGTGCTCTCCGCCGTGAACCGCCAGCTCGCCCAGCGCGAAGCGGAATCCGCCCAGCCCGTGGCCACGAGCGCCGCCTAAGCCTAATCCGCCCACCGCTTGGACAACATCCCAAACGGGGGACGTACCCCGACCGGTTTGGGCGGCAGCCCGAACAGTAGCGCTGGCGAGCTCCCTCGGCGTAGTGCGGCCGAAGTTCCGACAAGGCCGAGGACAAGATGCCGAACTGGGGACGTACCCCGGGGGTTAGGGAATCCGAGGAGGGGTCGGCTGGACTTTAGGGGCGGCGCAGGTCGGACTCGATGGCGTCGGCCAGCAGGGCGTCGCGCTGGTCGAGGGGGACGGCGCCGTAGCGCTTCTGAAAAGTGGCGGCGCCGGTGCGCAGGCTGGTGTCGTCCAGCATGCGGCGGACCACCGCGCGCCAGTTCACGGGGCGCGGCAGTGCGCTGGCGTTGATGCCGGCGCCGAGCCGTTCGACGCGGCGCGACATCAGGAACTGCTCCAGCTGTGCGGGCAGCATCAAACACGGTACGCCATGCATCAGGGACTGGGCTACCGTCGCGTGGTTGCCGTAGTTGACCGAGAACGCGCATGCGGGCAGTGCGTCATGCAAAGCCACCGGACCTTTGCTGTACACGATGGACGCATGCACGACCGGCGGCGCCATTCCCGCCGCGACCTCCGGCATGTAGCACAGCACCGCGCAGCCCTCCTCCACCAGCGCGCGCAGCATCTCATGGGCGCCCGGCTGCGCATGCCGCACGTAGCAGAACACCCGCGGGCCATCACCAGGCGGCCAGGCCGGTGCCACACCGTTGGGCGCACTGAACTCCGGCCCATACCAATGCGGCAGCGCGTCTTCCGGCCGCTCGTAATGATCAAGCTCCGGCCATGAACACATCAGCGGCAGGTCGGCATTCAGAACATCCGAGGCCCACCGCACCGGCGCGGCGCCATGCAGCGCCAGCACGCGATTGACGCTATCGAGCAAGCGAGCCTCGGTGGCCCGCAAGCGATCGGGCGCGATCTGCTCCCACGGCCGCAGCGACGGCAGCGCCACGCCCGCGGGCGGCATGAAGAAGCCGATCCCCAGCATCGCCATGCGCAGGCCGAGCGTGCGCGCGGCGATGGCCGCACTGGGCGCGTAATCTCCCACCACGTAATCCGGCTGCAGCGTCGAAAAGATCGAGCGCCAGCCCGTCACCAGTCCATCCAGCGCATCCGGCACCAGATAGCCGCAACTGAGCAGGATCTCCGCCATGCTGGCCTGCTCCGCCGGCAGCCCCTCGGTCTTGTGCATCCAGACCGGCGCCTGCAGCTTGGGCAAATCGAGATCGCGCAGCACGGTATGGGTGTGCACCAGCTCCCGCAAGGACAGGCTGACGCGGTGCCCGCGCCGCTGCAATTCAAGCGCCAGCCCTTTGAGCCGCACCGCGTGCCCGAGGCCTCCGCCCAGTTCCCAGCAAAGATGTATGTGTGCCATGGTGGCCGGATTCTACCCGACTAACGGGGCGCCTCCGGCTCGCCGCGCCGGCCGCCCGGACGGCCCACGCGCTCGTATTCGCTGATCACCTGCGCGCCCAGCAGCAGAAGGGTCGCGCCGATCTCCAGCGAGAACATGACCACGATCGCTGTCGTCATCGACCCGTAGACCAGGTTCACCTGCGACAGCGTGGAGAAGTACCAGACCAGCACATGCCGCGCGATCTCCCACAGCAGGGCCGCGCTCACGCCGCCGATCAGCGCATGGCGCCAGGACAGGCGGCCAACCGGCATCACGAAGTAAATGGAGGTCAGCACCAGCACCTCGCCCGCGACCCCGAGCAGATAGAGCAAAGCGCCCGACAGCCCATGCAGGGACCACTGCACGCCCAGCAGCTCGATCTCCTCCTTGCCCATCACCTGCAGCCCACCCGCGACCAGCGTGACCAGCGTGGCGCCAAGCCCCAGCGCCACCACATAACAGTAAGGCAGCACCGCGGAGACGAGGAAGTGCCGCCGGCGTAGCGCCTTCCGATGCAGGAAGATGACGGCCATCGCGTTCTCCAGCACCGTAAAGGCGAGTGAGCTGAAGAAGATCATGGTCCCCACGAGCACCCAGGTAATCACGTCCCGATGGTCGAGGAAGTGGGTCAGCTCCGCGGTGATGGACGCGGACTGCCCGGGCACCAGCCATTCCAGGTAGCGCTTCATGGTGCCCAGCAGCTGGCCAGGGTCGATGTAGTGCGACAGCACCACCACCAGCAGCATCAGGAACGGGACGATGGAGAGCAGCGCGTAGTAGGCCACGGCACCCGCGAGCAGGAGACCCTGGTTGGCGCGAAAGCCCTTGAGCACCTGCAGCGTGAAATCGAGCGGATGCCGCGTCACATAGACCATGGCGCGGCGGTCGTTGAAACGACGGGCCACTCAGCCTCCTTGACGCGCCAGCCGGAGTCCGGTGAACTGCCAGCGCGCGTGCGCGGGGAAGAAGTTGCGGTAGCTGGGGCGCGCGTGTCCGGCGGGTGTCGCGCACGAGGAACCGCGCAGCACGTACTGGTTGAGCATGAACTTGCCGTTGTATTCACCAATCGCGCCGGGCGCCGGGGCGAAGCCGGGGTATGGGCCGTAGCTGCTGCTGGTCCATTGCCAGCATTGGCCATAGAGCTGGGCCAGGCCAGCACCGGATGCGGCGGCGGGGTGCAGCGCGCCGGTCTCGATGGCGTGCGATGCTGCGGCGTGCTCCCACTCCGCTTCCGTCGGCAGGCGGGCACCGGTCCACTGGGCGTAGGCGTCGGCCTCGTACAAGGACAGGTGCGTCGCCGGGCGCTCAAGGTCCAACGGCACGAGTCCGTGCAGGGTGAATTCGTACCATCCTCCGTCATCGCCGCGCCGCCAGTAGAACGGATGCTCCCACTGCTGGGTGCTGACGGCATCCCAGCCTTCGGACAGCCACAGGGCGGGTGTCGTGTAGCCACCATCTTCCACGAACTGCAGGAACTCGCCGTTGGTAACGAGGCGCGACGCCAGCTGGTAGGGCTGCAGATACTCGCGGTGGCGCGGCAGTTCGTTATCGAAGCAGAAGCCGGGGCTCGCGTGTCCGATGTCCACCAGCCCGCCCTCGAACGGCACCCACGCGAGCGGTGCGGCGGGCGGCGCCGCCGCAAAGGGTTCGGTGGCATACGCCGGGAACAGCGGATTCTGCGCCAGCAGGTGCTTGACGTCCGTGAGGATCAGTTCCTGATGCTGCTGCTCATGGTGCAGCCCCAGCTCCAGCAGTGGCGTGAGCTGCGCGTCCGCGCCGCGCTCCGCCATCAGCCGGGCGATACGCTCATCCACCTGCGCGCGGTAGGCCAGCACTTCGTCCAGCGACGGCCGCGTGAGCAGCCCGCGCTGCGGGCGCGGATGCTTGGCGCCGATGCCGTTGTAATAGGAATTGAAGAGCACCCGGAAGGCCGGATGAAACGGCCGGAATCCAGGCTCGAAGCGCTCCAGAATGAAGGTCTCGAAGAACCACGTGGTGTGCGCGAGATGCCACTTGACCGGACTCGCATCCGGCATCGACTGGGCGCAGCAGTCCTCGGCGGACAGCGGCGCCGACAGCTCCAGCGTACGGCGGCGCACCGCATCGTAGGCGGCGACGGACGCGAATTCCGCAGCGCGGTTCATGCGCGGGCCCCGGCGCGGGCATAGATCAGCGCGAACCACTGGCGCTCGTCGGTCCACACCTGCGCAGGATGGAACCCGGCGGAGCGCAGCAGCGCGGGTGCGCTGTCCAGCGTGTACTTGTAGCTGTTCTCGGTGTGAATGCGCTCCCCGGCCATGAAGCGCCGCACCGCGCCATCCCAGCGCACGGCCAGCGCCTCGCGCGCCTCCAGGTGCATCTCGATGCGCGACTGCGTCGGGTTGAAGAAGGCGACATGCTTCCACTGCGCCGGGTTGAAGTCCGTGCCCGCCTGCCGGTTGGCATTGCGCAGGATATTCAGGTTGAAGGCAGCCGTGACGCCCAGTGCGTCGTCATACGCCGCGTTGAGCACTGCGGCGTCCTTGACCAGATCCACGCCGATCAGCAGGCCGCCGTCGTCGCCGCACTGGGCATGCGCACGGCGCAGGAAGGCGGCCGCTTCGAGCGGCGTGAAGTTGCCGATCGATGAGCCGGGGTAGAAGAACAGCCGCTTGTCGGTGCGCACGCGCGGCGGCAGCGCCAGGTCGGCCGAGAAGTCCAGGCCGAGCGGCAGCATGTCGATGTCCGGGAAGCGCTGGTGCAGGCGGGTCACCGCTTCTGTCAGGAAGTCGGCCGAGATATCGATCGGCACGTATTGCGCCGGCCGCAGCGCCGGAAACAGCCGTTCCGCCTTGGCGCAGTTGCCGGCACCGAGGTCGATGATGGTGGCGCCCTGCCCGACCGCACGCGCGATCGCGTCCGCATGCTGGGCAAAGATGGCGGCTTCCGTGCGCGTGGGGTAGTACTCGTCGAGTTCGCAGATGGACTCGAACAGGCGTGAACCCAAGGCGTCGTACAAATATTTGGGGGAGATATGCGCGTGGTCTGCGGCGAGCCCTGCAGTCAGCTCGGCGAACACGGATGGACTGCGGAAGGCTCGGTGCGAAGTTTGCATGGGCATGGTCCTCGGTGGCGATGGCCGCAACTTGATTTTGTTATCATATATGAACACCTCAGAAGCAAGCGCGCGCAACTCTTGAGCGGCGGCCTGCGCCCTGCCACCTGCCCCCGGAGTCCCATGCTGGAACTGCGCGACCTTCGCAAATCCTACGGCGGCCGCGACGTCTTGCGCGGCCTCTCCCACACCTTCCGCGCCGGCGAGTTCGTCGCCATCATGGGCGAGTCCGGCGTCGGCAAGTCGACCCTGCTGAACCTCATCGCAGGCCTGGACCGGCCCGACAGCGGCGAGATCGTGCTCGATGGCCAATCCATCACGGCGCTGGACGACCGGGCAGCGACCCGGTTGCGCCGCGCCCGCATGGGCTTCGTGTTCCAGGCCTTCCACGTTCTGCCGCACCTGACGCTGGAACAGAACGTGGCGCTGCCGCTGCTGCTGAACCGCATGCCGACCCAGCGGGCGGCGGAGATGCTCGACGCAGTCGGCCTCGGCGGGCGCGGCGGCGATTTTCCGAGCCAGCTCTCCGGCGGCGAATTGCAGCGCGTGGCCATCGCGCGGGCCCTGGTACACCGTCCCGCCCTGGTGCTCGCGGATGAGCCAACGGGCAACCTCGACCCGGAAACCGCCGAGTCAATTCTCACGCTTTTACGCAACGAGCTGAAAGCAAGCCATGCATGCGCAGTCATGGTCACCCACTCCCACGCGGCGGCGGAAAAAGCCGATCAAACGATTGTTCTGACCCGGACAGGGCTCGCAAACGCTTGCGTGGCTTAGCTGTACGGCAACATCTATCTCATCTTTACAACTTTTTGCATCGAATTGATGGCAAAAATGTTCCATCGGCACTATTAACGTAGTAATATCCCTTCAAAATATATCCGGTGAGAATCTCACCAAATGTCACACTGGGAGGGAACCCGAATGAGCGTCCGCCAACGCAAATTGGAAATGATCGAAGCCATGAACCGCGCCCGCGCGCTCGAACCGTCGAGCTTCGTGCCGAACAAGCTGCTCGATACGCTGATCGAAAAGATGAAGCTGAAGAACGATGCCGAACTGTGCCGCGTTCTGGAAGTGCAGCCGCCGATCATCAGCAAGATCCGCCACCGCAAGCTGGCCGTGGGCGCGACCATCCTGCTGCGCATGCACGAAAAGTCGGATATCTCGATCAAGGAACTGAAGGAACTGACGGCACAGGCTGGCACGACGCCGCCGGCGCGCACGGTGCCGGCCCAGGCCCAGGTGCAAGCGGTGGCGATGCACTGATTTTTTTGCGGGGCAGGCAAACGATTGCTTGCCCGTGCTGACGAGTAAGGGACGAGCACCGCGGGGGCGGTGGGCGTCCCTTTTCTTTTGATGCGACCGGTTATTCGCTGCGGGGACGGCCGGTTTTCAGCTGGGGCAGGCTTTCCAGGACGCTTTGCAAAGTCGCCATGTCGATCTGGCTGATCAGGGCGACGCCGATGCGCAGGAGCTCGCTCTTCTTCACCTCGATGCCGGCTTTCAGGCAGGCTTTCTTCACTTGCGCGAGGACGGCGTATTCCTGCTCGGGCATGGTGAAGCTGTCACGGACGAGTTTGACCTTGCGGGGCTTGTCCTGCGGGGCGGATTCGGCGGGCACCGGCGTGTCGGGGCGGCCGGCGGATTTCGCGGGCTTGCTGGCTTTCACGACCTTGGCGGGCTTGGCCGCCTTGGCGGCGGGCGTGGGTTTGGCAGCGGGGGATGC
>NZ_SPVF01000254.1 GCF_004614185.1 Zemynaea arenosa | reverse complement strand
ACTTGCAGCAGCGCGACCGCGCACTCGCCGAGGCGCGCCGCACCCGCGACGAAGCACAGGCCGCGCACGACCTGGCCGCGCAGCAGCGCGATGCCGCCCAGCACACCGCGCACACGGCCCAAACCACACTGACCGAGACCCGCGCGGCCGCTGCATCCGCGCACGAGCAGCTGGCCTTCATTCAGCGCTCGCTGGACGCATACTTGCAGGACCTGGATGCCGCCTTCGGCAGCATCAGGTGGCGTAATGAATGGTCCGCCGATCCCGCCGCCTTCCTGGACGCCAAGCGCGCCGTGGCCACGAAATGGGCCGAGTACTCGCAAGCGCAAGGCGATGACGCCAAGGTGCTGGTAGCGCTGGACATCGGCGTCGCCTCCGCGCAGGCGCGCCACGACACCAGTGCCATCAACCTGGCCGAGGTGCGCGCCCGCGCTGCCAAGGCGCGCGAAGCCCTCGACGGCGCCAAGGCGGCCCGGATGGAGCTCTTCGAGGGCAAGCCGGTGCGCGAGGTAGAACAGAAGCTCGCCGCCGCCATCGCCACCCGCAAAACGCAACTGGAATCGGCCCAAGTGGCCGCTGACGTGCTGCGCCAGACCGCCGCCCGCGCCGCCGAAGCACTGGTGCAGACCGAGGCGCGCGCGCAGCAGCAAGTGCAGGCACTGGAACAGGCCCACGTGGCCTTGACCGCATGGGTAAGCGCTTTCAACGCCGGGCCGGATGCAGCCGTCGCAACGCCGTCCGTGCCAGCGCCGCTGCGCGACGTCCCGCATCTGGAGCAGCTGCTGGCCCTGACGCTGGACGACATCGCCGCCGAGCGCACCGCACTTGCCGCTTTCGGCTCCGCAGTCGCCGCCGCCGAAACGGTGCTCGCCGAGCGCCGCACCCAGCGCGAACAGCACCAGTACACTTCACCGAACAGTTCCGCACAGTCCGCAGACACTCTCAGTACACTGATCCAGACAGTGGCCGCCGAATGGCAAACACTGAACGACGCTGTACTGGCCCAGCGCCTGCAACTGGCCCAGGACGACCAGCGACTCCAGGCCACCAGCGCCATGCAGGCCGATATCGCCGCCCAGCAGGAGGTCGAACGCCGCTGGGCGCGCATGAGCGACCTGATCGGCTCCGCCGACGGCAAGAAATTCCGCAACTACGCGCAGCAGTTCACGCTGGACGTGCTGCTCGGTTACGCCAACAGTCATCTCCAGCTCCTCGCGCGCCGCTACCGCCTGGAGCGGCTGGTGAGCACCACGGGCCCCTCGCTCGGCCTGGTGGTGCGCGACCAGGACATGGGCGGCGAGATCCGCTCCGTCAATACGCTGTCCGGCGGCGAGTCCTTCCTCGTCTCGCTGGCGCTGGCCCTGGGACTGGCGTCGCTGTCCTCCAACCGCGTGCGCGTCGAATCCCTGTTCATCGACGAAGGCTTCGGCTCACTGGACGCCGAAACCCTGCGCGTGGCCATGGATGCGCTGGACGGCCTGCAATCGATGGGCCGCAAGGTCGGCGTGATCAGCCACGTGCAGGAGATGACGGAACGGATCGCCGCCCGCATCCTGGTGCAGCCCGCGGGCGGTGGCCTGAGCATGATCTCCGTGCCGTAAAGTAGAATCCCATCCCTCGCATACCGAATTCAGCCAGAGCACACAAGAGAACACCATGTCCAAACCCGCCCGCTTCCTCACCTTCAAGTGCGACCACTGCGGCAAGCCCGTGAAAGTCCATCTGCAAAAAGTCTCGGCCTGCTCGCACATCCAGCCCTACCAAGGCATGTGCGACTGCGGCCAGCTCAAAAAGCACGCCACTGGCGACAAGCAGGCCGTCGAATCCTTCCTCGCGTCGGAAGACGGCCACTGGCACCACCACCACTGAGCTAAGCGCAAGCTCCAGGGCGCGGCCAACTCACCCCTCTCCAGGGGCTGCAGAGCCGCGCGGCCGTGCGGTACCTTCGTGGTTTTGACAACCCGTATCCACGCACCATGCCGACCTCCTCCCGCCGCCTGCTCGCCGCCACCCTCTTCCTCTCTGCCACAGCCTCCGCCCCGCTGCACGCCGCAGCCACCGCTCCCGCGCTGGACAAATACCTGCCCGCCAAGCTGGCCGGCTGGAAGACCGACGGCCCGTTCGACGACAACAAGATGTTCGACCACACCATCACCGTGACGCAGACCTACAGCGGCAAGGATTCCAGTGGCCTGGACATCACCTACTTCCGCGTACTGCCAACCGACCGTATCCGAGGCATCCCGCAATTCGAAAAGGCCCGCCTCGGCGAATTGCCCGAAGGCGAAGGCTTCGCCTCGCTGCAGACCATCAAGGACCGCAAGGCGCTGGTGGTCTACGCCAAGAACAGCAACGGCGGCAAACTGGAGATGGTCGCAGGCCGCTGCGTGATCACCATTTCCGGCCACGGCATCAAGCAGGACCACCTGATCGCCGCCGCCCAGGCCGTGGACACGAAAGCGCTGGACGCCGCCTGCAAATAACAGTCCTCACCCCGGCGCGGCGGGAACGGGCGGCCCGTATAATGGGCCCTTCGCCTCTCAGCTTCCCGCCCGCCATGTCCGCACCCGACCTCACCCAGCCCGCCACGATCACCTGGACCGAGGCCGGCCAGCAGCACAGCGCACGCTGGCATTCCGAGAGCGGCCTGCCGGCGCCCAAGCGCGTGGTGGTGGCCGACGACACCACGCCCGCGGACACCGCCTACCGCCTGGCCTGCGAAGGCACCGCCCTGTTGTGGCGCGGCGACTTCCAGAATGCGCGCCAGCTGCTGCAGGCGCTGGCCCGCCGCGCGGACCACAAGGGTGCCCACGGCCGTGGCAAGCGCGCCAAGCCAGCCAAGGTGCCGGCCTCGCTCACCGAGGCCTTCCACCTGCACCGCCAGGCCCAGTCCCAGCGCGCCCGCACGCTGGCGATGCTGCTGATTCCTTTCGAACCCGGCTACCGCATCCCGCTGCGCCGCACGCCGGACGTCAGCGCCGCGTGCACCGAAGCCTATGGCCCCGGGGACGACGCCTTCGTGATCTCGCTGCGCGAACTGCAGGGCGTAATCGGCGCGCATGAATGGCGCAAGAAAGGCGTCGAAATCCCGGCGCTGGACGGCCGCATCCACCCCTACTACGGCGTGTTCTCGCCCGTGCGCGGCGAATACGTAGACCTTGTGGCCCAGGCCCCGCTGCCGAAAGGCGTGCGCACCGCATTCGATATCGGCGTCGGCACCGGCGTGCTGTCGGCGGTGCTGGCGCACCGCGGCATCGAGCGTGTGGTCGGCACCGACCAGGATGCGCGCGCCCTCGCCTGCGCGCGCGACAACCTGCAGCGCCTCGGCCTCGCCGGCCGCGTGGATGTGATTGAGGCCGACCTGTTCCCGCCCGGCCGCGCGCAGCTCGTGGTCTGCAATCCGCCTTGGCTGCCGGGCCGTCCCAGCTCGTCGATCGAATACGCCGTGTATGACCCGGACAGCCGGATGCTGCGCGGCTTCCTCGGCGGCTTGAAGGACCATCTGGAACCTGGCGGCGAAGGCTGGCTGATACTGTCCGACTTCGCCGAGCACCTCGGCCTGCGCCCGCGCGCCGAGCTGCTCGCACTGATCGAGGCCGCAGGCCTGCAGGTGGCCGGGCGCCACGACATCCGCCCCGTTCACCCGCGCGCGAGCGATGCCACCGACCCGCTGCACGCCGCGCGCGCCGCAGAGGTCACATCGCTCTGGCGCCTTACTGTGCGCGCCTGACAACGATGGCCGCGCCGCCTTGCACCCGGCGCCGCCCATCGCGTACAATTCGCGCCGCAATCAACCCTGTCGCGTACCAGACAATGAGAGACAAGAAGGACATCGCGACCATCGAGCTTCCGGGCTTCTTTGAGGCGGCCCAGCTGCCGCTGTCGCTGCCCGAACCTCCCGCTTCCAAAAGGCCGCGCGCGCGCCGCGCTGGCCTCAAGCAGGAGCAGCTCTCCCTGCTGGAAGACACCGACATCACCGGCCTGCCCATCTGGCAGCGCGACGACTCACTCGACCTGACCGGACTGCCCGTCTGGGCACCCTGACCGGACCACACCATGACCGCCTTCTCCACCCTATCGCTTCCCGCCGCCTTCCTCGCGAACCTTGAAGCGCTCGGGTACAAGGAGATGACCGAGATCCAGGCCAAGGCCCTGCCACAGGTGCTGGCCGGGCGCGACGTGGTCGCGCAGGCCAAGACCGGCAGCGGGAAGACCGCGGCCTTCGGCATCGGCATCCTGCAGAAACTGAACCCGGCCTTCTTTAGCGTGCAGGCACTCGTCATGTGCCCCACGCGCGAGCTGGCGGACCAGGTGGCGCAGGAGCTGCGCCGCCTCGCGCGCTGGAAGCCGAACGTGAAGATCCTGACGCTGACCGGCGGCTCGCCCATGCGTCCGCAGACCGCGTCGCTGGAACACGGCGCGCACGTCGTGGTCGGCACGCCGGGCCGCATCCGCGACCACATCTCGCGCCGCACGCTGGACCTCTCCCGCGTGCAAACGCTGGTTCTGGACGAAGCGGACCGCATGACCGACATGGGCTTCTACGACGACATGGCCGCCATCGCCTGCGAGTGCCCGGCGGCACGCCAGACCCTGCTCTTCTCGGCCACCTACCAGGACGACATCCGCGAAGCCAGCGCGCCGTTCCTGGTCGACCCGGTCGAAGTGCTGGCCGAGGCCCGCCACGACAGCACGCAGATCGACCAGCGCTTCTACGAGATCGGCTTTGGCGAAGGCGAACGCGGAGCGGCCGTCACGCGCCTGCTCAAGCACTTCCGTCCAGTCTCCACGCTCGCCTTCTGCAACACCAAGGCGCGCTGCCGCGAGGTGGTCGAGATGCTGGCGGCGCAGGGCTTTTCGGCTCGCGCGCTACACGGCGAGATGGAGCAGCGCGAGCGCGACGAAACGCTGGTAGTGTTCGCGAACCGCAGCTGCTCGGTGCTGGTGGCAACCGACGTCGCCGCGCGCGGCCTCGATATCTCGGGACTCGATGCGGTCATCAACGTCGATATCTCGAAAGACCCGGAAGTCCACGTGCACCGCGTCGGCCGCACCGGCCGCGCAGGCAGCACCGGCCTGGCCCTGTCCCTGTGCGCGCCGAATGAAAAGAAGTGGGTGCAGCTGATCGAGACCATGCAGGGCATGCCCGCCGAATGGCACCCGCTGGCGGAACTGGATGAAGGCGAGCCGCACGTAGAACCGGCGCCAATGCGCACCCTGGTGCTCATGGGCGGCAAGCGCCACAAGCTGCGCCCCGGCGACGTACTGGGCGCGCTGACTGGCGACGCGGGCCTCACCCGCGAGCAGGTCGGGAAGATCAACGTCTTCGAATTCTCGACCTTTGTCGCGATCGAACGCAGCGTGGCCGGACAGGCCGTCCAGCGCCTGCAATCCCCGCAGGCGCCCGGCCCCGACTTCGCCGTCGTCAAGGGCCGCTACTTCAAGATGCGCTTCTTCTAGGACGCTGAGGCTTAAGCGTTGATGGTCGCCGGGAAGGTCGGCGGCTTGCGGTGCTGCGTGGCCTGCTCGTAGGCGTAGGCCAGCGCGATCAGCGTGGCCTCGCTCCACGCATCACCGACGAAGGACAGGCCCACCGGCAGCCCGCGGACATACCCAGCGGGCACCGTCACGTGCGGATAGCCCGCCACCGCTGCCGGTGACGAGAAGCTGGCACCGTAGTGGTCTCCATTGATGAAGTCCGTTAGCCACGCGAGGCCCCCGGTCGGCGCGACCAGCGCGTCGAGGCGCTGCTCCTTCATCACCTGGTCGATGCCTTCGGCGCGCGAGTAGCGCAGGTCGTTTTCCAGCGCGTCCTTGTACGCCTTGTCCTGCAGGCTGCCCTTGCCGTTCGCTGCGATCAGGTGCTCCTGGCCGAAGTACTGCAGCTCGCGGTCCTTGTGCTTGTCGTTGAAAGCGATGATGTCGGCCATGGTCTTGACCGAAGCATGCGGCGCGTACTCGGCGAGGTAAGCCTCAAGGTCCGGCTTGAACTCGTACAGCAGGACTTCCAGTTCGCTGTCGTCGTACTTGCCGTTATTCGGGATCTTCACGTCCACCAGTTCCGCACCCTGTGCCTTCAGCACCGCGAGTTCGCGTTCGATGAGCGCATTGACTTCGTTGTGCCGGCCGAAGAATTCACGCGCCACGCCGAGGCGCTTGCCCTTGAGCGCATTGCGGTCCAGCGCCTTGGTGTAGTCGGTGGCCTTGCCTGCGGCGGGTGCAGTGGCTGCGTCGGCGGCATCGGTTCCGGCCAGTGCGGTCAGCAGCGCCGCCGCATCTGCCACGCTGCGCGTCATCGGGCCCGCGGTGTCCTGCGAATGCGCGATGGGGATGATGCCACTGCGGCTCACGAGGCCAAGCGTGGGCTTGATACCGACGATGCCGCAGGTCGATGCGGGCGATACGATCGAACCATCGGTCTCGGTGCCCACGGCCAGCGTGGCCAGGGCCGCGGCGATGGCCGCGCCGGAGCCGGAGCTGGAGCCGCTCGTGTTGCGGTCCAGCGCATATGGATTGCGCGTGAGGCCACCGCGCCCGCTCCAGCCACTGGTGGAACGCGTCGAACGCATGTTGGCCCATTCGGAGAGATTGGTCTTGCCGAGGATGACGGCACCGGCCTTGCGCAGCTGGGCGGCGACGAAAGCATCCTTTTTCGCGCGAACGCCATCCAGCGCCAGTGAACCGGCGGTGGTGGCCATCGCATCACCGGTGGCGATATTGTCCTTGATGAGGACCGGAATACCATGCAGGGGGCCGCGCACCTTGCCCGCTTTGCGCTCGCGGTCCAAATCGGCGGCGATCTTCAGCGCATCGGGATTCAATTCGATGACGGCGTTCACGCGCGGACCGGCCTTGTCGACGGCCTTGATCCGGGCGAGGTACTTCGACACCAGCGCGTGCGAGGTCAGCTTCCCCGCCGCCATCGCAGCCTGCTGCTCGGCGACGCCTGCCTCCAGCAGCGCGTCCTGCGCCGGTGCTGCCGCCTGCGCGCTGCCGGCAATCCCTGCCCCGGCTGCCGCGCCCAGCACCGCGCCGATCCCGATGAATTCCCGCCGTTCCATGCAGTCTCCTTTGCAAAATCGAACTGGGCGAGCATAGCAGCGCCGGCCCCGTCCGGGCAACGCACGGTTGAAATCGGTTCAGCATCTTTTATGTTATTTTTGTCACAACATTGATGAGCACCCCAGACACATTTCCCGCATGACGCAAACCACCCTGCCCACGACCACCACCACGCAGACGATGGAATCATCGTCCAGCTGCGTTCTTCCCGACGACTATGCGAACCTGATCCTGCTCGGTGCCGGCAACATCACCGGCATCGGGAATGCCTACGACAACCGGATCATCGGAAACCTGGGCCAGAACACCCTGGCTGGCGGCGCAGGGAACGACGTGATCGAGACCGGCGGCGGCGCGGACCAGGTGGATGGCGGCACGGGCGTGGACACCGTGCTCCTGCCGGACCTCGACGGCGGCTACAACCTCGCCTGGATCGCGGGCGGGGCGGCGCTCACCGCCCGGGCCAACATCCACGAATACGTCACGGTCAAGAACGCGGAACATATCCAGGCGGGCCGGCTGCACGTGGCGTGGGCCAACGAGGGCCATGCGGACCAGGTGTATGGCCTGTACCAGGCGGCCTTCTACCGCAAGCCGGACGTGGAAGGGATGGGCTTCTGGCTGAACAAGTACAACGAGGGCACCAGCCTGACCACCATCGCGGCCGAGTTCATGAAGTCGGAGGAATTCAGCCGCCGCTTCCCGGGCGTGGCCGATGACACCGCGGACCTGGTGACGATGATGTACCACCACGTGCTGCACCGCGAACCGGACGCCGAGGGCTATGCGTACTGGAAGGGCGTGATGGACGCACACCTGATCGACAGCGCGCAGCTGCTGGTCTACTTTGCGGGCAGCGAGGAAAACCAGGTCAACATCGTCGGGTCGATGGCGCAGGGCTACGCCTATCTCCTGCCCGCGTAACATCGTCCGCCTGCGACGAGGCGAAAAAAAAGCGCAACCAAATGGTTGCGCTTTTTCGATGAAGCTGCGGGTGCTTAGTTGCGGACCACGCGCTTGTATTCGTTGGTACGGGTGTCGATCTCAATGGTGTCGCCCTGGTCCACGAACAGCGGCACCTGCACGGTGTACTGCTTGGACTCGATCGCGTTTTCGATGCGCGCTTCTTTCAGCACGTTGCCCGAGGTGTTGCCCTTGACTGCCGGCTCCGAGTACACGATCTGGCGTGCGATGGTGATCGGCAGTTCGACCGAGATCGCCTTGCCATCATAGAACACCGCCTCGCACTCCATGCCGTCTTTCAGGTAGTGCAGCGCATCGCCCAGGTTTTCTTCTTCGATTTCGTACTGGTTGTACTCTTCGTCCATGAAGACGTACAGCGGGTCGGCGAAGTACGAGTAGGTCACCGGCTTCTTGTCCAGGATGACCACGTCGAACTTGTCGTCGCCGCGGAACACGTTTTCCAGCGGAGCGTTGGTCAGAAGATTCTTCATCTTCCACTTGTACGTGAAGCCCGTGCGGCTCGAACCGTTGACGTCGGAACGCAGCACGATAAAAGGCTTGCCGTCAACCATGATGATGTTGCCAACACGAATTTCTTTTGCGGGTTTCATAGTAAGGTGTTCTGAAAAAAGGGATTTCGGTAATCGAGCATCATACCACGGTATTGCCGTGGCGCCTATCGCTTGGCGTGCACCAGTGCAAGGAATTGCGAGGTGAAACCGGGCTGTGCGGCCATGTCGGACTGCCATGCGCGGGCCTGCATGGACACGGCAGGCAGCTCCGCGCGCAGCGCCTTCCAGCACGCCTCAATCGATGCCGGCGTGGCATCCGCCGCGCCGTTCCACATGAGCGAGAACGCCTGCAACGCGGGCAGCGCCGGCGCAAAACGCTGCAGGAAGGCCCGCAGCTTCTTGTGATGCAGGTTCTCTTCCTGCGGATAGATGTGCCACACGAACGGCCGCGCCGCCCACTGCGCGCGCACCCACGAGTCCTCGCCGCGCACGAAGTTCACATCGCAGCACCACAGCACGCGGTCGTAGTCCGGCTGCGGCACGAAGGGGATCACGCGCACGGTCAGCGCGCCGCGCATGCGGGCCGCGCCCGCGGTGGCCTCGCCGCCAATGAAGGCCGAGACCGCATCACGCGCCACGCCCACCGGTACGAGACAGGTCACAGACCGGTCCTGCCGCTCCCAGACCGCAAATAATTCCGCCACCGGCGCATGCGGGTAGCAGAATAGCGAGACCAGCTGGCCCGCCCTCTCCTGCTCCGTCACGCCGAGACCTGCGAGGAACTCGGCCTGCGCGGCAGGATCGTTCTGGAAGCGGTCGCGCTCTTCGATCAGGCCAGCCTCGCGCAGCAGGCCGCCCGTCTTCGTGGTAAAGCCGGGGAAGAAGAAGTACTTCGTCAGCGGCAGGCGCGGATGCATGGACGGCAGCGCATGACAGCCCTCCACCCAGTCCTCGGCGCTCAGGCCTTCAAAGTTGATCCACACAGGTTTGACGGCGCGCTGCGCCATCGCTTCCACATAGGCAGGCGGAATATCGACGGCGAAGAATTCAACGACCACGTCGGCCACGTCTTCCGCCGTGAAAGCCAGGTCCTGGTGCGGCCAGTGGCGCACGGTGACGCCCTGCACCTGCTGAACGTCCGCATCGATTACCACTTCAGGGCACAGCCGCTGGAAGCTGCGCAGATCATCGACCCACAAGGTCACATCGACACCATGCTCCGCGCGCAGTTGCCGCGCAAAGCGCCAGCAGATACCGATGTCACCGAAGTTGTCGACGACCTTGCAGAAAATGGCGAGCGTGAGTGGCATAAGAAAACGGACGATCGAAGAAACCGCGCGCAAAAAGAAAAACCGGAGCACCTATCCGCTCGTTCGCGGTGGTCTGCTCCGGTCTTTACCTGGCGTCCCCACGGGGATTCGAACCCCGGTACTCACCGTGAAAGGGTGATGTCCTAGGCCTCTAGACGATGGGGACAGAAATCTGCCCTGGGCGTATCCGCTGGTCGATACACCCGGCCTCATAAACGTTTGGGATTGTACTACTTGAAGTGCCGCTTTGGCGTCCCCACGGGGATTCGAACCCCGGTACTCACCGTGAAAGGGTGATGTCCTAGGCCTCTAGACGATGGGGACCTCGGAACTAACAACTACTACTACCTCAACTGCTTACTACATCTTCGCGGGATTTTGGTGGAGGTAAGCGGGATCGAACCGCTGACCTCTTGCATGCCATGCAAGCGCTCTCCCAGCTGAGCTATACCCCCGTTAGCGCGAAGAAGCATTATTATAGATGGCCTCTAGCAATTTGCAAAGGGTGACTTCAAAAATTTTTTCAGATTTTTGAGAGCCACCGCCCTGCCTCTATCAGAGGAATTTTTGAACGCGTGCGCGCACCACGTCGCGGCCGAACAGTTCCAGCACGGCGTCGATCGCAGGTGTCTGCAACTGGCCCGTGACGAACAGGCGCAGAGGCATCGCCAGCTGCGGCATCTTCAGCCCATGCGCGGCCAGCACTTCCTTGATCATCGCGGACAGCGCGGCCTTGTTCCACTCGACGTCCGCGCAGCGCTGCGCAAACGCCGCCAGTGCGGGCTTCACCGCATCGGTCACATGCTGCGTGAGCAGCGCGGCATCCGGCTGCGGCTCGCGGTAGAACAGCATCGCGGCGTCCGACAGCTCGACGATCGTGTTGGTGCGTTCCTTCAGCAGCCCAATCACCACCGGCAGCGGCGGCGCGCCATCGAACTGCGCCCCGTTGGCTTCCATGCGCGGACGCGCCAGCGCCGCGAGACGCTCATTGTCCGCCTGCTTGATATAGTGGTTGTTCACCCACGCCAGTTTGTCGAAGTTGAACTGCGCCGGCGACGCGGTCAGGTTCGAAAGGTCGAACCATTGGATGAACTGCTCCATCGAGAAGATCTCGTCGTCGCCATGCGACCAGCCCAGGCGCGACAGGTAATTCAGCATCGCCTCCGGCAGATAGCCTTCGTCCGCGTAGTTCACCACACTCACTGCGCCATGGCGCTTGGACAGCTTGGCTCCGTCTGGGCCGAGGATCATCGGCAGGTGCCCGTACTGCGGCAGCTCCGCGCCGATCGCGCGCAGGATGTTGATCTGGCGCGGCGTGTTGTTCACGTGGTCGTCGCCGCGCAGCACGTGCGTGATCTTCATGTCCCAGTCGTCGACCGCGACGCAGAAGTTGTAGGTGGGCGTGCCGTCCGGACGCGCGATCACCAGGTCATCGAGCTCCTTGTTGGCGATGGTGATGGTGCCCTTGACCACGTCGTTCCAGGTCACCTCCCCGTCCAGCGGATTCTTGAAGCGCACGACCGGCTTCACGCCCTCCGGCACCGGCGGCAGGACCTTGCCCGGCTCCGGGCGCCAGGTGCCGTCGTAGCGCGGCTTCTCGCCCGCGGCGCGCATGCGCTCGCGCATGGCCTCGACTTCTTCCGGCGAGCAGTAGCAGTGATAGGCGGTGCCGGCTTCCAGCATTTGCGCCACCACCTCGCGGTAACGGTCCATGCGCTTCATCTGGTAGAACGGGCCTTCGTCGTGCTCCAGGCCGAGCCACTTCATGCCATCCAGGATGGCCTGCACGGCTTCGGGCGTCGAACGCTCCAGGTCCGTGTCTTCGATACGCAGGATGAAGGTGCCGCCGAAGTGGCGGGCATAGGCCCAGGAATACAGCGCGGTGCGCGCGCCACCGAGGTGGAGATAGCCGGTCGGGCTGGGAGCAAAGCGGGTGCGGACGGTCATTGATCGACTCTTCTCGTGTGAATGAGTAAAGCCGGTATTTTAACGCGCGCGGGTGGCGCCGTCCCGCCGCCCGCGCCTAGTACTTCTGTGAGTTGTTTTACTTGACCGTGACGTGAATGGTCTTGCTCATCGGCTCACCGTAGGACTGGTGCGCGCCGTTGGCGAACTGCAGGGTCAGGGTGTACTGGCCCGGCGGCAGCTTCAATTCGGTCTCGGTCTGGCCTTTACCGAAGTGCATGTGCTTGTCGTCGAAAGGAATCGACTCGCCCGACTTGATGCTGGTCCCGTTGATGATGAGGTGGTGGTGACCAGTCTTTTCGGCCATCTCGCCTGCCGGCTTGACGGCCATGCCGTCCACGCCGAACTTGACCTTGAACGGGCTGGTGACAGTGGCGCCATCGGCCGGTTCGACGAAGGCCACGGATTGCGCCTGCGCCGCGCACGCGGCAGCCCCGAGGGTCAGCGCCAGCAGGGCGCGTTTGAGCGTGAAAGTCATGAAGTTCTCCTTATGGTTGTGGGCGGCCCAATGCCGGCCCAACGTACTTCAAGACTACGCCCTTGGGCCCCACCAGCCAACCCCCTGAAGGGGTGGAAAAGGCGGCGCTGTTCACGGGCGTGCGGTCGAGCACCGTCCAGGTCTTGCCGTCGTCGGTGGACACGCCGGAACCCGCCAGGCCGGCCGCGACGAATGCATGCGGCGCGCCCGGCACCGGCACCACCACGGACATGTAGCCCGCCGGGAGAATCGGCGCCGGCGCCCAGGTCGCGCCGCCGTCTTCGCTGCGCGCCCCGTTGAGCGAGGCCTTGGTCGGCTCCTTGTAGTCGCCGCCCGCGGCCAAGCCGATGCGGCCCTCGCGGAAAGCCACCGAGAACCCGCCGCGGCTCGGCGCCCCGGCCAGGATCGGCAGCGGCGAGGCCTTCCAGGTCTTGCCCTTGTCGGTGGAATGGAACACGCGCGAACCCTGCGCGCCGCCGGTCACGAACCAGGCGTCGTCCGCACCATCGACCGAGAGGCAGGTGCCGCTGGCCGCGAATGCGCCTTCATCCTTCACCGCGGCCAGGCCCGCCGCATCGGTGGACGGCTGCCAGGTCTTGCCGCCATCGGCGGTGACCAGCACCTGGAAGCGGCCATCGACCGGGTCGCCGAACAGGATGCCTTTGTTCGCATCCCAGAACGCCATCGCGTCCCAGAAGCCTTTCGGGTCGGTGTTGGTGGCGAGGAGCTTCCACGTCGCCCCGCCATCATCGGTGCGGTACAGGCGCGAGGCCGTACCCGGGCCCGCGCTCATGATGATGGCGGACTTTTCGTCGAAAGCGTGGATATCGCGGAAGTCCAGCGCGGCGGCATCCGGCACGGGCAGCAGCTTCCAGCTCACGCCATCCACGGTGCGCAGCACGGTGCCCTTGGCCCCACTGGCCCAAGCCACCGTCGGGCTGACCACGGACAGGCCGCGCAGCTCCGCGGTGGTGCCGCTGGCCTGCGGCTGCCACACGCTGGGTGCCGCCGCAGGAGGTGCCGGGACAGCGGGCGCCACGGCCTGCGGCGTGGGCGCGGCCTGGGACGCCTGCTGCTGCGCGGATGCGGCGCTGCCTGCCAGGACGCATGCGAGCGCGCACGCCAGCATCGGGAAAGAGGTCGGGGTACGCATCAGTCGTTCTTCACCACGATGCTCGGGAACTTGCTGCTCATGTCCTTGGCTTTCTCCGCAATCTTCACCGCCACCTTGCGGGCGATGCTCTTATATATGTTGGACACCGCGCCGTCCGGGTCCGCGACCACGGTCGGCTTGCCGGAATCGGTCTGCTCGCGGATCTCCAGCGTGAGCGGCAGCTGCCCCAGGAAGTCCACGCCGAAGTCGCGGCACATCTTCTCGCCGCCGCCCTGCCCGAAGATCGCTTCCACATGGCCGCAGTTGGAGCAGATGTGGGTACTCATGTTCTCCACCACGCCCAGGATCGGGATCCCGACCTTCTCGAACATCTTGAGGCCCTTGCGCGCGTCCAGCAGCGCGATGTCCTGCGGGGTCGTGACGATCACCGCGCCCGTCACCGGCACCTTCTGCGAGAGCGTCAGCTGGATGTCGCCGGTCCCCGGCGGCATATCGACGATCAGGTAATCGAGCTCGCGCCAGTTGGTCTGCTCCAGCAGCTGCTGCAAGGCCTGCGTGACCATCGGGCCGCGCCAGACCATCGGCTCGTCCGGATCGATCAGGAAGCCGATCGAGGACACCTGCACCCCGTGGTTCTCCATCGGCTCCATGGTGCGGCCGTCCTGCGAGACCGGCCGCCCGGTCACGCCCAGCATCATCGGCTGCGACGGGCCGTAGATGTCCGCATCCAGGATGCCGACCTGCGCGCCCTCGGCGGCCAGCGCCAGCGCCAGGTTGACCGCGGTGGTGGACTTGCCCACCCCGCCCTTGCCCGAGGCGACGGCGATGATGTTCTTCACGCTGGGCAGCAGCTTGAGGCCGCGCTGCACGGTGTGCGAGATGATCTTGACGTAGACGTTGGCCGTCACCGGGCCCACGCCCGGCAGCGCACGCACCGCATCTTCAGCCGCCGCGCGGATCGGCGCGAGCTGGCTTTTGGCCGGGTAGCCCAGCTCCACGTCAAACGACACGGCGCCGCCGTCAAGCTTGACGTTGCGGACCGCCTTGGAGGACACCAGGTCCTTGCCGGTGTTCGGATCGATGACGCCGGCGAGGGCCGCCTTGACGTCTTCTGCAGTGATGCTCATTGGGTTCTCCATGAAGTAGCCGGTAAGTCTACTGCAAAACACCACGGAGGCGCGATATGGCCACCCCTGCGAACGGGTTACTCGTCCCCGGGCACCACCAGGAGGTCTTTCCCGTACAGGAAGTCGCCGTCCGGCTGCATGGTAATCAGATGCATGCCGGTGTCGGTCAGTTTGAGCTCCTTGAGCTGGTCCGGCGCGAGCCGCAGCAGGTAATCGCCGGGCAGCACGCCGCTCAGGACGAAGTAGCCGTCCGTCCCGGTGGTGGCGGTGGCCAGGACCTTGTGCTCAATGCCTATCAGCTCCAGCCGCAGGCCCACGGCCGGGCGCTTGAGGCCATGCTCGTAGCGGTAGATGGTGCCATCGAGCTCCCCAGTGGCGTTGACCGCAAACTCCAGCTGTGCCACCTTGCCGGGCCGCGGCACCACGCGCAGGCCCTTGCGCAGCGCCGTCCATGCCGGGTCTTCGAGCGTCTGGTTATCAAGCGCGATGTCGACGTTCTGGCGCGACGGCAGGCGGCTGAGCCACGCGATGCCGTCGCCGTTGGTGCGCGCCATGTCCGCACCCCCGTTGATCAGGAAGCCGGCGTTGCGGATCGGCTGGTCACCGTCGTCCATCACGCCGTTCATGTTGCGGTCCAGGTAGACCAGAACGGAGGCCGAGCCGGTGCCCGCCATCGGCTGCGCGTCCGTGAGCCAGCGCGACTGGCGTGGCTCCGCGCCCATCGCCATGAACAGCTGCATGCCCGCGCTGTAGGCGCCGTTGCTGGCGTAGTTGACGGTCACGCCCAGGCCGTAGCTGCCCAGCGTCTTGTTGAGGGACGCGGACACGGTGTGGGACGGCGCGCGGAAGGCGTGGGTGGCGCTCACATTGAGGATCATGCCTTCGGCCACATCCTTGTCCGCCGAGATGGCGAGGTTGGACAGGCGCGCGTCGGGCCGCGTTTCGTAATCGAGCTGGCCGGACAGGCCCACGCCTGCCACCCGGCGGCTCACCTGCAGCATGCCGGTGCCGGTGGTGGGCGCGCCGCCCGAGGACTGCCAGCGCAGCGAATTGGTGATGGCGCTGCCGGCCAGGTAGCCCGACACGCGGATGCCGCCATCACGCACCCGGCGGCCCGATTCCAGCAGGTCGCTGCGCAGGTCCAGCTGCAGCGGCAGCACCGGCAGCAGCGGCAGGTGCGCGCGGCCATTCAGGCGCAGCTCGTCGCGCGTCTTCACCGGGTCACCGGTAGGCAGGTACCAATCGCTGCTGAAGTGGTCGAGCTGGGCGTGATTGACCAGCAGGGACATCCCGGCCACGCTGGTGTTCACGCCGACTTGCGCCAGCTTGCCGCCGTCATTCGACTTGACCGCCTCCGCGCTCAGGATGAAGGAGTTCCAGTAGCCGCGCAGGGCCGCATTGGTGTAGCGCTGTTCGCGCGCCCCCAGCGGCAGCTCGACCATGCCCGCGGTGGCCGTGAGGCGGTCCGTGAGGCCGTAGGTGAATTGGGCCAGGGTGCGTTCCCGGTGCCTGTCGTCGTGCTGGCGCGCCACGCTGTATTCGAGCTGGCCGGCGCGTACTGCGGGCCGGTCCACCACCATCGTCTGGCGCTCGACGCGCAGCTGGCCAAGGGGGCCGTGGAAGACCAGGCGGAACTCGTTCACGCCGTACACCAGCGGCACCTCGAAGGTATAGCGGCCATCGGCGCGCGCCTGCTGGAACCCCAGCAGCGCATCGTTCACGAACAGCTCCACGTCCCAGCCGGGCGGCAGGTCGCCCTGCAGCAGGTGGCTGTCGAAGTTGGTCGGCACGTTGAGCGGTCGGTTCGAGACCAGCACACCATTGCCTGCCGGGCTGCTGCTCAGCACATTGCTCACGCCCGGCACCGCGATGCTGCCGAATTGTGCGGTCCGCGCCTGCAAGGGGCCGAGCAGGCGCGCGTCCGGATCGCTGCGGCCCAGCGTGAGGCGGGCCTGGTCCTGCGCGTGCGTGTTGCCGATGGCCGCAAACAGCGACGCCTCCAGCCCGAGCAGGTCGGCCGTGGCGTAGACCGTGTAGCCCGCGTTGACGCGCCGCTTGCCATGGCCGCCCTGCGCGTCCACGCGCACGGTCTGGTCGAGGAAAGGGGTGGAGACCGCGCTGTACGGAATGGGCTGGCGCGGATAGCCGGGGTCAGCGCGCGGCCCCACCACGCCATTGCGGGCCCGCTCGCGGCGCTGGCGGTTGGATTGCAGGGGCAGCGTCTCGCGCGGCTTGATGGTCAGGCTCAGGGCCGACATGTCCAGCGCCAGGTCGACCGGGAGCCAGCGCGCCAGCACCTTGCTGGCCACGTAGATGTCGTCGCCCTGCAGCTTGACCGCGGTGCGGTCCAGGTTCTCGGTGCTGCCCTCCGTGTAGACGGTGCGCTCGATGACATCGAGGTGGAACTCCCGCTCCTCCTTCAGGATGTAGCCATCCGCGCGGCCCTGCGCGGGCGCGGTGCGGATGGCCAGCGTGAGAAGGCGGGACAGCTCGCCCAGCGGCAGGTACACATCGTTGCCGATCTGGTAGCCGGACAGGGATTCGGTCAATACATCGCCCTGCAGCGTGACCTCCAGCAGCACGAGGTTCGGGTCGGCGCGCGCGGGGCCAAAGGCGGGCAGGCTGGCCGTCTCCGCCGCCGCAGGGGCGAACGCGGGCAGCGCCAGCACTGCCAGCGCCACGCATCCCAGCCGCAGCATCCCTCGTCCCATGCATCCGGCGGACGAGCGAGCGCCGTCCGCAATCCGTTGATCGAACGGGGATTATTGGCTAGGAGGTAACGATTTCTAGGGCCGAATACCGGGCGGTTCCGCCCTCAATTCTGGCGCTGTACTGATATACCTGGCCGGGTGTACTGGCCAGGTGTGCTGGAAGTGTATTGACAGGCGTACTGCTGGTGTATCAGGGGATGGCGAGATCGGCCTGCCCCAGCACGATCGAGCCGGCCTCCGGGCGGCTGCGCAGCACCAGGTGCAGCGTGCCACGCGCCAGCCCGCCCGAGGGCGCGGCCAGAGGCAGGGTCGCGCGGCGCAGTGCGTTCGGCGTGTAGACCGCCACACCCGCTGCCTGCCCCACCTTCTGCGCCTTGCCACTGGCGCTCGTGAAGCTGGCTTCCAGGTCGCCATACAGCGAGGTCTCGCCGGCACGCTCGATCGCAAAGCGCAGCGCAGGCGCCTCCCCAGCCTTGACCAGCTCCAGCTGCGACAGCGCCACCGACGGTGCCGCCAGGTCGCCATTGCGCACGATCACCGGGATCGAGGCGCCCACCATCACGGAAATCGCCACCCCGACTTCTCCCGGCGGCGCCTCGCCGGCGGCCGGCCCGGCCGCCACCGGATTCGCCACGCGATCGAATTGCAAATGCGTGCGGTACTCACCGCGCGCCAGGTCCGCCGGCTTGCGCAGCATGACGCGCACGGTCTGGGAGGTGCCCGGCATCAGCGTCACCTGGTGCGGCGCAAAGCGCACCAGCTGGTCGGCAAAGCGCTCGTCGCCCTGTGCCGCTTTGGCCGCAATGAACTCGCCGTTCTCGGTCATCCGCTTGTTCACCAGCGAGATGCGATAGGTCGCGGGTTCGGTGCCGTTATTAATCAGTTCCAGCTGCGCCGTGCGCGTGTTCTTCTCGAACACCAGCCGCGTGGGATGCAGTAGCAGATCGGCGCGCGCCCAGACGGAGGCCAGCACGGCCAGGAGAACAAACAGGAATTGCAGCCCACGGACGAACGGCATGGTGCACCTCAGATAGCGATGGCGAATCATTGGTAATTGATGGTGATATTGAAGGTGCCGGAATACGTTCCGCGCGGCTGGTTCGCATCCACGGTCAGAGTCGCCCCCACCGTCAGCACCTGGCCCGAGCCCGAAAACAGGCCGCTGCCCGGCGGGTTGCTGGTGAAGTTCGTCAGCTGCATGCTCCCGCCGCTGCCGTTCGACAGGTTCGCGCTGTCCGGCAGCGTGATCACGAAGGACTTGTTCAGGTTGGCCGGGTCGTTGTCGGTGACCGTGAAGCTGGCGGACGTGCTGGAACCGGAGGGCATCAGGAACACCGCCCCGCTGCGGGTGCGGGCGCCGTTGGTGTCGACCGTGACCGTCCCGCCGCCGCCCACCGTGAGGCTCCCGAACTGCAGGTTGCGGGTGGAAGTCAGAGTGAGCTGGGCGGAGGCGGGCAACGCCAGTCCCAGCGCGGCGGCTGCCAGCCCACCGCGCCAGAGCATGCGCCTGCCCTGCCCGCTCAGCTCAATGGCTCAGCGCCTCAGTTGTACTCGACGGTACAGGTGATGGTGCCGGCGTAGCTGCCCGCCGGCTGGTTACTGGCCACCGTCAGCGCACCGCCGATGAAGATCGACTGCGCGCCGCTGCCGCTCAGGGTGCCGGTGGTCGCATTGCCGCTGGTGGCGCCGGTGGCCGCGGAGCCCACTTCGCTGAAGCCGGTGAAGGCCATGGTGTCGCTGCCGCTCACCAGGTCGGTCGGCGGAGTCAGGGTGATGGCGTAGGTGGCGTTGTTTTCACCAGCCACGTCGAAGCGCGCCGCGGTGGGCGAGCTGCCGACCGTGGACAGCACCACGCCGCTGGCGGTGCGGGCGCCCGAGGTATCCACCGTGATGGTGCCGCCGGCGCCCGGTGCGAACTTGCCGAAGGCCAGGTCGGCGGCCTTGGTGATCGTGATTGGGATGATGACGGTGGCGGAGGCCGATGCCGTTGCGGCGATCGCTGCGCTGCCGGTGGTGGACAGGACCGCGGCGAGCGCGCCGCCGGTGACGTACTGCAGGAACATTTGCTTTTTCATTCTTATATCTCCTCAGGTCAGTTCGCGGACAACACGGTGTTTTGGGTGCTCCAGCCGCGATCTCGAAGCGCGGTCCACAATACAGAGCAACTTACCGTTGTTCAACAATTAATTCGAGGCAATCGTTTGCTCCTTGTCATTAAATTGCAACGGAGAGCAACACCAGGCTACGCTGCCATGCCCAGCCATCCACTGGTAAAATGCTCATTTCCCCCTTTCACCACGGTTCCACACGACCATGACACGCAAGCTGTTCGTCACCACTGCCCTGCCCTACGCTAACGCTGCCTTCCACATCGGCCACATGATGGAGTACATCCAGGCCGACATCTGGGTGCGCTACCAGCGAATGCAGGGCACGGAAGTGCACTTCGTGTGCGCGGACGACACGCACGGCACGCCGATCATGATCGCCGCCGAAAAGGAAGGCCTGACCCCGCAGGAGTTCGTGGCCAAGATCGCGGCCGGCCGCCCGCAGTACCTGGACGGCTTTCACATCGCCTTCGATAACTGGTACTCGACCGACTCGCCGGAAAACGTCCAGCTCTCGCAGGGCATCTACCGCAAGCTGCGCGACGCGGGGCTGATCGTCACCAAGACCGTCGACCGCTTCTACGATCCGGTGAAAGGCATGTTCCTGGCGGACCGCAACATCAAGGGCGAGTGCCCCAAGTGCGGCGCCAAGGACCAATACGGTGACAACTGCGAGGTGTGCGGCGCGGCCTACCAGCCGACGGAACTCGTCAATCCGTACTCCGTGTTCACCGGGTCCACGCCGGTGCTGAAGCCTTCGGAACAGTACTTCTTCAAGCTGTCCGACCCGCGCTGCTTCCAGTTCCTCAAGGAGTGGCTCAACACGCCGGGCCGTTTGCAGCCGGAGATGGTCAACAAGGTGTCCGAGTGGCTGGGCGAGAACGGCGAAAAGCTCGCCGACTGGGACATCTCGCGCGACGCGCCCTACTTCGGCATTCCGATCCCGGATGCGCCGGGCAAGTTCTTCTACGTGTGGCTGGACGCCCCGGTCGGCTATCTGGCCTCGCTGAAGAACTACTGCGAAAAGAAAGGCATCGACTTCGAAGCCCTGCTGCGCGATCCGGCCACCGAGCAGGTGCACTTCATCGGCAAGGACATCGTCTCCTTCCACCTGCTGTTCTGGCCCGCGATGCTGAACTTCGCCGGCCACCCGATCATCGACAAGCTGAAGGTCAACGTGCACGGGCACCTGACCGTCAATAACGAAAAGATGTCCAAGTCGCGCGGCACCGGCATCTCGCCGCTGCGTTACCTGGAACTGAAGATGAACCCGGAGTGGCTGCGCTACTACATCGCCTTCAAGCTGAACTCCAAGGTCGAGGACCTGGACTTCAACGGCGACGACTTCGTGGCGCGCGTGAACTCGGACCTGGTAGGCAAGTACGTCAACATCGCCAGCCGCTGCGCGGGCTTCATCACCAAGAAGTTCGATGGCAAGCTGGCGTCTTCGCTCTCGGCCAACGCGCAGGACTGGATCAAGCGCGCGCTGACCGTGGATGGCGCAGAGCGCCAGGCCGCCATCGCCGCCAACTTCGAGGCGCGCGAGTACGGCAAGGCGCTGCGCGAGATCATGGAGGTCGCGGACGTCACCAACCAGTACGTGGACGAGAACAAGCCGTGGATCCTGGCCAAGGACGAAGCCAAGACGGCCGAGCTGCACGAGGTCTGCACCACCGCCCTGATCCTGTTCCGCCAGCTGACCATCATGCTGGCGCCGGTACTGCCGGAGATCGCCTCGCGCGTGGCGGCCTTCCTCCACGACGCGTCGCTCTCGTGGGCCGATACCCGCGGCGCCGCGGTGTACGAGACCATGCTGGGCCGGACCATCGGCACCTACAGCCATCTGCTCACCCGCGTGGACGCCAAGATGGTCGAGGACTTGTTCGACAAACCGGCGCAGATCGCGGCGGCAGCGGCAGCAGCGGCACCGGCCGGGAAGCCGGTGGCGGTGACGCCGGCCTCCGCGCCCGCCGATGGCGTCGAGCCGCTGGCCGACGAGATCAAGATCGACGACTTCATGAAGGTCGACCTGCGCATCGCGCAGATCGTCAACTGCGAGCACGTAGAAGGTTCGGACAAGCTGCTGCGTCTCACGCTGGACGTGGGCGAAGGCCGCCACCGCAACGTCTTCTCGGGCATCAAGTCGGCGTATCAGCCGGAGCAGCTGATCGGCAAGCTCACGGTGCTGGTGGCGAACCTCGCGCCGCGCAAGATGAAGTTTGGCGTGTCCGAAGGCATGGTGCTGTGCGCCTCCGCCGCCGACGAGAAGGCGAATCCTGGCCTCTACGTACTGGAGCCGTGGCCGGGCGCGACCCCGGGCATGCGCATTCGATAAACCCACCCCGAACCACATGGGCATAGTCGTCCGTTCCGCAACCGACGAAGACGCCCAGCTCATTGCGGACCTGACCCGCAAGTGCTGGGCGAACAAGGTGGCCGTCACCTCGAGTGGCCACCGCGAGACCGCGATCCGCGTGGGCGAGCATCTGCGCGACGGTGGCGCCTTTGTGCTGGAGTACGACGGCGAGCCGGTCGGCTCGGTGCGCTGGCTGCCGCACGAGGTGGATGACGGCGTGTGGGAAGTGATGCGCATGGGCGTCCTGCCCCTGTTCCGCGGCACCAATCTGTCGCAGCACCTGCTGGAGGCGGTGATCCACCATGCGCTCGAATGCGCGGTGGGGGAGCTCCGGCTCGCGGTGCGCCCCGACCAGCCCAAGCTGATCGACTTCTACTCCGCCTTCGAATTCGAGCTCGCCGAAGAACTCGAGTACACGCACGCCAATCCGGCCGAACCCTCTCCCCTCGTCATGCGCCGCGTGCTGCGCTGACGGCGGCGCGCCGCACGGCACGCCTGCTTCAGCAGTGCGTTATCAGTGATCCGGATAGATCGGGTGCTTGTATTCGGGCGCCATATTGTCGTCGGTGATGGTCCACAGATGGCCGGCGCCTTGCTTGAAGTCGGCGGGGAGGACCAGCGGAGCGGTGGCCAGGCGGCGCAGCGCGGCGGCGCGCTCCGGGCCGAATACCGCGGTGCCGTCGGTATTGCGGAAGCGCTGGAGGTTGGCGCGGCGTTCGTCCGTGCCGATGTCGAATGGCGTATCGCTGGCGGCGACGAAGTTGTAGAAGACGCGCACGTGCCGGAACACCTGCTCCGCCGTGTGCACCACGTCCGGCGAACCGGTCGTGTTGTAGTAGACCACCCCGCCTGGCCGCAGATGGCCCTTCATCATTCGGAGGAACTCCAGCGACAGCAGGTTGGTCATGTTGCTGCGCCAGTGATAGGACGTGTTCATGAGGATGAAGTCGAAGCTCTCCCCCTCATGATTGCGCAGCCAGCGCCGCCCATCGTCCACGTGCAGCGCCACCTTGGGGTCCTCCAGCACGCTCGCGATGTAGGGATAGCGCTGCATCACGGCCGGGTAGCCTGGATTGATCTCGATGATCGTCAGCGACTTCACCGGCTCGTAGTTGGCCAGCACGCGCGCCCAGGACCCGCTGGACAGCCCGATCTCCAGCATCCGCGCCGGATTGCGGTGCAGGCCCGCGACCAGGTAGGCGCGGTCGATGTGGTTGGCGTTGTTGCCGGGGTCCGTGTTGAAGCGGCCGTCGTAGATGCCGCTGCCGAACAGGATATCCCCTTCCGGGTCGGCCTGCGCGGTGATGATGCCACCACGGTTCTCCAGCACGTACTTGAAGGGGGCATGCGGCGTGGGACCGTACTGCAGCAGTTCCAGGTGGCCGGCGAACATCGGCCCGTGCGTGAACCACGCCACCACGCACAGGCCCGCCGCGAGACCGCCAAACTGCACCCGCGAGCCCGAACCGCGTCGCGCGAAGGCAGCGATCAGGGCCAGCAGCGCCAGGCCGATCGCGCTCAGGATCACCACGTTGGCTTCCAGCGAAAAACGGTCCAGCAGGACGAAGCCCGTCAGCAATGGACCGCACGTCGAGCCGATGATATTGGCGAAGTACAGCCAGGACATGGCGCGGGTGGACGACGTGGACTGGTCCGCGGTGCCCACGTGGATCAGCATCGGCAGGATGCCGCCGGTGTAGTAGGCGACGATGCCGACCGCGAGGTAGGCGATCAGATAGGCAAGGTCCTTGCCCACACACCCCGCCGCATGCGCCACGACCGGCAGCGCGAGGTAGAACACGGCAATGGCGGCCAGCAGGGCGCGCAGCAGGTAACGGTACGGGTCATCGCCCTGTTCGCACACGCGCTTGGAACGCAGCGACCCGGCGGCGATACCAACCAGGAAGGCCGCCAGCATCAGGCCGAAAATTTGCGGCCGGCCCGCCGACATGAAGCCGAGTATGCGGAACCAGACGATCTCCTGGCTCAGCGAGATGTAGCCAATGGCGGCCAGCGTGAAAAACACGAAGCCGTAAGGCAGCCGGGCCGCTGCTGCGGGCCCGCCTGGGACCGGCGCCGGGCCCGGAACCGAGGCACGTGCGTTGTCCGGCGCTGACGGCGTGGCGGCAGCCGTGTACGGCGCGGCCAGCATGGCGGCATCCGCGCCACTGTCCTCCGGACCGCTGCCGCTGTCCCGCCTCCGGATCTTGCGGCTCGCATCCCAGATCAGCAGCGCCGTCGTGAGATTGCACGCCACCGCGATCCACACCGAGGCGCGCTGCCCCACCAGCGGAAACAGCATCTCCACCGTGAGGAAGGCCGCGATCGCGGAGCCGAACGCATTGAACGCGTACAGCAGGCCCACCGAGCGGCCGATATTGCGCAGGTAGCGCTGCAGCCAGGCCACCAGCACGGGCAGTGTCGCGCCCATCAGCAGCGTGGGAATCGCGAGGATCAGGTAGACCCAGGCCACCAGCGTCCCGGTCGACGTCGGGCCGGACAGGGTGCTGACCAGGTGAATCAGGTCCACGCTGAACAGGCCATACACACCGATCGCCGTCTCCAGGAACAGGAACAGATGCAGCAAGTGATGCGGAAAGCGCTGCTGCGCCCACCCGCCCGCCAGCGAGCCGAGACCGAGCCCGAACATGAAGACCGACACCACCACCGTCACCGATTCGGTGTTGATGCCGAAGGTCGAGAACAGGATCCGCTGCCACACCACCTGGTAGATCAGCGCCGAGAAGCCGGAGATGAGAAACAGCGCCGCGATGTACGTGTCGCGCCGCGCGATGCGCTCCCGGCCCTGCGGACCGAGCGCCAGCAGGTAGAGCGCGGCCTGCGCCAGCAGCACGGCGGTGCACCCGACCAGCACCCCGGCCGCGGACGGCGGCAACATGGCGGCGGCACTGAGCAGCAACCACGATGCAGGCTGCCAGCGCGCGAACGGCTCCGGCAGCGTGCCTGCGGCGAGGCGTCCGAACGCCCAGTGCAGCAGCACGGCCAAGCCGATCACCCCGGCGGCGGTGCCGAGCGCCAGTTCCGGCGCCGACTGGACCAGCCACAACGCCAGCAACGATCCGCACAGCCCACCCGCCAGCACACCGGAGTACTTCGTCATCGTCACGCCCCCTGTTTGAAGTTCGGGGGATTGTACATGAGCAACTTCTCGTTGCGAACCGGCGGAATTACCACGAGAAAATATCGCCCGGCGTGCATGCTCAGGGTAAAATGATGGGTCGTGTTTTTTACGCCTGACCGGATCATGAAATTCCTGAAACAGAATAAATCGTACGTCTCCGACCACACCCAGTTCATCGCCCAGCTGAAGCAGCAGAAGCCGGCCATCGAGGAAGGCCAGCGCCAGGGTCGCGCCCTGCTGTGGGACAAGGCGCCGCAGACGCTGGACGAGCAGCGCCGCATCGCCGAATCGCGCGTCAAGCAGAACGCGTACGTGTACCAGTCCAAGGTCTAAGCCGGCCAGGCACACCCATGTTGCCGAACGAGGCGGCGGCCGAGACGCTCGACGACGCGGCCGCCGGACTCGATCCGGCTGCGCCGTCCGGCGCGGACGAGACGTCCGCTGCGGACGCATCCGCCCCCGCGGCGGATGACGCCAGCGCCGCATCCGCCGACGCCTTCGCGATCGCCAAGCTGTATGGCGAGCCGGTCACCAAGCTGCCGACGGACCTGTACATTCCGCCCGATGCGCTCGAGATCTTCCTCGACGCCTTCGAAGGTCCGCTCGACCTGCTGCTGTACCTGATCCGCAAGCAGAACTTCAACATCCTCGACATTCCGCTCGCGCAGGTCACCCTGCAGTACCTGGAATACGTGGAGCAGATCCGCCTGCACAACCTGGAGCTGGCCGCCGAGTACCTGCTCATGGCCGCGATGCTCATCGAGATCAAGTCGCGCATGCTGCTGCCGCAGCGCGCGCCCGACCTGGACGCCGGCGAGCACGACGACCCGCGCGCGGAACTGGTGCGCAAGCTGCTTGAATATGAGCAGATCAAGCTGGCCGCCCAGGAGCTCAACACCCTGCCGCAAGCCGAGCGCGATTTCGTGAAGACGCGCGTGCACATCGAGAAGTCGCTGGTGCCGCTGCAGCCCAAGGTGAGCCTGGACGAGCTGCAGCAGGCCTTCGCCGACATCCTCAAGCGCGCCAAACTGACCCAGCACCACACCATCTCGCGCGAAGAGCTGTCGGTGCGCGAGCACATGTCGATGATCCTGCGCCAGCTGCAGTCGGCCCGCTTCGTGGAGTTTGCGGAGCTGTTCAACCTGCGCGCCAGCGTGCCGGTGGTGGTCGTACACTTCGTCGCCATGCTGGAGCTGGCCAAGGAAACCCTCATCGAGATCACACAGGCCGAGCCCTTCGCGCCGATCTACGTGCGTCTCGCCTATGCGCCCGTAGCACAAGAATAAACGGGCCCCGATTCAATCCAAGGATTCATCATGAAGATCGTTACCACCGTTGAAGAACTGCGCGACCAGCTGAGCGGACAGTTGCGCACCGCCTTCGTGCCCACCATGGGCAACCTGCACGAAGGCCACCTCTCGCTCATGCGCCTGGCGCGCAAGCATGGCGACCCGGTGGTGGCCTCGATCTTCGTGAACCGCCTGCAGTTCGGGCCGAACGAGGACTTCGAAAAATACCCGCGCACCTTCAATGCAGACGTGGAAAAGCTGGAGAAGGAAGGCGTGTACGTGCTGTTCGCGCCCACCGAAAAGGACCTGTACCCGGAGCCGCAGGAATTCCGCGTGCGCCCGCCGGACGGGCTGGGCAACACGCTGGAAGGCGAATTCCGCCCCGGCTTCTTCTCGGGCGTGACCACGGTGGTGCTCAAGCTGTTCTCGTGCGTGCAGCCGCGCGTCGCCGTCTTCGGCAAGAAGGACTACCAGCAGCTCATGATCGTGCGGAACATGTGCCGCCAGTTCGCACTGCCCACCTCCATCATCGCTGCCGAGACCTGGCGCGCCGATGATGGTCTCGCGCTCTCCTCCCGCAACATGTACCTGTCGCCGGAGGAGCGCGCCGAAGCGCCGCAGCTGTACCAGGCGCTCAACTTCGTCGCCGAGGAAGTCCGGCAGGGACACAAGGACGTGTTCTCGCTGGAGCACAAGGCCATGGATACGCTGACCCAGCGCGGCTGGAAGCCGGACTACATCTCCATCCGCAAGCAGATCGACCTGCAGCCGCCCACCGCCGGCGACATGGCCGAAGGCGCGCCGCTGGTGGTGCTGGCCGCGGCCAAGCTGGGCACCACGCGCCTGATCGACAACCTCGAGATCTGATTATTTCGCTTCGGCGGGCGCCAGGCTGACCGTCAGCTTCGGCGCCGTCTCGTCGCGCACGTCGAGCGTAAAAATATAATCGGCCGGCTTGTCCACCTGGAGCGCGAGCTTCGCGCCCTTGCTGGTGAGCGTGGCCGGCGTGCCCGGCTTCACCACCTCGCCCTCCGCCGTGCCACCCAGGTCGATGCCTTCGAACTTGACGGCGCCGATCTTGAATTCCTGCCGGCCCTTGCGCAGCCAGACCCTGGCCCGGTACACGCCCTCTTCCACCTTGCGCAAGCGCGATGCCGGCCCCCACTCGTTCATGGTGCCCAGCACGTACATGGTGCGGCCGAACGGCTGGGCCATCTCCTCGGGTGTCGGCACGTGCATGGGCCGCAGCTCGATCAAGGCCTCGTCCGACCAGCTGGTGTCGCTCATCGGCACCTGATAGTGCCGGCCCTGCACCTGCAGCTCCACGCTGCGGCTGCCCTCGCGCAGCGTGGCTCCATCAAGCTCGTATTCGGCGTTCAGCCCCCAGGAGGTGCGCTTGGAGCTGCACCAGTCAGTGGTGAGCAGCAGCGTGTTGGCGGCGGCGGTGGCGAGCAGGCCGATCTCCTTCTTTCCGATCGCGACGACCACCCGGCATTCCAGGCGGTGGTCGCCCAGGCGCCGCACGTTGGCGGGCAGGCCGGGCGTGCGCACGTAGGGAAAACCGGAGAACTCGTTCTTGCGGCGGTTGAGGATCAGTTCCGCGTTCTCATCGTAGGCCCGCTCACTGCGCGGCAGAACGAATACGCCGTTGGCATCGACTGGTACGGCAAGCGGCTCGCTCTCGCCGACCAGCTTGAGCTGCAGATTCGCGAACGGGTCGTCGCCCTTGGTGCGCCAGGTGGGCCAGAGACGGAAGCGCAGCTGGTCCACCTTGGGCGCATAGCGCTGGCGGTTGGCTTCGAAGGCGTCGAGGCCCGCCACCAGGCTGCGGTACTTGTGCAGCTCGGGGTTGCGGACCGCGCTGACTTCCACGGTGGGTTCGGCGTTGTCCGTTGCGGGGGTGGTCTGGGCTGCGGCGTTGAAGCAGGCCAGCAGGGCGAGGAGAATGAGGGGGCGTGTATTCATAGCGCGCATCCTCGCACGGCGCTTGACGTTTGCTCAACAAACAGCCACGAAGGTTTGCATGACGCTCCCTGAGGGCCGAAATTTCGGCACTCAGTCCCCGGCGCCTTCGGAGCTCGCTGGGCCAATCTGGGATTCGTGCTTGGGGCGCATTTCGATCAGCGCGTCATTGGACCAGGACGGGTCGTGCATCGGGATCTGGTAGGACCGGCCTCGCACCACCAGCTCCTGGCTACGGCCACCCTCGCGGAGAGTGGCGCCATCGAGCTCGTACTCCGAGTCCATGCCCCAGCTACCCTTGCTGGAACTGCACCAGTCGGTGGTCAGCAGGATGGTGTTGATGGTCGCGGTCAGCAGCAGGCCTATGTCCTTCTTGGCCACCGCGACGATCACGCGGCATTCAAGGCGGTGGTCGCCCAGGCGCCGCACGGTGGCCGGCAGCCCGGGTGTGCGCACGTAGGGAAAGGCCCGCAGCTCACCCTTCTTGCGGTTGAGGACCAGGTCCGCATCCTCGTCGTAGGCACGCTCGTTGCGCGGGACGACGAAGGTGCCATTGGCATCCAGCGGCACGAGCAAGGAATCGCTCTCGCCGCTGATCTTCAGCTGCAGGTTGGCCAGTGGGTCGCCCTTGCCGAAGTTGCGCGGCCAAAAGCGGAAGCGCAGCTCGGTCGCATTGGGTGCGTAGCGCGCCCGCTGGTCCTCGAATTCATCCAGCCCCGCAACGAGGCTGCGGTACTTCTTGAGGTCCGGATTGCGGATGGCGCTGACTTCGACCTTGGCGTTGGCATCGGGCGCCGGAGGCGCCTCCTGCGCGCAGGCGCCAGCCGAAAACAGTGCGGCGGCCAGCAACAGCCGGAGCGCGGCGGCGCGGCCGCTCAAGACTGCACGCTCTGCGCCCACGCCAGCGCATTGAGGTGCGCGGCGTTGACTTCTTCGGGGGTGATGGACAGCGAGGCGGCCAGCGACTCGACCAGCTGCGAATTGAGTTCGCAGGCTTCGGCCAGCGCGAGGTAAGGCCCGTACATGCCGCCGCGCGTGAGCAACGCACGCACCACTTCCTCCGGCAGCTGGATGGTGTCCAGCACTTCCTTCATCGGCAGGCCAAGCAGGCGGTCCAGCAGCGAGAACATGCCGGTCACGAACAGGTTCTCACCTTCGCCGCGCGGCAGCGCCTTCTGGCCCAGCAGCTCGGCCAGGCGGCCGCGCACCACGGCGGTTTCCATCAGCACCGGCGAGTAGCCCGAGGTCGAGGCGGTCGCCAGCAGCAGCGTGAGCCAGCGGTACAGCGGCGCGTAGCCGAGCATCGCGATGGCCTGGCGCAGCGACTGGATCTCGCGCGCGGCGCCAAAGCCGGCCGAGTTAATGAAACGAAGGAGCTTGTACGACAGCGCCGGATCGCGCTTGAGCACATTCTCGATCTTGGGGATGTCCTCGTTCTGCTGCACCATCTGCATCAGCTGCAGGATGATGGTCTGGGCCGGGTTCATGCCCTTGACCGGAGTGCCAGGACGCGGCGTGAGGTGCAGCTTGCCCACGAAGGCATCGAGCCCCAGCGCGGCACAGGCATCGTAGTCGGACCAGGTGGTGACCGGGCGGCCCACCATGCGCACATTGGCCTGCTTCAGCGCCGCGTAGGTACGCGCCTGCGCGCCCACGTCGGAGTCGGTGAAGCGCACTTCCACGTGGGAGCACACTTGCGAGAGATTCTTTGGCAGCCGCGCCACGTCCGCACCGCGGATCGAGACGCCCAGGCCGCCCGCGCGCAGCCCCTGGGCTGCGGACACGGTGTCCGCCGAGGCGAAGTCCTGCGCCCGCAGGGTCAGCACGGTCTTCTCGACCGGCAGTTCATAGAGTGCGTCGAGCGACAGCATCTGCGGCACCGCATCCAGGAACAGGACCTTGTCCTTCAGGAGCCAGCCGTATTCCGCGTGGTGCACATGGCGCGCGACGAAGGCGACCAGCGCCTCCAGGTCGTCGCCGGTGACGACCTGCCCTTTGTGCTGCTGCCAGGAGAGTTCATACCCAAGGACGCGCTGCTTCGGATCGAGCAGCGGTTCACGGACCAGGAAATTTTTGTCGTGCATGGTGTGGCAAGAAGGATCGGGCGCCTGGCGCCCGTGTTCTCAGAAACCCAGGCTGTCGAGCAGATCGTCCACCTGGCTCTGGTTGGCAACGACTTCGCTGTTCCCTTCCGGGTTGATCTGCGGACCGTTGAGCAGGCTGTCGTCGAGGTCCTTGCGCACCTCGGCGGGGGCGAAATCGACCAGCAGTTGCACGAGCTGCTGTTCGAGGTTCTGGGCGATCGTGGTCACGCGCGTAATCACCTGGCCGGTCAGGTCCTGGAAGTCCTGGGCCATCATGATGTCCATGAGGTGGGCCTTGGTGGCGGTGGCGGCCTGCTGCGACGAGGCCAGTGCGGCCATGGTCTGCTGCGCCAGCGCGCGCCACTCCGCATCGGTCGGGCCGCTGCCAGCGAGCAGCGCCTGCCACTTGGTGGACAGCTCGGCGGCCGAGGCATCCACGCCATCCTGCAGCGGCATCGCAGCGTCGGTTGCGTCGAGCACGCGCTTGGCGGCCTGCTCGCTCATGCGGGCAACGTAGGACAGCCGGTCGCGCGCATCGGGGATGTCGTTGGCGGCTTTTTCGATCAGCTTGTCCAGCCCGAGACCGCGCAGGTTCTCGTGCAGGGACCGGGTCATGTGCCCGATCCGGCTCAGGAACTCGTCGTTCGACTGGAGTTCCGCGGCGTTCTGCTCGCCCATGTTAAGCCGTTCCCAGCTTCTCGAAGATCTTGTTCAGCTTCTCGTCCAGAGTGGCCGCGGTGAACGGTTTCACGACGTAGCCGTTGGCGCCCGCCTGCGCGGCCGCGATGATGTTTTCCTTCTTGGCCTCGGCGGTCACCATCAGCACCGGCAGCTTGGCCAGCTGGGGATCGGCACGGATATTCTGCAGCATGGTGAGGCCGTCCATGTTCGGCATGTTCCAGTCCGAGACCACGAAATCGAACGGCTCGCTGCGCAGCTTGGCCAGCGCCATCACGCCGTCTTCTGCCTCATCCACATTGGCATAACCCAGTTCCTTCAACAGATTCCGCACGATGCGCCGCATCGTCGAGAAATCGTCTACCACTAAAAAACGCATCTTTGGATCTGCCATGAATTACTCCGGTCGAATCTTCTACTCTGGGTTTGTAGGCTACGCCGGCCATGCCGGGTGCAACCTTAAGGATAGCATTTTTTGTTGCCGCAAAGCGATAAAAGTGGCGTGGAACAGACGCGCTCCGCCGGGCCGTTTTTCCCCTTGACGAAGGGGAAAATCACACCCGCAGCGCGCGGCTGCCGTGGGCCGCCAGGTGGCCAAGCACCATTCCCGGCAAGGCCGTCAGCGCCCCGGTCTCGTGCGTGGCGCCGATCGCGATGGCTTCGCGCGGCATGCCGAACACGACGCACGAGGCCTCGTCCTGCGCAAAATTATACGCCCCGGCCTGTTTCATCTCCAGCATGCCCTGTGCGCCGTCCTTGCCCATCCCGGTCAGGATCACGCCGACCGCGTTCTTCCCCGCGCCCTGGGCGGCGGAGCGGAACAGCACGTCCACCGACGGGCGGTGGCGGTTGACGGGCGGGCTTTGCTCGATGCGCGTCATGTAGTTGGCGCCGGAGCGCACCAGCATCAGGTGCGAGTGGCCGGGCGCGATGTAGGCGTGGCCGGGCAGCACGCGCTCGTCGCCGCGCGCTTCCACCACGCTGATCTTGCACAGGCTATCGAGGCGCTTGGCGAACGAGGTGGTGAACCCTTCCGGCATGTGCTGGGCGATCAGGATGCCCGGGCAGTCGGACGGCATCTGGGTCAGGAACTCGCGGATCGCCTCGGTGCCGCCGGTCGAGGCGCCGATAATGATCAGCTTCTCGGACGAAGTGAGCGGATTGCGCAGCTGGGGCAGACCGGCGGCGGGGCCGGCGCCGGCCGGACGGGCCAGGGTGCGCGGCTGGATGCGGGCCTTGGCGGCGGCGCGGATCTTGTCGGCGATGAGTTCCGCGTAGTCGCGCATCCCGCTCTGGATCGAGATCTTGGGTTTGGTGACGAAGTCCACGGCGCCGAGTTCCAATGCTCGCAGGGTGATTTCGGAGCCGCGTTCAGTCAGCGAGGAGACCATCACGACCGGCATGGGGCGCAGGCGCATCAGCCGTTCCAGGAAATCGAGGCCGTCCATCTTGGGCATCTCGACGTCCAGCGTCAGCACGTCCGGGTTGGTCTGCTTGATCAGCTCCCGCGCCACCAGGGGATCGGGCGCGACGCCGACCACCTGCATGTCCGGCTGGCTGGAGATAATTTCGGTCATGACGCTGCGGATCAGGGCCGAGTCGTCGCAAATCAGGACTTTGATTGTCATTGTTATGAGCCTTTCCAGCGTAGTCAGAACAGATCGATTTCGCCGGCCACCGGCTGCACCTTGAGGCGCTTGGCGTAATCGAGCTCGCGCTTGGCGAGCGTGTCGTTATGGGTCTGCATCAGCTTCTTGACCAGCACCTTCCCGGTGCGGGGGAAGAAATACACCTTGCGCGGGTAGATGTCGTTCAGGTCTTCCGCCACCACGCGCATCTTCTCGGTCTTCAGGAAGTTCAGCACGAAGGCCGCGTTGCGCTCACCCACGTTCATGGCCGTGAAGCCGCGCAGCACGGCGCCGCCGCCGAACACCTTGGCCTCCATGTTCTCGCGCCGCGCGCCCGCCTTCAGCAGGTCGTTGATCAGGACCTCCATCGCATAGGTCCCGTAGCGCATCGAGGCCGAGATCGGGCTGTTGGCATCGCCTGCGCCATCGGGCAGCATGAAGTGGTTCATGCCGCCCAGGCCCGTCACGCGGTCGCGGATGCAGGCGGACACGCAGGAGCCGAGCACCGTCACGATCAGCATGTCCTTGCCGGTGTAGTAGTACTCGCCCGGCAGGATCTTGGCTGCGTCGCAGTCGAAAGTACGGTCGTAGTAAACGTTGGTTGCAAACTGCTTCTGCAAATCGGTCATTTGGGCGCCTCCAGCAGTTCATACACCGTCTTGCCGCGCAGCTTGAGCGCTTCCGACACATACAGGAAGTTCTCCGAGTGGCCGGCGAACAGCAAGGCATGAGGCTTCATCATCGGGACAAACCGGCCCAGGATGCGGCGCTGGGTGGGCTTGTCGAAATAGATCATCACGTTGCGGCAGAAGATGGCGTCGAACTGGCCGCTCACGGGCCAGCTGTCGGCCAGCAGGTTGACCTGCTTGAAGCTCACCAGCTTGCGCAGCTCGGGGCGCACCCGCACCATCCCTTCCTGCGCACCCTTCCCGCGCAGGAAGTACTTCTTCACCTGGGCCGGGTCCATGCGCGCCACGCGTTCGGCCGGGTAGATGCCCGCTTCCGCCGTGGCCAGCACGTTGGTGTCGATGTCGGTGGCCACGATCTGCACGTTGGGCGCGAGACTGCCCAGCGCATCGCAGACCGTCATCGCGATCGAATACGGTTCCTCGCCGGTGGAGCTGGCGCAGCACCAGATGGTGAGCGGCCCTTGCCCGTGCAGCCCTTTCAGGTGCGCGGCCAGCAGCGGGAAATGGTGCGCCTCGCGGAAGAACGAGGTCAGGTTGGTGGTGAGCGCATTGGTGAACGACTCCCACTCGCCGGCCATGCGGCCGCTTTCCAGGTCGTCCAGGTAGGTGGCAAAGGAGTTGATGCCGGTCGCGCGCAGGCGGCGCGCCAGGCGGCTGTAGACCATCTCCTGCTTGCTGTCGGCCAGCGAGATGCCCGCCCGTTTGTAGATGAGGCCACGCACGCGCTCGAAATCAGCGTGCGTGAAATTGAATTCCTTGACCGTGTCCGTTCGCATCTGCGGCACTTCTAATTGATGTTTCTGTGGTAAAGACCGCGTTTTCTGGACGGCTTGCTTACAACGTCAACGGCGCGGCGGTCGGAGCTGGGGACCGCGCGGAACTGCGGAGGGAGACCGCCCGCATCCGCGCGGGCGGCCCTTCGAAACACAGCGGATCAGAACTCTTCCCAGTCGTCCTCGCTCACGGCCTTGGCCATGCGCTTGGGCTGGGGAGCGGCGGGACGCCTGGCGCCGGACGCCTTGGCGGCGCGCGGCGTGGGCGCGGCCGCTGCGGCCTGTTCGTCCTGGGCTT
>NZ_SPVF01000072.1 GCF_004614185.1 Zemynaea arenosa | reverse complement strand
GTGATGCGGAAGGGGCGGGCGAACAGCTCGCTCATGCGCGCCTCGAAGGCGGCGCGCGCCACGTCCGGCACGCGCTGGCACCAGCTGATGCCGAGGATGCCGGGCCGCCGCTCCAGGTAGCTGCGCGCCACGCGGGTGAACTCGTCGTGCGTGGGACCGGCGGCCGCGTCGTCGTCGAGCGCGCGCGCCATCGCGTACAGGAAGCGCTCGTGCTCGGAGAACTCGGCCTGCATCAGGTCGCCGGCGCGCTGGGCCTTGAGCTGGAAGCTCTGCATGTGCTGGGCGCGCTCCCACTCCTGGGCCTCGTGGTAGATGGCGATGAAGGCCGCCGAGGACAGCAGCAGCGGCACGCCGAGGATCCAGCGGCGCCGCCACCACAGCGCGCGCGGCTGGCCGATGGCCACCCAGCACAGCGGCGCAGCCAGCAGCACGCCGATGGTGTCGCCGATCCACCAGCTGGCCAGGATCTGGCCGAAGTTGCCGCCGCCGTTCAGGCCGAGCGCCCAGCGGGCGCCGAGCGCCGTGGCGGCACTGATCACGCTGACGGTGGGCGCCAGCAGCAGGAAGCCGAGCACGCTGCGGCCGGTGGCGAGGCCGGGGTCGAGATAGCGCCGGAACAGCGCCGCGCCCACGCTCACCTGCAGCAGGTCGGCCAGCGCCGTGACCCCGGCCTGCGCGGTGCCGGCGGGCGTGAATGGTATCTGGTGGGACCAGTGGATCCAGGCGTCCAGCAGGAACGAGCCGACCAGCATGGCGGGGATGACACGGCGGCCGTAACTGAGGAAAAACGCGAACAGGACGCCGGCCGCCGGGAAGAACGGCGACGCATACCCCGCGGACAGCGCCAGCTGCAGCCCGCCAATCCCGGTCAGCAGGTACAGCACGAGCAGGCAGCCATTTGCCGCCAGCGCGCCGCGCCATCCGGACCTGCTCCCCATGTGCTCTCCTGTGTGCTGAGCTGTTTTTGCCGAGCCGCGTTGCTGAGCCGTTTGTGAATCTTCGTTACCGCGTTCGGTACGGGCTTTGGAACCGATACTAGCCGAACGGCCCGGATGGGGACGTACGCCAGTGCACGCGGGCCCGTGCGTGCGCGGCGCACGCGCAGATCGCCCTTGCGGAAGCGACACCCCATCGCTTACAATCTCGTCCCGAAGCAACGGTCAACCTGTTTCCCCGGGTTTGGTTCGGGTGGAATCGGTTGACAGTTTTTTTTAGTTGCTTCATACTCTGCGGTTCTTCGCGGTGGGGTGGCCGAGTGGTTAAAGGCAGCAGACTGTAAATCTGCCCTCTCTGAGTACGCTGGTTCGAATCCAGCCCCCACCACCAAAAGAAGAGACTGCAGCAGTCGGCAGTGAAGTGATGTGGACCTCGCGGGTGTAGCTCAATGGTAGAGCTGAAGCCTTCCAAGCTTAAGACGAGGGTTCGATTCCCTTCACCCGCTCCAGCAGTGTCTATGCAGCCCTTGTAGCTCAGTGGTAGAGCACTCCCTTGGTAAGGGAGAGGCCACGTGTTCAATCCACGTCAAGGGCACCAGAATTCCAGTATCACCTAGTAGTAACGTTAATTTGACATCGTCAGGCGGTTGCCTGGGAATTTCATCTCGTTAGGAGTCTAAAATGGCAAAAGAGAAGTTCGAGCGGACCAAGCCGCACGTGAACGTCGGCACCATCGGTCACGTCGACCACGGCAAGACGACCCTGACCGCAGCAATCGCAACCGTGCTGGCGAAGAAATTCGGCGGTGAGGCCAAGGCCTACGACCAGATCGACGCGGCGCCGGAAGAAAAAGCACGCGGCATCACCATCAACACCGCGCACGTCGAGTACGAGACCGCGAACCGCCACTACGCGCACGTTGACTGCCCGGGCCACGCCGACTACATCAAGAACATGATCACCGGTGCCGCCCAGATGGACGGCGCGATCCTGGTCTGCTCCGCCGCTGACGGCCCGATGCCGCAGACCCGCGAGCACATCCTGCTGGCCCGCCAGGTGGGTGTTCCGTACATCATCGTGTTCCTGAACAAGTGCGACCTGGTCGACGACGCAGAACTGCTGGAACTGGTCGAAATGGAAGTGCGCGAGCTCCTCTCCAAGTACGAGTTCCCGGGCGACGACCTGCCGATCATCAAGGGTTCGGCCCGTATGGCGCTGGAAGGCCAGGCTGGCGAAATGGGCGAAGACTGCATCATGCGTCTGGCCGAAGCCCTGGACACCTACATCCCGACCCCGGAGCGTGCGGTTGACGGCGCCTTCCTGATGCCGGTGGAAGACGTGTTCTCGATCTCGGGCCGCGGTACCGTGGTGACCGGTCGTGTCGAGCGCGGTATCATCAAGGTCGGCGAAGAGATCGAAATCGTCGGTATCGTCGACACCGTGAAGACCACTGTGACCGGCGTGGAAATGTTCCGCAAGCTGCTGGACCAGGGCCAAGCCGGCGACAACGTCGGTCTGCTGCTGCGCGGCACCAAGCGGGAAGACGTCCAGCGCGGCCAGGTGCTGGCCAAGCCGGGCTCGATCAAGCCGCACACCGACTTCACCGGCGAGGTGTACGTCCTGTCGAAAGACGAAGGCGGCCGCCACACCCCGTTCTTCAACAACTACCGTCCGCAGTTCTACTTCCGTACCACGGACGTGACCGGCTCGATCGTGCTGCCGGCCGACAAAGAGATGGTGATGCCGGGCGATAACGTCTCGATCACCGTGAAGCTGATCGCTCCGATCGCGATGGAAGAAGGCCTGCGCTTCGCAATCCGCGAAGGTGGCCGTACCGTCGGCGCCGGCGTGGTTGCCAAGATCATCGCCTAATCAGCGATATCCGTTGTAAGCCGCCAAGGCCGGCCCAACCGGCCCTGGCGGATTAACTGCGACCCGCATCTTTCCACCGGCTGCAGCCTGTGTTAGAATGCGCGGTTCATTGAAGCAGTTCGTAGGGGCGTAGCTCAATTGGCAGAGCGTCGGTCTCCAAAACCGAAGGTTGGGGGTTCGATGCCCTCCGCCCCTGCCACCTAATAAGGTGCAGGGCACCGAAAGTAAATAATGTCGAATCAATCCGTGCAGACCGTTAGCACGTCGGGCGACAAGCTGAAAGTCGCTTTGGCAGTGGTTGCAGTGATTGCAGGCATCGTCGGGTTTTTCTTCCTGGCCGGTAAACCAGCTATCGTGCGCGCAGGCGCGCTCGTGGCTGGTTTGCTCGTTTCTGCCGCAATCCTCTGGACCTCCGCCACCGGCCGTGATTTCCTGAATTTCGCCAAAGAAGCCGTTCGTGAGACCAAGAAGGTCGTCTGGCCGACCCGCAAGGAGGCCACCCAGATCACGATGATCGTGTTCGCCTTCGTGCTGCTCATGGCGGTCTTCCTGTGGGGTACGGACAAGACGCTCGAGTTCCTGCTGTATGACGTGATCCTGGGTTGGAAGAAATGATGAGCGAGAACGTTAACGACACCGGCGACGCCGGCGCAGAGAAGCCCGAGCAGGATGTCAGCCAGATGCTGACCCAGCCGACCGGCAACAAGCGCTGGTATGTGGTGCACGCCTACTCCGGCATGGAGAAGAGTGTGCAGCGCGCGCTGACCGAGCGCATCGAACGCGCCGGCATGCAGGAACAGTTCGGCCGCATCCTGGTTCCGACCGAAGAGGTCGTCGAAGTCAAGAATGGCCAGAAGTCCGTGACCGAGCGCCGCTTCTTCCCGGGCTATGTGCTGGTCGAGATGGAAATGACCGACGAGACCTGGCACCTGGTGAAGAACACCAACAAGGTGACCGGCTTCATCGGCGGCAAGTCCAACAAGCCGACCCCGATTCCGGCGCGCGAGATCGAAAAGATCATGCAGCAGATGCAGGAAGGCGTCGAGAAGCCGCGGCCCAAGGTGCTGTACGAAGTGGGCGAGCAGGTGCGTATCAAGGATGGTCCGTTCACTGACTTCAACGGCAACGTCGAGGAAGTCAACTACGAGAAGTCCAAGGTGCGCGTCTCGGTCACCATCTTCGGCCGCGCGACCCCTGTCGAACTCGAGTTCGGTCAGGTCGAAAAAGTTTAAACGCTATTTGGTGCGTGGATCTCTGATCCGAAACCATCCCGAGGAGCCCCGCCAACGCGCGGGGCGTTACTACTCAATAGTCGAGGAGTGCCGAAATGGCAAAGAAAATCATCGGCTTCATCAAGCTGCAAGTGCCAGCTGGTAAAGCCAACCCGTCCCCTCCGATTGGCCCGGCCCTGGGTCAGCGCGGCCTGAACATCATGGAATTCTGCAAGGCGTTCAACGCGCAGACCCAAGGTATGGAACCTGGCATGCCGATCCCGGTGACCATCACCGCGTTCGCGGACAAGTCGTTCACCTTCAAGATGGCGACCCCGCCGGCCACCTACCTGATCAAGAAGCTGTCGGGTGTGCAGAAGGGTTCGGCCAAGCCGCATACCGACAAGGTCGGCAAGCTGACCCGCGCACAAGCGGAAGAAATCGCAAAACTCAAGAACCCGGACCTGACCGCCGCTGACCTCGAAGCAGCCGTGCGTACGATCGCTGGTTCCGCCCGTTCCATGGGCATCACGGTGGAGGGCATCTAATCATGGCCAAACTCTCCAAGCGCGCCAAGCTGATGAAAGAGAAAGTCGACCGCAACAAGCTGTACGCGTTCGACGGTGCAGTGTCGATCGTGAAGGAATTCGCGACCGCCAAGTTCAACGAATCCATCGACGTGGCTGTCCAGCTCGGCGTGGACCCGAAGAAGTCCGACCAGGTGGTCCGTGGCTCCGTGGTTCTGCCGGCCGGTACCGGCAAGACCGTTCGCGTGGCCGTGTTCGCCTCGGGCGACAAGGCTGAGGCAGCGAAAGCCGCCGGCGCCGACGTGGTCGGTATGGAAGACCTGGCCGAGCGCGTGAAGGCCGGCGACATGCCGTTCGACATCGTGATCGCGTCGCCGGACACCATGCGTATCGTCGGTACCCTGGGCCAGATCCTGGGCCCGCGTGGCCTGATGCCGAACCCGAAGGTCGGCACCGTGACCCCGGACGTGGCGAATGCCGTCAAGAACGCCAAGGCCGGCCAGGTCCAGTACCGTACCGACAAGGCGGGTATCGTGCACGCCACCATCGGCCGCAAGTCGTTCTCGGACGCCGATCTGAAGACCAACCTGGTCGCACTGATCGAAGCCCTGAACAAGGCCAAGCCGGCGACGTCGAAGGGCGTGTACCTGCGCCGCGTGTCCCTGTCGTCCACCATGGGCGCGGGCGTGCGTGTGGATCACACCACCCTGAACGCAGCACAGTAAAGAATCAAGTCCTCTCGTATCGGTGATATGAGGGGCGAATCTTTGGGCGGCCTGTGATTCGAAGTTTGAATCACTGGCCGGCAATCAAAGACCGTTGGGCCGGAAGCAGTGCAGTTTGCTGGCGGAAGGTTAATAGCAGCAGGCAGGCTCCCAACGCAGATGGTGTACCCGATCAAGTTTAAGTAGTCCATGTGGCTCCTAAAACCTCGGACGCCGTTGTTCGAACCGATGCGAGGCATCCGCCCCGCATCAATTAAGGAGGTTGACCGTGGGTCTCAATCTGAATGACAAAAAGGCCGTCGTCGAAGAAGTTTCCGCGAAAGTAGCAACCGCGCAAACGATCGTCGTGGCTGAGTATCGTGGCATCCAGGTGAGTCATCTGACGCAACTTCGTGCCAAAGCGCGTTCCCAAGGGGTGTACCTGCGCGTGTTGAAAAACACGCTCGCACGTCGCTCCGTCGAGGGTACGCAGTTTGCTGGCCTGGCCGATTCGATGACCGGTCCGCTGATCTACTCGATCTCGGATGACGCCGTTGCAGCCGCTAAAGTCCTGTCGGACTTCGCGAAAACCAACGACAAGCTGGTCCTCAAGGCAGGTAACTACGCCGGGAAAAACCTGGACGTGGCGGGCGTCAACGCCCTGGCAAGCATCCCGAGCCGTGAAGTCCTCATCGCCATGCTCATGGGCGTTATGCAGGCTCCGGTCTCTGGCTTCGCACGTGGTCTGGCTGCTCTGGCAGCCAAGAAGGAATCCGAAGGCGCTGCCGCCTAAGGTGTTCCTCGCGAACGATAACAAACCTGTAGTACTACTTTAAAAAATTTGGAGTTACAAATGGCTATTAGCAAAGAAGATATCCTGGAAGCAGTCGGCGCGATGTCCGTGATGGACCTGAACGACCTGGTCAAGGCTTTCGAAGAGAAGTTCGGCGTGTCGGCCGCTGCAATGGCAGCCCCGGCAGCTGGTGGCGGCGCCGGTCCGGCAGCTGCTGCTGAAGAGCAGACCGAGTTCAACCTGGTGCTGGCTGAAGTCGGCGCGAACAAGGTCGGCGTCATCAAGGCCGTCCGCGAAATCACCGGTCTGGGCCTGAAAGAAGCCAAAGACCTGGTCGACGGCGCACCGAAGGTCGTGAAAGAAGCCCTGCCGAAAGCAGACGCAGAAGCCGGCAAGAAGAAGCTGGAAGAAGCTGGCGCCAAGGCCGAGCTGAAGTAATTCGCTGTACCAGGCGAGTTGCGATTCGCCTCGGAGTCAAAGCCCGCACCGCTCCCTTGCAAAAGGGGGCGGTCGGCTTTGGCTCTTTTGTCGTCTCTGCGTTGTGAGGACGGCAAGTTTGGCGTCGAGCTGACGTCAAAAGCCTAAAAAGAAGCGCGAGCCTTGTCAATCGTGCCTTGTATTGCGTAAGACCAGCAGCATAGTAGTTAGTTCCTCTTTTCATCCGGCCGAGAGCGCGAGTGTTGAGGAATGGGTTGTGGAATCCGCCACTGCAGCCCACTCCTGAATACTCATCCTTTCTGTCACTCACGGAGTGTCCATGCACTACTCATTTACTGAGAAGAAACGCATTCGCAAATCGTTCGCGAAGCGCGCCAACGTTCACAACGTTCCGTTCCTGCTGGCCACCCAGCTCGAATCCTACGAAAACTTCCTGCAAGCGGACACCGCGCCGACCACGCGCAAGAACGAGGGCCTGCAATCGGCCTTCAGCTCCATTTTCCCGATCGTTTCGCACAACGGCTTCGCACGCCTGGAGTTCCTCTCCTACGTGCTGGGCGACCCCGCGTTTGACGTCAAGGAATGCCAGCAGCGCGGCCTGACCTTTGCCTCGCCGCTGCGCGCCAAAGTGCGCCTGGTGATCCTGGACAAGGAATCGCCGACCAAGCCGGTCGTGAAAGAAATGAAGGAACAGGAAGTGTACATGGGCGAACTGCCGCTCATGACCGCCAATGGCTCGTTCGTGATCAACGGCACCGAGCGTGTGATCGTCTCCCAGCTGCACCGTTCCCCGGGCGTGTTCTTCGAGCACGACCGCGGTAAGACGCACTCGTCCGGCAAGCTGCTGTTCTCGGCCCGCATCATTCCGTACCGTGGCTCCTGGCTGGACTTTGAATTCGACCCGAAAGACATCCTGTTCTTCCGCGTCGACCGCCGCCGCAAGATGCCGGTGACCATCCTGCTGAAGGCGATCGGGATGACCAACGAGCAGATCCTGGCCAACTTCTTCGTGTTCGACAACTTCAAGCTGCGCTCCGAAGGCGCCGAGCTGGAGTTCGTCCCTGAGCGCCTGCGCGGCGAAGTCGCGCGCTTCGACATCGTCGATGCCAAGTCCGGCAAGACCATCGTGGTCAAGGACAAGCGCATCAACGCCAAGCACGTGCGCGACATCGAAGCCGCGGGCATGAAGCACATCTCGGTGCCGGAAGACTACCTGGTGGGCCGCGTGCTGGCCAAGAACGTAGTCGACCCGGAAACCGGCGAAATCATCGCCAGCGCCAACGACGAGCTGACCGACGAGCTGCTGGGCAAGCTGCGTGATGCCAACATCACCGACCTGCAGACCCTGTACACCAACGACCTGGACCAGGGCGCGTACATCTCCTCGACCCTGCGCACCGACGACACCGCCGACCAGACCGCCGCCCGCATCGCGATCTACCGCATGATGCGTCCGGGCGAACCGCCGACCGAAGAGTCGGTGGAAGCGCTGTTCAACGGCCTGTTCTACAGCCCGGAGCGCTACGACCTGTCGGCCGTGGGCCGCATGAAGTTCAACCGCCGCATCGGCCGCGACGAGCTGACCGGCGCCATGACCCTGTCGAACGACGACATCCTGGCCGTGATCAAGATCCTGGTCGAGCTGCGCAATGGCCGCGGCGAAGTCGACGACATCGACCACCTGGGTAACCGCCGCGTGCGCTGCGTGGGCGAGCTGGCCGAGAACCAGTTCCGCGCCGGCCTGGTGCGCGTGGAGCGCGCCGTCAAGGAACGCCTCGGCCAGGCCGAAGCGGACAACCTGATGCCGCACGACCTGATCAACTCGAAGCCGATCTCGGCTGCGATCCGCGAGTTCTTCGGTTCGTCCCAGCTGTCGCAGTTCATGGACCAGACCAACCCGCTGTCGGAGATCACCCACAAGCGCCGCGTGTCCGCACTCGGCCCGGGCGGCCTGACGCGGGAACGCGCCGGCTTCGAGGTGCGCGACGTGCACCCGACCCACTACGGCCGCGTGTGCCCGATCGAAACGCCGGAAGGCCCGAACATCGGCCTGATCAACTCGCTGGCACTGTATGCCCGCCTGAACGAGTACGGCTTCCTCGAGACCCCGTACCGCAAGGTCGAGAACTCGGTCGTGACCGACAAGATCGACTACCTGTCCGCGATCGAAGAAGGCCGCTACATCATCGCTCAGGCGAACGCGACCATCAACGCCGAAGGCAAGCTGAGCGACGAGCTGGTGTCCTCCCGTGAAGCGGGCGAGACCATCCTGGTGTCGCCGGAGCGCGTGCAGTACATGGACGTGGCCCCGGGCCAGATCGTCTCCGTCGCCGCCTCGCTGATCCCGTTCCTGGAGCACGACGACGCGAACCGTGCACTGATGGGCGCCAACATGCAGCGCCAGGCCGTGCCTTGCCTGCGCCCGGAAAAAGCCTTCGTCGGTACCGGCATCGAGCGCACCGTGGCGGTGGACTCGGGCACGACCGTGCAGGCGACCCGCGGTGGCCTGGTTGACTACGTCGACGCCGGCCGCGTGGTGATCCGCGTGAACGACGAAGAAGCGCAAGCGGGCGAAGTCGGCGTGGACATCTACAACCTGATCAAGTACACCCGTTCCAACCAGAACACCAACATCAACCAGCGTCCGATCGTGAAGGTCGGCGACCGTGTGGCCCGTGGCGACGTGATCGCCGACGGCGCGTCCACCGACCTGGGCGAACTGGCCCTGGGTCAGAACATGCTGGTGGCGTTTATGCCGTGGAACGGCCTGAACTTCGAGGACTCGATCCTGATCAGCGAAAACGTCGTGAAAGACGACCGCTACACCTCGATCCACATCGAAGAGCTGTCGGTGGTGGCCCGTGACACCAAGCTGGGCGCGGAAGAAATCACCCGCGACATCTCCAACCTGGCCGAGAACCAGCTGGCCCGCCTGGACGAATCCGGCATCGTGTACATCGGTGCGGAAGTGCAAGCCGGCGACGTGCTGGTCGGTAAGGTGACCCCGAAGGGCGAGACCCAGCTGACCCCGGAAGAGAAGCTGCTGCGCGCGATCTTCGGCGAGAAGGCCTCCGACGTGAAGGACACTTCGCTGCGCGTGCCGTCCGGCATGGTCGGTACCGTCATCGACGTGCAGGTGTTCACCCGTGAAGGCATCCCGCGCGACAAGCGCGCTCAGCAGATCATCGACGACGAGCTGAAGCGCTTCCGCCTGGACCTGAACGACCAGCTGCGCATCGTGGAAGGCGACGCCTTCCAGCGTCTGGAAAAACTGCTGGTGAACAAGACCGTCAACGGCGGTCCGAAGAAGCTGGCCAAGGGCGCCAAGATCACCAAGGACTACCTGGACGATCTGGACAAGTTCCACTGGTTCGACATCCGCCCGGCCGACGACGACGTCGCCACCGCGCTGGAAGCCATGAAGGAATCGATCGCCGAGAAGCGCCACCAGTTCGACCTGGCCTTCGAAGAGAAGCGCAAGAAACTGACCCAAGGCGACGAGCTGCAGCCGGGCGTGCAGAAGATGGTCAAGGTCTACCTGGCCGTCAAGCGCCGCCTGCAGTCGGGCGACAAGATGGCAGGCCGCCACGGTAACAAGGGTGTGGTCTCGCGCATCGTCCCGGTGGAAGACATGCCGTACATGGCGGACGGAACCCCGGCCGACATCGTGCTGAACCCGCTGGGTGTGCCTTCGCGTATGAACGTCGGTCAGATCCTGGAAACCCACCTGGGCTGGGCGGCCAAGGGCCTGGGCCTGCGCATCGGCGAGATGCTGCAAGCCAAAGCCAAGGTCGAGGAGCTGCGCAAGTTCCTGAACCAGATCTACAACGAGACCGGCAAGAAGGAAGAGATCGACAGCTTCAGCGACGAGGAGATCATGGATCTGGCCTCCAACCTGAAGAACGGTGTCCCGTTCGCGACCCCGGTGTTCGACGGCGCCCACGAGACCGAGATCAAGCGCATGCTGGACCTCGCGTATCCGGACCACATCGCCAAGAACCTGGGCATGACCCCGTCCAAGAACCAGGTCACGATGTACGACGGCCGCACCGGCGAAGCGTTCGAGCGCAAGGTCACCGTCGGCTTCATGCACGTGCTGAAGCTGCACCACCTGGTGGACGACAAGATGCACGCCCGTTCGACCGGCCCGTACTCGCTGGTGACGCAGCAGCCGCTGGGTGGTAAAGCCCAGTTCGGCGGCCAGCGCTTCGGTGAGATGGAGGTCTGGGCACTGGAAGCCTACGGTGCCTCCTACGTGCTGCAGGAAATGCTGACCGTGAAGTCCGACGACGTGAACGGCCGTACCAAGGTGTACGAGAACCTGGTCAAGGGCGACCATGTCATCGACGCCGGCATGCCGGAATCCTTCAACGTGCTGCTGAAGGAAATCCGCTCGCTGGGTATCGACATGGACTTGGAACGCAATTGATGAAGTGATGAGCTGAAGCGGGGTGCGGGGCGCGCAGCGCGCTCCCCTCGCGACAGCAATTTCGGCAGTCAAAAGCGGTTCCGAAGCAATACGAATTTACACTGGAGTGATAGATGAAAGCCCTGCTCGATCTATTCAAGCAAGTCCAACAAAACGAGTCCTTTGACGCGATCAAGATCGGTCTGGCCTCGCCCGAGAAAATCCGTTCGTGGTCGTACGGCGAAGTCAAGAAGCCGGAAACCATCAACTACCGCACCTTCAAGCCGGAGCGCGACGGCCTGTTCTGCGCCAAGATCTTTGGCCCGATCAAGGACTACGAGTGCCTGTGCGGCAAGTACAAGCGCCTGAAGCACCGCGGCGTGATCTGCGAGAAGTGCGGCGTGGAAGTGACCCTGGCCAAGGTGCGCCGCGAGCGCATGGGCCACATCGAGCTGGCCTCGCCGGTCGCCCACATCTGGTTCCTGAAGTCGCTGCCGTCGCGTCTGGGCATGGTCCTGGACATGACCCTGCGCGATATCGAGCGCGTGCTGTACTTCGAAGCATACGTCGTGACCGATCCGGGCATGACCCCGCTGAAGAAGTGCCAGATCATGTCGGAAGACGACTACGCCGCCAAGTACGAAGAGTACGGCGATGACTTCACCGCCTTCATGGGCGCGGAAGGCATTCGCGAGCTGCTGCGTTCGATCGACATCCACCGCGATGCCGAAGCCCTGCGCGTCGAGCTGAAGGAATCGAAGTCCGAAGCCAAGATCAAGAAGTACGCCAAGCGCCTGAAAGTGCTCGAGGCGTTCCAGCGTTCGGGCATCAAGCCGGAATGGATGATCATGGAAGTGCTGCCGGTGCTGCCGCCGGAGCTGCGTCCGCTCGTCCCGCTGGATGGTGGCCGCTTCGCGACCTCCGACCTGAACGACCTGTACCGCCGCGTCATCAACCGTAACAACCGCCTGAAGCGCCTGATGGAACTGCGCGCTCCGGAAATCATCACGCGCAACGAAAAGCGCATGCTGCAGGAAGCCGTCGACTCGCTGCTCGACAACGGCCGCCGCGGCAAGGCCATGACCGGCGCCAACAAGCGTCCGCTGAAGTCGCTGGCCGAGATGATCAAAGGTAAGGGCGGCCGCTTCCGCCAGAACCTGCTGGGCAAGCGCGTGGACTACTCGGGCCGTTCGGTCATCGTGGTGGGTCCGCAGCTGAAACTGCACCAGTGCGGTCTGCCGAAGCTGATGGCGCTGGAACTGTTCAAGCCGTTCATCTTCAACAAGCTGGAACTGATGGGTCTGGCAACGACCATCAAGGCCGCCAAGAAGCTGGTCGAAACGCAGGAACCGGTGGTGTGGGACATCCTGGAAGATGTCATCAAAGAACACCCGGTCATGCTGAACCGTGCGCCGACCCTGCACCGCCTTGGTATCCAGGCGTTCGAGCCGGTCCTGATCGAAGGCAAGGCGATCCAGCTGCACCCGCTGGTTTGCGCGGCGTTCAACGCCGACTTCGACGGTGACCAGATGGCCGTGCACGTGCCGCTGTCCATCGAAGCACAGATGGAAGCGCGCACCCTGATGCTGGCGTCGAACAACATCCTGTTCCCGTCGAACGGCGAACCGTCGATCGTGCCGTCGCAGGATATCGTGCTGGGTCTGTACTACGCGACCCGCGAGGCAATCAACGCCAAGAACGAAGGCATGCTGTTCCCGGACGTGTCGGAAGTCATCCGCGCGTACGACAACAAGCAGGTCGAGCTGACCACGCGTATCACCGTGCGTATCGTCGAGTGGCCGAAGAACGCCGAGACCGGCGAATTCGAGAAGACCGTCACCCGCTACGAGACCACCGTCGGCCGTGCGATCCTGTCCGAGATCTTGCCGAAAGGCCTGCCGTTCTCGGTGCTGAACCGCGCGCTGAAGAAGAAGGAAATCTCGCGCCTGATCAACACCTCGTTCCGCAAGTGCGGCCTGCGCGCGACCGTCGTGTTCGCCGACAAGCTGATGCAGTCGGGCTTCCGCCTGGCGACCCGCGCCGGTATCTCGATCGCGGTGGACGACATGCTGATCCCGCCGCAGAAGGCTGTGCTGATCGCGACCGCCGAGTCCGAAGTCAAGCAGATCGAACAGCAGTACGCGTCCGGTCTGGTGACCGCGGGCGAGCGCTACAACAAGGTCGTGGACATCTGGGGCAAGACCTCGGACGAAGTCGGCAAGGCGATGATGGACCAGCTCAAGGTGGAAGACGTCGTCAAGCGCGACGGCACCCAGGGCGTGCAGGAATCGTTCAACGCCATCTACATGATGGCCGACTCCGGTGCGCGCGGTTCCGCCGCCCAGATCCGCCAGCTGGCCGGTATGCGCGGCCTGATGGCCAAGCCGGACGGCTCGATCATCGAAACGCCGATCACCGCGAACTTCCGCGAAGGCCTGAACGTGCTGCAGTACTTCATCTCGACCCACGGCGCGCGTAAAGGTCTGGCGGATACGGCACTGAAGACCGCGAACTCGGGTTACCTGACCCGCCGCCTGGTCGACGTGACCCAGGATCTGGTGGTGACCGAGGACGATTGCGGCACCTCCAACGGCACGCTGATGAAGGCGATGGTCGAGGGTGGTGAAGTCATTGAAGCGCTGCGCGACCGTATCCTCGGCCGCGTGGCGGGCCAGGACGTCGTCAATCCGGAAACCCAGGCCACCCTGTACGAAGCCGGCACGCTGCTGGACGAAGACATGGTCGAAGAGATCGAGCGCCTCGGCATCGACGAAGTCAAGGTCCGCACCCCGCTGAACTGCGACACCCGTTATGGCCTGTGCGCGAAGTGCTACGGCCGTGACCTGGGCCGCGGCCTGCTGGTCAACGCTGGCGAGGCTGTCGGTGTGGTGGCGGCACAGTCGATCGGTGAGCCGGGTACCCAGCTGACCATGCGTACCTTCCACATCGGTGGTGCGGCATCGCGTGCAGCGGTGGCGTCCTCGGTGGAAGCCAAGTCGAACGGCACCATCCGCTTCACCGCGGCGATGCGTTACGTCACCAACGGCAAGGGCGCACAGATCGTCATTTCCCGTTCGGGCGAAGTGCTGATCACCGACGACCACGGCCGCGAGCGCGAGCGCCACAAGGTGCCGTACGGCGCGACCCTGAACGTCAAGGACGGCATGGCCGTGAAAGCTGGCACGCCGCTGGCAACGTGGGATCCGCTGACCCGTCCGATCATCACCGAGTACGGTGGCACGATCAAGTTCGAGAACGTGGAAGAGGGCGTCACCGTGGCACGCCAGGTGGACGAAGTGACCGGTCTGTCGACCCTGGTCGCGATCGACGCCAAGCGCCGCGGTTCCGTGGGCAAGACCGTGCGTCCGCAGGTCAAGCTGCTGAACGAGGCTGGCGAGGAAGTCAAGATCGCCGGCACCGAACACAGCGTGACCATCGGCTTCCAGGTCGGCGCGCTGATCATGGTGAAGGACGGCCAGCAGGTGTCGGTGGGTGAAGTGCTCGCACGTATCCCGACCGAATCGCAGAAGACCCGTGACATTACCGGTGGTCTGCCGCGCGTGGCCGAGCTGTTCGAGGCGCGTTCGCCGAAGGATGCCGGCATGCTGGCGGAAGTCACTGGTACGGTGGCGTTCGGTAAAGAGACCAAGGGCAAGCAGCGCCTGGAAATCACCGACATGGACGGCAACAAGCACGAGTTCCTCATTACGAAGGACAAGCAGGTGCTGGTGCACGACGGCCAGGTGGTGAACAAGGGCGAGATGATCGTCGACGGCCCGGCCGATCCGCAGGACATCCTGCGCCTGCTGGGGATCGAAGCGCTGGCGCGCTACATCGTGGACGAAGTCCAGGACGTGTACCGTCTGCAGGGCGTGAAGATCAACGACAAGCACATTGAAGTGATCGTCCGCCAGATGCTGCGCCGCGTGGTGATCGTCAATGCCGGCGACACCGACTACATCGTCGGCGAGCAGGTGGAGCGTTCGGAGCTGCTGGAAGAGAACGACCGCATGGTGGCCGAAGAGAAGATCCCGGCGACCTACGAGAACGTGCTGCTGGGTATCACCAAGGCCTCGCTGTCGACCGACTCGTTCATCTCGGCCGCCTCGTTCCAGGAAACCACCCGCGTGCTGACCGAAGCCGCGATCATGGGCAAGCGCGACGGTCTGCGCGGCCTGAAGGAAAACGTGATCGTGGGTCGTCTGATCCCGGGCGGTACCGGCCTGGCCTTCCACCGCGCCCGCCGCGAGAAGGAAGTCTGGGAAGCCGAAGAGCGCAAGGCCCTGCTGGATGCAGAGCGTGCCTCGATGGCGGCGGAACCGGCGCCGATGTCGGAAGAGATTCCGCATGGGGACGGCGAGTAAGCCTTACCTGTACCAGTGAAACGGCAGCTTCGGCTGCCGTTTTTTTTCGTCCGCTGGTGAGAATGCGAGAGCTTCCTGTCGCGCTGGAGGACGTATAGTGACAGCCCATCGTTGAGAGCTTCCCTATGACCGCCATCGCTGCCCGCGCTGTTCTTGCGCTTTTGCTGGCCCTGCCTCTGCTGGCCCCTGCCGCGCCTGCGCCGTTGGCGGCCCCGGCTGGTTCACTGGTGCGGGGGCCGATCAGTTTCGTTTATGCGGTGTACACGGTCGGACCGTTTGACCCGGCGGTGGCGGCCAAGGTGAAGGCGCTGGGAGTGGCGCAAGGTGTCCGGATGCTCAACGATCTGCCCAAGGACTCTGCCGACGTGGTCGCCGTCGCCACGGTGCTCAAGGACGCGGCCAGGGAATACGCTCCACCCGATGAGACCCTCCTGCGCTACTTCGGGCACGGCCTGAGCCGCGAACAGGCAGCTGCGATCCAGAAGGCGAAGGGGGCCTTCGTGCTTGAAGTCCAGTTCCCCGCAGGCCGCATGAGCCAAGGATTGAAGGCGGCGAGCGTTCTGATCGAGTGCGCCGCGATTGACGGCAAAGGCTTCATCTGGGATGAGGAGACGCGCGAGCTGTTCACGCCGAAAGCCTGGCGCGAACGGCGCATCGACACTTGGGCGGGGGACATCCCCGATGCGACCAGCCAGACCGTCATCCACGCCTACAACGGTGACGCGCAGGTGCGCGCGATCACGCTGGGAATGAGGAAATTTGGCCTGCCGGATGTCGTCATCGATGACTTCTCATGGAGCAGCGTGAAGCCGATGGGCAATCTGCTCAATGGCGTGATCCAGGCGCTGGCCGAGGGCGCCCAGCCCGGCAAGGCGGGCGAGCTGGCCGTGGACGTCAGAAAGCTGCTCCATCCCGAGGTCAAGAAGACTTTGCTGGCTGAACTGGTCAAGGGCGCGACGGGTGTCGCCAAGGTCAGACTAGTCCGCGCTGAGCCGGAAGAGGGTGATCCGCGCAACCGCCTTCTGGCCATCGATTTCGACGCCTATCCCGGACCGGACCGGTATGCGAAGCAGGATGCCATGCTGGCCGCGCTCTTCGGCAAGGGGGACGACAAGGTCGCCCGGATCACGCACACCGACCGGCTGAAGGCGGCGAGCCGTTTGGCCCGTACCCACCTGCCCGAGCTGCGGACCGCTTTCAACCGCGGCCTCGCGCCGGGCGAATACATCCAGCTGAAGGCGCCGTTCAAGACGCCAGAAGGCGGCAATGAATGGATGTGGGTGGAGGTGACCAGCTGGCAGGGACGCGCCATCAAAGGCTTGCTCAAGAACGAGCCCTACGAGGTCCCAACGCTGCACGCAGGCCAGATGGTGAACGTGAACGAAGACGAGGTCTTCGACTACCTGCGCACAGAGGCCAATGGCAAGCAGACTGGCAATGAAACGTCGAAGATCATCGCGGAGATGAACTCCGCACGGTGAACGCGCGAGGGGCGGGATTCAGCAAACTATCCCACCGATGCTCTTACCGGTGCGGAGATCGAAGCCGAAGCTGCAGCTGTATTCACCTTTCGCCGAGCGGCTGCAGAAAATTTTCTCCCCGTCCAATTTCCGAATCCGCTCGCCAGGCTCGGTGGAACACGCGTCTTTCTTGTCAACGCCTATGGCATCAAACAGATCTTTTGCAGTCTTACCGCTGACGCGAAACATAACCCTCCTGTCGGTGGCCGTGGGCGGCGTTGGGTCAGCCAGGCTGCCCGCGTAAACGCGATAGACGCCGCGAATCGGAAGACCTTCGCCGTATCGGGCTGGCGATTCGAGCGGCAATATCAATAGTATCCCAACGATACTGGAGAGGTACGCGAAGCGCCTCATTCGTTCTGGCCTCCTACCGCAACGGCCAGAACTACACCTCGCCCGAGCGCCAATAACACGCACCACCGCACTGCAGCGCTTCACCCCACGGGGAGATGATGTCGATATGGCCTTGCGTGTCGCCGATGTCCGCGTAGAGCCGAAAGAACGACGCGATACCTTGGCGCTTCTTGATCCCCTTGATTGCCGCATCGCCGCTCTTGAACCTTTCCGGACTCCCCAACAGCGACTGCCGGGTGAGCATCTTCGACAGGCGTGCTTGACCCGGCTCGATGAGGGCACCTTTGTAGGTCCCAGTCTTGATGGCCATTCGACCTGGCAGTTTGAGGCCGGACTTGATCAGCGCGAGGCTCATACGGATGGCACAGGTATCGGCATAGCCAGGATTGGCAATCAGATCGTTCCAGCCGATCTCGGTGAGCACTGTCTCACGCGATACGTCATGAGTGGGAAAGTTTTGCTTGAGCAGGGCAAAGCGAGGCTTCATATCAGTCTCCTTGTGCACGCGGACGGGCTCGCAGGACGGTAAGGATCCAGTCGGCTGCGGATTTTCGAGACGGAGGACTTTGTTTCAGAAGCTGCTGGTTGAGAGCGGCGCGGTTAGCGATGGCGGTGCTTTTGTCCCCGCCGAGCTGGGCGATGTCGATCACAGCCGTGATGTAGCCGTCGCTCATCGCGCGGAGGTTGTGGCCGCGATTGCTTGCAGAGGGAGCGGACATTGCTGTACGCAAGACGCTCGGCGTTTGCCGCGGTGTCACAGGATGGGGGAGCGTGCTCGCGCAGGGGTAGCGACGACTCAGTCCGGTTGTCACGGCAAGCTCAGCGGATGAGGAAGCGTATGCTGGCTCGGCTTTGAGCTGATGCAGCAGTTCGATGTCGAATTCGTGATCGGTTCGAAGGTTGGGCCGAATGCACCAGTAAGTTCCTTCGGTAGCGTCGATGAGGCCGTCCAGATAGCCTTTGGCGAAATACTCCGCAGTGGACTCGAACTGTCCCTCGCCGGTGAGCCGCTGGACAAGCTCGCGCGTCGAGAGGTCGCCCGCTTGGGCAGCAGTCGAGCAATGCGCAGCGAAAAGAGTGGGGATGAAATGCCTCAGCATTGCGAGTCCGTGCAAACGAAGATGTCATCGAGCTTAGGCAGGCAGACCGCAGGGTGTTTGCGTTGCGTCAAGCATGATTCGTGAGCTGCGTTAAGGCGACGGATTCACTGCTCCAGAAGCGGTACGGAGAGCACGTCGAGACTAGCGGTCGGACGTGATCTCGCCAGCCACGTTGTCCACCACCACCGGGCTGTCGAAATACGTCACTACCGGCGCCGTGCCGTACTTGTCGGTGACGAAGCGTGTCCACGCCTCTGTGTACACGGCCTCGGCCGCCGCACGCGAAGTCCACAGGTAGACCCCGCCAGCCGTGCTGCCGTCCTCGGACAGCACGTAGCATTTGCTGATGAGCCCCGGCACCCCTTGGTACGTCGGTGCAGTGCTGAGAAAAATGCGGCGCGCCTCGTCAAGGGCGATCGGCTGCGGCAGCCGGAACTGAGTGATGGTGGTGATCATGGGAGCTCTCCAAAGGTCCACAGCGCGCCTATCGCGCATACGCTAGACTGATGACCGAACGGAATGTACCGAGCCAAAAGGCCCCGTTCAAACGCTCATTTGTCATGCCCCACATGAGGAAAGCGCATGGATCACCCCCTGCTCGGCCTGCCCCCGCTGGACGCCCTGCGCGGCTTCGCGGCCGTGGCACGGCGCATGAGCATCACCTTGGCGGCGCAGGACCTGTGCCTCACCCAATCTGCCGTCAGCCGCCAGATCCAGAGCCTGGAAGAGCACTTCGGCACGCCGCTGTTCCTGCGCAAGAACCGCGCGCTCGAACTGACCGACGCCGGCCGCCAGCTCGCCACCATCGTCACCCCGTGGCTGGAGCAGCTGGCCGACTTCAACCGCAAGGTGCGCGGCCCCGCGCGGTCGAAGCCGCTGGTGATCGCCACCTCGTCCGGCATCGCTTCGCTGTGGCTGCTGCCGCGCCTGGCCGCGTTCAATGCCGAGCATCCGCACATCGACGTGCGGGTGAACGCCAGCACCCAGATCCTGGACATGCGCCAGGAGGGCATCGACCTCGCCTTGCGCTACGCCCCGCAGTCGAACGTGCCCGCCGGGAGCGCCCGCCTGTTCGATGAAATGATCCTGCCGGTGGCGCGCCCGGACATCGCTGCGCGCGCCTTCGCCGAGCCGGACGCGCTGCTCGATGAAGTGCTGCTGGAGTTCGACGAACGCACCGTCCCCTGGCTGCGCTGGCCCGACTGGCTGCAGGCGCTCAAGCTGCACCAGCCGCCGCGCGCCTACCTGCATTGCAACCAGTACGACCAGGTCGCCCGCGGTGCAGCGGACGGCCTTGGCGTCGCGCTCGGCCGCCTGCCGCTCATCCTGCCGCAGCTGAAGAGCGGCCAGCTCGCCGCCGCACCGGTGGACCTGCTGCGCCACACCGGCTACGCCTACTGGCTGGTCGAGAGCCCCACGTCGCTGCGGCCGGAAGCGCACGCCTTGCGCGACTGGCTGCTGGGCGAAGCTGCCGCCACTGCCGCCGCCGTGGACGCCCTCGCACGCTCCGCCGCACCGGTTGCCTGAGCCCGATCGCGTCGTATAATGCCGGGATCATGACCGAAACCACCAATACCCCCCAACTGCCCGACCGGCTGTCGATCGACCCGCGCAGCCCCTTCCACAACGCCGACGTGTTCCAGCGCGAAGTCGGTATCAAGTTCAACGACAAGGAACGCCACGACGTCGAGGAATACTGCATCAGCGAAGGCTGGATCAAGGTCGCCGCGGGCAAGACGCGCGACCGCAAGGGCAATCCGATGATGATCAAGCTGAAGGGCAAGGTCGAGGCGTTCTACCGCTGACCCGGCAATTGACGATGTCCCATAACGGCAGCCACGGCTGCCGTTTTCGTTGGCCGCGCTTGTAAAGTGGCCGCGGCGCGCTAGGCTGAAGACACTCAGCGACGGAAGGCGCCATCATGTCCAGCAGCGATACGGCTTTTGCGGGGTCCATTCCCGAGCTCTACGAGCGTTACCTCGTCCCTCTGATCTTCGCGCCGTACGCGACCGACCTGGCGGCCCGCGCGCGCCGCCACCAGCCGAGCGATGTGCTGGAGATCGCCGCCGGCACCGGCGCCGTCACGCGCCGCCTGGTCGATGACCTGCCTCCGTCCACCCGCATCGTTTCGACGGATTTGAACCAGGCCATGCTGGACGTGGCCAGCCGCCGCGGCACCGCGCGCCCGGTCACCTGGCAGCGGGCCGATGCGATGGCGCTGCCGTTTGCGGACGCGTCCTTCGACCTGGTGGTGTGCCAGTTCGGCGCCATGTTTTTTCCTGACCGTCCCAAGGCCTACGCGGAAGTGCGCCGGGTGCTGCGGCCGGGCGGCCGCTTCCTGTTCAACGTCTGGGACACGCTGGACGAGAACGACTTTCCGCGTGTGGTGCTGGAGGCGCTGCGCCAGCAATTCGCCGCGCAGCCGCCCACCTTCATGCAGCGCATTCCGCATGGCTATGCGGATCCGGACGTTATCCGGCGTGACCTCATTGCGGGTGGCTTCCGCCACTCGCCCGAGATCGTCAGCGTGGGCGCGCCCAGCTATGCCGATTCGGCCCAATTGGTGGCCATCGCGTTTTGCCAGGCCACGCCGATGCGCGCCGAGATCGAGGCGCTAGGGTCGGAGGCCCTGGACACCGCCACGCGTGTCGCCGAAGACGCGCTCATCGAGGAATTTGGCGCCGGCCCGGTCACCGGCCGCATCCGCGCGCACGTGATCGAAGTGCGGCTTTGAGCTGTCCAGCTCGCTTGATGTAGCGCAAGGCGGGGTGCCCCTGTCGGGATAGATTTTGATCTCTCTCTGACGGAGGTGCCGATGAGCTCAACATCACAATCTTCCAGTTCGCCTAATGCCGGCATGAGCATGAGCGCGGAAGCGCGCCAGAAGATGCTGCTGACCGAAAAGGTCGTGCTCCGGTATTACAACGATATGGGTAAGAAAGGTGGCAACTGTACCTGGGGCGCAGGTTTCTACGCGCACAAGGGTATCTGTTCGGAGGAGGAACTGCGCAAGAAAGTCGATGCCTCCTCAGTGGACGTTGAGTTCGCCAAACGTGTGACGGAGGCGGAGCGACAGGTCAAACGGAAGATAAGAGTGCAGTTGAACCAGGCGCAGTTCGATGCTTTGGTGAGCTACACGTACAACACAAAGCACCGCGCACAGGTATTGGTGTACGCCACCATCAATCAGGCGATTTCGAAGCGGCTGCCGGCCACATTTCGCAGGCTGTGAAGGTCGTCATCGGTAGCGGGAAGGGGCGCAAACTGGTGGTAGCGCCAGGCCTTTTCAGGCGTCGAGCTGAGGAAAGCGCTCCTTTTCGACGTGTGCGGTGATCATGAAGCCCACGGAGATGCTGATGACGATCCTTCCTCGGCTTTTTGTCTCGGCACGCTGGCTGCTGACTTTAATGTTGTGCATCCCGCATATGGCTGGTCACTGCAGTCCTTCAGAGACGTCACCGGCAATCGGCAACTGGAAGGTGACGGCGGTCGCGGACTTTGCCGATCTGGCGTCCATGGATGAGAAGGAAGCGCGGCGAATGATCGGGAAGATATTGCAGGTGAGGCTGAACACAGTACGGTTCGGCAAAGACGTTTGTGACAATCCGATTTTTGAATCCAAATGGGTGGAGCCCGAGCTTTATCTACGCCAGGACGCGGCTGCCAGCAACGCTCGCCTTCATCTGCCCACCCCGGTGGAGGTTGTCGACCTTGAGTGCACAGTCGTCTTTTTCAGAAAGCGCGATCGCATGGTGTTCTACTGGGGCGGGTTTTTTTTTGACGCTGTGCGACAAGGGAAATGAAATGAAAAACGGCAGCGTCATGGGTGTTGGACTGGTCGCCGCCACCATGGTCATCAGCGCTGTACTTCCCAGCATTGCCTCAGCCGACGATCCTGGCCCTTTAGTGATGGGAACGTGGAGGCTCACAGCCGTCCTTGATTCTGCTGACCTTGCTTCCATGGATGAAAAACAGGCTCGGCGCCTGCTCGGCAAGACCTTCGTGATCAATAGAGAAGGTTTTCGCTTTGGCAAAGAAAAATGCGGTGTTCCGACGTTTGAGTCGTCTTGGGTGGAACCCAACCTCTACTTGCGCAAAGAGGCATGGATCAGTGCTGAAAATCTGGACTTGCCTAATCCTGTGGAAGTATTCGATCTGTCTTGCACCATCGTTCTCGTGAAGTCGAAGGATCGGCTCGTTCTGCATTGGGACGGGTTCTTTTTTGACGCGGTGCGGCAGCGGAAATGACGAAAGGCGGCGTCAACGCAGCCGGGCTGGGCGGCGTTGAGGGGAGGGCATGTCGCCCTTTTCTGAGGAACCGCAATGAACAAATTCCTGGTTGTTGTAGCCGCCCTGGCGTTCTCCACCGGCAGCGCCTTTGCGGCGAAGCCGTCCGCGTCCGCTGCGGCCCAGGCCGCCCCGGCCAAATCGTCCGCTCCGATGGCATCCTCCGCAGCCTCCGCCGCCCCGGCCGCTTCCGCCGCTCCGATGGCATCGGCCGCCACCTGCGAAGGCAAGGCCGTTGGCAAGAACGGCAAGCCGCTGGCCGGCGCCGCCAAGACCGCGTTTATGAAGAAGTGCGAGGCCGACAGCGCCTCCGCCCCGGCCGCCTCCTGCGAAAGCAAGGCCATCGACAAGAACGGCAAGGCCCTCGCTGGCGCCGCCAAGGCCGCCTTCATCAAGAAGTGCGAAGCGGATAGCAAGAAGTAATTCCCCGCTGAATGCCGGGCTGTCGCCCCCGTGGCACGGCCCGCGCACTTTGTCTGAGCACGCTCAAGCCGGTTTGTGAACTGTCGGCTTGACGCGCGCTGCATCAATACTGCCCCCCCGCGCCGCAGCATGCTGTCCCATCGGGGCGCCGCTTCGGCCGCCCGTGAGATTTTGGGGGGCAAGCATGAAATACGCGCGTCTCACGCCTGGTGCGGGTTTCAGTCCGGTCAATTCCTTCCTCTATTATTTCCAGCGCCTGGTGGTCCTGCTGCCGCTGCGCCGGATGTTTGTGCGCAGCGGCCGTGCCTGGATCCGCTCGCGCCAGGGCAAGGGCCAGAACGCGCTCACGGTGAATTCGCGCGCCGCCCTCGACCTGCTGAGCCGCGACGGCTACGCCAGCCTCGGCAACGTGCTCACCGCCGAGCAGTGCGCCGACGTGCGCGCCTACATGGCCACCAAGGTAATGACCAACCGCCACAACGCGGCGCAAAAGTTCAAGATCGGCGACACCCCGCCGGACACCCGCATCGCCGACTTCGACCTGCCCGACATCCTGGGCTGCCCGCACATCCTGGACCTGTGCAACAGCCCGCTGCTGCTGGAGCTGGCCACCGCCTACATCGGCTGCAAGCCCACCATTTCCCAGCTTGGCATGCGCTGGTCCTTTCCGTGCGACGAAGGCGAAAGCAACCTGCAGCAGTACCACCGCGATTCGGAAGATTGGCGCTATTTCAAGGTGATCGTGTACCTGACGGACGTCGGTCCCAACGATGGCCCGCACGTGTTTGTGCGCGGCACGCATACGGAGCAGGCCACCATGCGCCTGCGCCGCTTTGACGACGAGGACATCCGCCAGCGTTATGGAGATGCCAACCTGATCGCCGCGATGGGCACCAGCGGCTTTGCCTTCGCCGTGGACACGGCCGGCATCCACAAGGGCCAGAGCCCCACCCAGGCCTCGCGCCTGATGCTGCAGATCCAGTATTCGCTCTGCCCCAGCTACGTCTACGAGTACCACCCCGAGCCCTACGGCGGCGCGCTGGCGCTGGACCCGTATATCAACCGGCTGATGGTGGAGCCGGCACCTCGCAAGTAGCCTCCGAAGCCGCGCCCAGCGGCCGCAGCAGGCTGAGCTGCCCGTGCATGAGGTTGCACTGGGCCATCAGGTCGGCATAGCGCTCGGCCGAGATCAGCCAGGCCACCACCTCCCCGCCGTCCGTGACCGCGACCTTGCCGTCCTGCGCGAGGTGCAGGGCGTGGTCGAACACGCAGGACATGTCCTGCACGCTGAACAGGTGAACGGGGATGGGCACGTGCATGGCGCCTCCGGCGTCGAACGATATGCCCAGTATGCAGAGGAGGAGGGCCGGAGACCAGCGATGCGTCAGGTGGGGAATCGGAACTCGGCGGCGCGAAAACGATCCGCGCCGCCGGGGAAGCGGGGCGCCGGTCCGGCGCCCGCGGAAGGACCACTTTACTTGCTGGCGGCGGCGCGCACGGCGCCAAACGCGTCGCCCGCTTTCCAGGCCGGCATCTTGGGCGCATTGGCCACCATCTGGCCCAGGTTCAGGGCGAACTGCGTCTCCTGCACCATGCCGGACAGGTCCCAGGCCGGGTCGTACTCATCCGTGACCTGGTGGTACTTGGCCGCGTAGGCGTCGCGGATGGCCTTGGCAGCGGCGGCATTCTTGACGGCCTCGCTGCCCGGCTCGATCGAGAAGGCCGGCACGCCCGCCTTGGCGAATGCGAAGTGGTCGCTGCGGAAGTAGATGCCGGCCAGGTCCGGTTCCGGCTTGGCGATGCGCATGCCCATGGCCTTGGCGGTGGCTTCCGCCATCTTGCCCAAGTCGGTGCGCTCGGCGCCCGCGGTGCCGACGTCGCGCGTGGCGCCTGCGTTGCTCAGGCTGTCCATGTTGAGGGCGGCGGCCGTCTTGTTGAGCGGCCACAGCGGGGCGGTCGCGTAGGCCGCGCTGCCCAGCAGGCCCTGCTCTTCGGCGGCGACCCACAGGAACATCTGGCTGCGCTTGGCCGGCGACTTCACGGCGGCTTCGGCCATGGCCAGCAGGCCCGCGCTGCCGGACGCGTTGTCGATCGCGCCGTTGTAGATGATGTCGCCCGTGGTGCCCTGCTTGCCCAGGTGGTCCCAATGCGCGCTGTAGATCACGACCTCGTCCTTGAGCTTGGGATCGGTCCCCGGCACCACGCCCGCCACGTTGAATTGCTCGATGGTGCGCACGGCCGCCTTCTCGTCGCCGACCACCTTGGCGTTCAGCGCCACCGGCTTGAAGCCCTTGACCTCGGCCGCGGCGCGCAGCTTGTCCAGGTCCTGTCCGGCGGCGGTGAACAGCCCACGCGCGGCCGGGTCCGTCATCCAGCCCTGCAGGCCGCTGCCCGGCGTGCCTTGCGCCAGCTGGAAGCGTTCGGCCAGCCAGCTGTTCTGTACCACGCTCCAGCCATACGAGGCCGATGCGTCGGTGTGGATCAGCAGGATGCCCGCGCACTTGTGGCGCGCCGCTTCCTCGAACTTGTAGGTCCAGCGGCCGTAGTAGGTCAGGGCCTTGCCGCCGAAGCGCTTGGCCTCGGCCGCGGTCGGCTGCGGGTCATTGACCATGGCGACCACCACCTTGCCGGTGCAGTCCAGCCCGGCGTAATCGTTCCAGCCCTCCTCCGGCGCCACGATGCCGTAGCCGACGAAGACCAGGTCATGGTTGAAGGTGTGCGCGGGCTGGCTGTCGCCCGGCGCCCAGACCCAGTCCTTGCCGTAGGTGAAGGCGTGCGCCGCACCGTTGGCCTGCACGGCCAGCGAGCTCTGCTCTGGCAAGCCCTTCACGCCCGCGATCTTCACCGGCTGGCGGTAGCTGTTGCCGTTGCCCGGCTTGAGGCCGAGCACCATGGCTTGCGCTTCGAGATAGGCGACGGTCAGGTCGCCGCCGCGCTGGCCGGTGCCGCGGCCTTCCAGCAGGTCGCTCGACAGGAACGCGAGGTGGGCACGCAGCGGCGCTTCCTCGACAGTGGGCTGGGCGGGCTTGGCCGGAGCGGCATGGGCATACAGGGGCAGGGCGAGCGCGGCGCTTGTGGCGAACGCGGCCAGGGCCAACGGAGACGTCTTCTTGGGCATGGTATCCATCGTGTGAGTGAGGAATCGAGAATTCAAGCTCGGGCATTGTATGCCACTACAATGTCAATATGCTCATTCAAATTGCACCCGACCTCTGGCACATGCAGCGCGGCTTCAAGGCCGCCGGTCTGCCGGTCTCGTCCCGCATGACGGTTGTGCGGCTCGGCAATGGCAGGCTGTGGCTGCACTCGCCCATCAAGTTCGGCGACGACGTGCGGAACCAGCTGCGGCAGCTGGGCGAGGTGGCCTACCTCGTCGCGCCCAACCGCTATCACCACATGTACATCGGCCACGCCCTGCGCGCCTTCCCGGACGCGGCTGTGTACGGCGCGCCCGGCCTGGCGGAGAAGCGGCCCGACCTGACCTCCCTGCGTACCCTGGGCGACACCGTGGAACCCGAGTGGGCCGCCGAGCTGGACCAGGTCGCCGTGCAGGGCATTCCGATTGCCAACGAAGTGGTGTGGTTCCACAAGCCGTCCGCCACTCTGATTGCCACCGATCTCCTGCAGTGCTGGTGCGGCGACCTCGACTGGAAGGCGGGCGCCTATGCCCGCCTGACCGGCGTGCGCAACCACTTGGACGTGCCGCGCACGGTGCGCCTCGCCACCCGTGACCGCGCCGCCGCAGCCGCCAGCGCGCGCGCCATCCTCGCCTGGCCGTTCATCCGCGTGATCACGGCCCACAATGCCATTGTCGAGCAAGACGCCCACGCCGCGGCCGCCCGGGCGCTGGCGCGCTTCGGTGCCTGACCCCGCGCCCCACGCCCCGTCGCCCCTTGCTTAGCGAACACGCAAAAAAAATCCCTCGCCCGCTTGGAGTCGGACGAGGGGTAGGGGCAACTCTGCGGCGCACGCGCCGCGCACTTTAACTATCCAGTTTCCAGACGTAATCCAGGCGTGCCCAGCCGGCTTGCGGTTGGCCGTTGGACGCGATGCCCGGCTTGAACTTGCACATCGACAGAGCCGACACAGCCGCCCGGTCCAGTTCGCGCGAACCGCTGGAGGATTGCACTTTCGCACTTTCCACATGGCCGTCCGCGCCCACCAGCAGGGCCAGCGTCGTCGTTCCGGTCTCGTTGTTGCGCAGGGCCTTGGCCGGATACTCCGGGGTGGCGCACCCATCCGCCATCACGGCCGTCCCGATGTTCCCCGGCGTACCGCTGTCGCTTGCGGGCGCGGCAGCAGGTTGCGCGGGGGCGGGCTCGGCCGGAGCCGGATCACTTGTCACTTGGGCTTGCACCGTTTCAACCGGTTCGGGCGGCGGTGTCACCACTTCCGGTTGCGGGATCGGCACCGGTTTCGGCGCTTCCGCTACTTTGGGTTTCGGCGGCTCTTTCGGCGGCGGCGGCGGGGGCGGCGCCTTCAGCGGCGTCAGCTCCAGCATGGTTTCGATCGGATGGTCGAAATGCACATTCACCTTGCTCAGGCTCTGCACCAGACCATAGCCCAGCGCGACGTGCAGCAGCCCGACCAGCGCCACCTTCGTGTACTTGGTATTGGATTCGTGCTGTTGGTTGTACGTGAACTCCATGTTGACTCTCCTTTTCGTTATGTACCGCTTGGGGTGTCCAGCATGTGAGACTGAGCTGTTTCGGATGTTTGGAAACTCAAATTGCTATCCGATGGAAGAACTATATGCAAAGCGCGAGTAAAAGCCAAGGGATTTCTGAGCAGTTTCGTGTCAAAGTGTAAAATCCGGACTGCTGCTCCGTTGTGTGACATAATCCTCCTGTTCGGGTATCCACTGCTGTTAGGTGGCACACATTACTTCCATTCTTTGGTAAGCAAAGGTTACCGAGGCCATGAACAAAGAAGAAAAACCCATCCGCGTGATGCTGGCCGACGACCACCCGATCGTCATGGCCGGTTTTGCCACCTCCTTGGCGGGGGTGGGCATGGAGGTGGTCGGCCAGGCGCGTACGCCGGATGAGGCCGTCGCCATGTATGCCGAACGCCAGCCGGACGTGGTCGTGCTGGACATCCGCTTCGGCGCGGGCCTCTCGGGCCTGGACGCCGCCCGCACCATCCTCGGCCGCCATCCGCAGGCGCGCGTCGTCTTCCTCAGCCAGTTCGACCAGGACAGTTTGATCAAGGAAACCTACCGCCTCGGCGCGCGCGCCTTCGTCACCAAGGACTGCGACCCGGCTGACTTGGCCAACGCCGTGCGCGCGGCCCGCAGCGGCAAGCTGTATTTCCTGCCGCAAATCGCGGAGCGCCTGGCCAACCTGTCGGTGCAGGGCGATGTCTCGCCGCAATCCCAGCTCGATCAGCGCGGGCTGGAAATCTTCAAGCTGATGGCCGAGGGCCTGACCAACGCCGAGATCGCGGAGAAGCTCAATCTCTCCACCAAGACCATCAGCAACATCAGCCAGTCGATCAAGGAAAAGCTGGGCGTGGACCGGCAGGCCTACATCACCAAGCTGGCTGTGCGCCACGGCCTGATCGAGCCCTGAGATGCGGGCCCGCGCGCGGCTCGCCGGTTGGTTCCTTCTCACGTGTGCGGCCGCATGCGCGAGCGCGCGCGCCGTGGAGATCGAGATCGTCACCGCGGACGACAGCAATCTCACGCGCCGCATCGCCGAGGACTTGCGCCAGCGCGTGCGCGCCATTCCGGGCTCGCTGCGCAAGCCCATCGCCGTGACCATCGGCCCGGTCGCCTTGCGCCGCGAAGTCACCCAGCGCACCGGCGGCGTGATCCTCTCGGCCTATACCTCCAGCCAGGTGTGGCACGCGATCGGCGCGACGCAGCCGGGCGTCGAGATCAGCGGCGTCTACGCGGAACCCAACCCCGCCGACCAGCTGGGCCTCGTCGCCCTGCTGTACCGCCGCCCCGTGCGCGTGGCCGCGATCCTCAGCAGCGATGCTGCGTTCTTCCGCCCGTTGCTGCCCAGCGTGAGCATCGAGCCGTTTGGCGAAAAGGACGACATCAACAAAGTCCTGAACCGCATGGCCCAGACCCAGGTCCTGCTTGCGCTGCCCGACCGCGCCGTCTTCACCACCGAGAACGTGCGCAACATCCTGCTCTCCACCTACCGCCACGGCCAGGGCGTGATCGGCTTTTCGGCGGACATGGTGAAGTCCGGCGCACTCGCCACCACCTTCTCGGACCTCCAGGACATCAACATCCAGCTCACCGAGATCATCGCCGCCTACGCGCTGGGCGGCGACCTGCCGCCGCCCCAGTTCCCGCGCTACTTCCGCACCATCGTCAACGAGGGCGTGGCGCGCTCCCTCAACCTGGCGCTGGATGACGGCATCCGCCACTACGCGCGCCGCCCCGTGGGAGTGCCGCGATGACGCCCTTCTGGACCGGCTGGTCGATCGGCAAGCGCATGATCGTCATCGCCATGCTGCCGGTGGCCTACCTGTTCTGCTCCATCGTCTGGTACTCCTGGTTCTCGCACCGCGCCCAGGTCTCCGAGGAGCTGGCCGAGCGTGGCCGCATCCTGGCGCGCGCGCTGGCCGAGACCAGCGAATACAACGTCATCTCCGGCAACCTAACGGACCTGCGCCTGACTATCAATGGCCTGGTTCAGTCGGATAAATCGATCTACCGCATCGACGTGGTGGACGCCAACCGCCGCGAGGTGGTCGGCGTGAGCGCGGAGGGCGGGCGCGATGCCGAGGAGCGCGTGTTCGAAGCCCCCATCCGCAAGCAGATGATCTGGGTGAACCTGTTCTCGGAAAACGGCGCGCCGCACGTCAGCGGCTCCAGCGATGCCCGCCCGCCCACGATGACGATGGAGGTGGTGGGTTACGTGCGCGTGACGATGTCGCCGTCGAACCTGATGGACAAGCAGATCGCCCGCTTCCAGGTGGAGCTGGTGATGGCGGCGCTGGCGCTGCTGGTCTCCGGCGCGCTCGCGTTGCTGCTCGCCCGCAGCCTGGCCATGCCTTTGAAGACCGCCATCGACGCCCTGCGTCAGATCCGCAGCGGGAACTACCTGGTCAAGGTGGACGTGACCACCGGCGGCGAGGTGGGCGAGCTGCAGTCCTCCATCGCCGAGATGTCAGTCGCGCTCAACGAGGCCAAGCAGGACCTGGAAAACAAGGTCGCCGAGCGCACCCGCGACCTGGAAGAATCGCGCAACCAGGCCGTCCGCGCGGACGCCGAAAAGCGCAAGCTGATACACAAGGTGAACTCCATCGTGGAGGATGAGCGCAAGAGCATCGCCATCGAGATCCACGATGAGCTCAACGCTTCGCTGATCGCCGCGCGCCTGGAGTCGCAGGCCATCATGCGCCTGGCGGAGAAGATGGAGCCGGGACCGCAGATCGACGAGATCAAGCAGAAGTCCGCCGCCATCACCAAGCTCACGCTGGACCTGTACGCGAGCGGCCGCCGCCTGGTGCGCCGCCTGCGGCCCGAAGTGCTCGACATGCTGGGCCTCGACGGCGCCGTGGAAGAGATGACCCGCCATTACAACAACGGCGACTGCCAGTTCGAATTCCACGCCGAGGGCGACTTCTCGCGCGTGGAAGGAGAGGTCGCCATCTCGGCCTACCGCATCGTGCAGGAGGCGCTCTCCAACATCATGAAACACGCCACCGCCAGCCGCGCCAGCGTCACGATGACGCTCGGCGAGGAGGAACTGGACATCGCCATCCGCGACAACGGCGCCGGCTTCGACACGGGCCGCGCCTCCGAAGGCATCGGCATCATCGGCATGCGCGAGCGCGTGGTGGCGATGGGCGGCGCCATGAAGATCGACTCCTCCGCCGAATCCGGCACAGAGGTGAACATTACGCTGCCGCTTGCTGTATCGTAGCGGCTTCGCTTAACCGTCTTCGCTCACACGCCATGGACCACATGCTGACGCCCTATGAAAAGGGCAACCGCAACCAGACCACCACCCACGCTGACTGCATCGCGTACTACCGCGAGCTGTCGCTGAAGTACCCGAAGATCCTGCGCTTCACTGAGATCGGCATGTCCGATGCCGGGATTCCGATCCACATGGGCATCGTCACCGCCGACGGCGTGTTCGCCCTGAAGGACATCCAGGACCAGCAGCGTCCGATCTTCTTCAACAACAACGGCATCCACCCCGGCGAGCCGGAAGGCGTGGACGTGTGCATGGCACTGGTGCGCGACTTCTGCACCCAGCCCGAGCGCCTGGCCGCGCTGGGTCGCACGGTGTTCCTGTTCATCCCGATGTACAACGTGGATGGCAGCCACAATCGCGCCAACACCTCGCGCGTGAACCAGGAGGGGCCGGAGCTGTTCGGCTTCCGCGGCAACGCGCGCAACCTGGACTTGAACCGCGACTTCATCAAGTGCGATTCGGTCACCGCCCAGGTGTTCAACCGCTTCTTTGCCGCCTGGGACCCGGATGTGATGGTCGACACCCACACCTCCAACGGCGCCGACTACAGCTACACCATGACCCTCATCCACACCCAGGCCGACAAGCTGGGTGGTGAGCTGGGCGCCTTCCTGCGCGACACCATGCTGCCTGCGATGTTTGCGCAGATGGAGCAGCGCGGCTGGCCGATGTGCCCCTACGTGAACCCGGTCAAGGATGCGCCGGACGACGGCATCGCCGAATTCCTCGAAACGCCGCGCTTCTCGACCGGCTACGCGGCCCTGCATCACACCATCGGCTTCATGCCCGAGACGCACATGTTGAAGCCGTTCGCGGACCGCTATGAATCCATGCGCGCTCTGGTGGAGACGGCGCTGGACTTCACGATCCAGCATGGGGACAGGATCCAGCAGCTGCGCCGCGCGGCCAAGGCGGCCCGTCCGCGCGAGTGGCCGGTGCACTGGCAAATGGACGAAGCCAACCCGTCCACCTTCCGCTTCAGGGGTTACGCCGCCAAGTACAAGCCGAGCGTCCTGGGTACGTATTCGCGCCTCTACTACGACCGCAACGAGCCTTGGGAGCGCAACATCGCCTACTACAACCGTTTCAACGCGGATGTCACGGTGCAGGCGCCGCGCGCCTACGTGGTTCCCGCCGCATGGCGCGAGGTCATCGAGCGCCTGCAGCTGAATGGCGTGAAGATGGAGGAACTGACCGAGGCGCGCGCGCAGGAAGTGCGCTGGTACCACATCCGCCACGTCAGCCCGCGCCCGAACGCCTACGAAGGCCACATGTACCACGACGAGGTGGCGCTCGAGCCGCGCACCGCCACGGTGACGCTCAAGGCTGGCGACTGGTGGATCCCGCTCGACCAGGAAAAGGCCCGCTACGCCGTGGAGACGCTGGAGCCGATGGGGCACGACAGCTTCTTCCGCTGGGGCTTCTTCAACGCCGTGCTGGAAAAGAAGGAGAACTTCTCGGACTACGTGTTCGAGGATCACGCCGCCGAACTGCTGGCCACCGAGCCGGAACTGGCGGCCAGGTTCGAGCAATGGAAAAAGGACCACCCCCAGCTGCTGTCCAGCCAGGAGGCGGTCCTCAACTTCATCTACGCCAACTGCGCGCGCTATCACGAACCCGAGTGGCGCCGCTATCCGGTGTTCGCAGTGATGTAAAAAAAGCCGCGCCCCTTTCCGGGGCGCGGCTCGTGGTGGCTCACGCCGTGGTTATTTGCTGGCCGCGATCCACGCGTCCACCTTCGCCTCCAGCAGCGCCAGGGGCAGCGTGCCGTCGCCCAGCACGATCTCGTGGAACTTCGGCAGGCTGAATTTCGGTCCCAGCGCCTGTTCCGCGCGCGCCCGCAGCTCCTGGATCTTCAGTGCGCCGATCTTGTAGCTCAGCGCCTGCCCCGGCCACGCCATGTAGCGCTCGACCTGGTTGCGCGCTTCGTCCTCCGAGTAGCCCAGCGTCTCGCGCATGTAGGCGATGGCTTGCTCGCGCGTCCAGCCTTTCTCGTGCATGCCGGTGTCCACCACCAGGCGCACGGCCCGCAGCATCTGGTCATTCAGGTGGCCGAAGTAGTCTTCCGGCTTGTCGAACAGGCCCATCTCCTTGCCCAGCGTCTCCGCGTACAGCGCCCAGCCTTCGGTGAAGGCGTTGTTCCCGCCGAACTTGCGGAAGTCCGGAAGACCCAGTTCCTGCAGCAGCGCGATGTGGAAGTGGTGGCCCGGCTGGCCTTCATGCAGGAACAGCGTCACCATGCCGGTCGACCCATACTGCTTCGGATCGTTCACCACGGACCAGAACACGCCTGGCCGCGAGCCGTCCGCCGTGGGCGCCGTGTAGTGGTCCGACGCGGTCTCGCGCGACAGTTCCGGCTCCAGCCGCAGGTCCAGCGGCGCCTTCGGCATCAGCGTAAAGAGCGAGGGCAGCTTGGTGCGCAGCGTCGCATCGAGCTGGCGGAACACCTCCAGCACCTGCTGGTCGGAGGTGAACGGCTTGAACTTCGCCTGCTGCGCCACCCAGTTCGGCAGGCCGCTGGCCGGGCCGTCGTAGCCCATCTTCGGCCCCAGCGCCGCGTACTCCTGCTGGATGCGCGCGACTTCGGACAGGCCTTTCGCGTGGATCTGCTCCGGCGTCATGCTGGTGGTGGTCGACGATGCCACGTAGGCGCGGTACCACGCCTCGCCCTGCGGCAGGGCGCTCCAGCCGGCGCTGGTGCGCGCCGCCGGCAGGTAGTCTTGTTCGAGGAAGTTCGCAAAGCGGTCCAGCGCCGGCATCAGCCTGGATTTGAGGAGCGCGCTGTATTCGGCCTTGAACTTCGCCTTGTCCGCCGCGCTGAAGGTGGCCGGCATGTTCGTGATCGGCGAGTAGTAGATGTTCTCCTCGACCGTTTTGCTGGTCAGCTTGCGGAACTGCGGCAGCATCGCAGTCACGACGGCCTTGGGCTGCACCACGCCCGTGCGCATCCCTTCGCGCATGTTCAGCACTGCCTGGTCCAGCCATGCGGGCAGGTTGTTCAGGCGCTTGAGGAAGGCGCGGTAATCCTGCGGCGTCTTCAAAGGCTGGCCACTCTGGCCGCCCGCATAATTGGCCAGCATGACCGGCACGCTGTCCATCTGACTCACCGGGAGCAGGTGGTCGGGGAAGCGTTCCAGCGCCAGGGTGGTGGTCAGCTCATAGTCCATGATGTCGTAGCTGACCTGGTCGCGGTGCGCCAGCCTGGCGCGCGGGATGGTGTGCAGCTGCCGCAGGAACTGCTGGAAGCGGGCCAGGTGCTGCGCGCGGACCTTGGGCGCAATGGCGATCGTCAGCTGGTCGTTGTAGCGGATGTCGCCGTTCTCGGTCGCGCCGATCGGGTCGAAGCGCGCGATCTCCGCGTAGTAGCGGTCGGCCAGCGTGGCCATTTGCTGGGCGGGCGCAGTCGCAGCGGTCTTGGTCGCCGTGGCGCTGGCACCGGCAGCGAACGAAGGGAAGGGTGCACCGCAGAGCAGCAGCGCGGCTGCGATGGCGCAGGCGAGGGTATGTCGTTTCATGAAGAGGCTTATTGATAGAAGCGCCACGTCGGCGCGAAATTGCGTTCGATGCGCTGGCCCTTGAGCCGTGCGCGCAGCAGTTCGATCGGCAGCTCGCCCGATCGCAGCACCGTGTCGTGGAACTGCTTGAGCGGCCAGCCGCTGGCCGTCATCTCGCGAGCCAGAGCCCGCAGCTGCAAGGCGCCGATCATATAGCCCGCCTGGTACAGCGGCGGATAGTCGCCGTTGAAGGAGCGCCGCACCTCGGCGCGCGCGTTGTCCGGCTCATGGCCCACGCGCTGCACCAGCATGTCCACGGCCTGCTCCGGCGTGATCTTCCCGAGATGGAAGCCGAGCGAGAACAGGATGCGCGCCGCGCGGTGGTTCCGCCAGAACATCATGCCGATGCGGTCTTCCGGCTTGACCGCGAAGCCGCGCTCATACAGCAGCATCTCCCAGTACACCGCCCAGCCTTCGACATAGAACGGCGTATCGAACAGCATGCGCTCCGGGTGGTAGCGCGCGGACATGAACATCTGCAGGTGGTGGCCGGGAATCAGCTCGTGGTGCACGGTGGCGCGCGAGAAGTGCGGGTTATTCCCGCGCATGGTCATCAGCTTCTGCTCATGCGTCATCGCGTCCGTCGGGTACGAGACCAGGATCGTGTCACCGCCCAGGAAGAAGGGGCTGACCAGCTGCGCCTCCGGCGACAGCATGTCCATGCGCCAGCTGCGGCGCGCCACTTCCGGCACCGTCACCAGGTCGTTGGCGGTGACGTAGTTGATTGCCTCCTGCGCCAGTCCGCGCACCATGCCGGTCTGCTGGCCCGGCGGCACGTACAGCGTCTTCACCTTTTCCATGGCCGCGTGCCAGTCGTCGTCGTAGCCCATCTCGCGCGCGGCCTTGCGCAGCTCCGCCTCGCCCCAGGCCAGCTCCTTCTCCGCCAGCGCCATGAGCTCTTCCGGCGTGTAGGGGATCATCTCGCGCTGCAAGGCGCTGACGAGGCCTGCGCGGCCGATCGGATCGCCGGTCACGTTAAGCAGCTTGGTGGACTTGCCGACCAGGCGCTCCTGCAGCTGGTGCGCATAGGCGGTGAGCTCCCTGGACAGGTCTTCGTACGGGCGCTTGGCCCACCATGCGAATTGCGGGTCGTAGCCCGCGTAGTACTCGTACCAGTCCTTGAGGTCCTGAGCGGTGGCGCGGATGGTGCGCACGGCGCGGCTGGCGGTGCTGCGGGTGGCGTAGGGCTTGGCGCTGTCCCATGCGGGTGACGATGCCAGCCTGCCGGTAGCCGCACGCGCCTCATTGAGGGCTTTCTGCAGCACGGCGGCGGATTGCGCGCCGTCCTGCGGCTGCATCAGGCGGCGCGCCTCGGCCATGTCGATCAAGGGCCGTAGGAACGGCATCAGGTATTGCGCCTCCGCCTGCCGCTGGCCTGCTGCTTCGAGCTCGCGCTGTTCGAAGCCGATCTGGTTGCGCAGCATGACCCAGTCGATGCGGTCGTCCACGCCGTAGCTGTCGAAGGGGAGGGCATCGAGGGCCGAGCGCCACTCATCGTAGAAGCGCTTGAACGCTGCCGCGCGCGCGGCGCCGTTCTTTACCGTGTAGATGTGCTCCAGGCTCGCCGCATCCAGCTGGTAGCGCTGCAGCACCGGCGCCATCGCCGATGCGGGCGTGGCGGCGAGCGGCGCGAGCGGCGGCACCAGCGGCACCGCACCCGGTGCCGCATGGGCC
>NZ_SPVF01000100.1 GCF_004614185.1 Zemynaea arenosa | reverse complement strand
CCGCTGGCCCGACACCACGCTGCGCTTCCACCACGTGGCCGGCCCGGCATTCTGGGCCACCCGCGCGATCGCCGACTCGCCCGCCCTGCTGGACGCGACCACGCGCTTTGCCGCCCCGGAGCGCATATGAATACCCAGCAACGCGCCCTGCGCTTCATGTGCGCCCACTGCTGCCTGTTCGGCGTGCTCGACGTGCCCGAACGGCCGCTGGCACGCGGCATGCTGATCGTGACCGAGCAAGGCCAATACCGCACCGGCAGCCACCGCCACCACACGCTGATTTCGCGCAGCCTGTCCGCGCGCGGCATTCCGGTGCTGCGCTTCGACCACCGCGGCTGCGGCGACAGCGAATGTTCCGCGCGCCGCTTCGACGCTATCGGCGACGACATCGCGGCCGCCGTGAAAGAATTTTTCATTCACGTGCCGGAATTGAAAGAAATCGTCATCTGGGGCATCGGCGACGCGGGTACCGCCGCGGCGCTCTATGCCTGCACCGACGCCCGCGTGTGCGGCCAGATCCTGCTCAACCCCTGGTCTACCGATCCCGAAGTGGCCCACGGCGGACGCACCGAGCAAGCACGCGTCGGCGAGCTCGAATTCTGGCGCAACATCGCCTCGCGCAGCCTGGACATGGCCCAGGCCATGTCCCACATCCGCCAGCAGATGCGCCGCACCGCGCACGACCCCGCCGCCACGCTGGCCCAGCGCCTGATGGCGAGCCTCGACTGCTTCGACGGCCGCACCCTCGTCATCCTCGGCGGGGCCGACCGCCAGGCGCAGGATTTTGCCGCCCTCCTTGCCCGCAACGACGTCGACTGCCAGCGCATCGACATCCCCGCGGCGGGCCACAGCTTTGCTTCGCGCGCCTGGCGGGACCAGGTCGCCGAGGCGAGCGCCAACTGGATCGTTTCATGGTGACCCTATGCTCACAGCCCTGCTGATCGCCGCCGCCGCGGCCACCTCGTCCGTTCCCTCCACGCCGGTGCGCGACTGCGGCGCCGTCACCGTCCCGCAAAGCGGCGGCGACTACACCGACCCGCAGGCCGCGGACCGGCTCAAAGTGGTCGAGGCCTATCACTTCACCGCCGACGTGGAAAGCCTCCGGCACGGCGCCTCCGGCCCGCTGGGCGGAGACCTCGGCTACACGCTCGAGCACTTCCCGAATCACCACCGCGCGCTCGCGGCGCTGGTCCGGCTGTCGATCCGTGAGCAGAACCCGCGTCCGCACGGTGCCCGCTATTCCACCGAATGCTATTTCGACCGCGCCCTGCGTTTTTCCGCGGCCGACACGCAAGTGCGCCGGGTGTATGCCGACTTCCTGCTTGCCACCCGCCGCGACGAGGATGCGCTGGCCCAGCTGGAAAAGGTGATCGCCTCGGACCCGAACGACGCCCGCTCGCACTACAACGCGGGCCTGCTCTGCGTACGGAAGAAGGACTGGGCGCGCGCCGCCGCGCATGCGAGCGAAGCGTACCGGCTGGGCTTCCCGCTGCCCGGCCTGCGCAACAAACTGGCCGATGCCGGCCACCCACTGCCGGCCGTCACCGTCAAACCGAAGGAAGATGGGGAGGCCGCCCGTCCGCTGCCCGCCGTCGCCGCCAAACCGAAGGAAGAAGCGGAGGCCGCGCGCGGCGCCGAAGCGCCGCCGGACCTCCAGGAATAGTCCCTACCCGAGCCGCCTGATGCCGTGATGGTTCATCAGGTCATACAGCGTGGGGCGGCTCACCCCCAGCAGCTCCGCGGCCTTGACGATGTTCCCGTCGGCCCGCGCCAGCGCCGTAACCATCACCTTGTACTCCGCCGCGTCGCGCACCTGGCGCAGGTTGACCGGCTCCTCGCCGCTTTCCATCTGCGGCAGCCCCAGGTCGGCCGGCGTGATCTGCGGTCCATCGCACATGATCACCGCGCGTTTGATGCAGTTTTCCATCTCGCGCACATTGCCCGGCCAGTCGTACTGCTCGATCACGCGCAGCGCCTCCTCCGAAAAGCTCAAGGTAGACCGGCTCTCGGTCACGCAGAAGCGGTTCTTGAAGTGATGCGCCAGCAGCGCACGGTCCCCGGTGCGCTCACGCAGCGGCGGAATGGTGAGCACGATCTCGCTGAGGCGGTAGAACAGGTCGCGCCGGAAGCGGCCGTCCTGCACCAGCGCCTGCAAATCCTGGTGCGTCGCGCAGACGATCCGCACGTCCACCGGAATCTCCGTGCGCCCGCCCACCCGCTCGATCACGCGCTCCTGCAGAAAGCGCAGCAACTTGGCCTGCAGCGGCAGCGCCATATCCCCGATCTCGTCGAGGAAGAAGGTGCCACCGTTGGCCAGTTCGATCTTGCCGAGCGTCTGCTGGGCGGCGCCAGTGAAGGCGCCCTTCTCGTGCCCGAACAATTCGCTCTCCAGCAGCTGCTCGGGAATCGATGCACAGTTGATGGCGATGAAGCGCGCATCCTGCCGCCCGCTCATGCGGTGCAGCGCGCGCGCAATCAGCTCCTTGCCGCAGCCCGAATCCCCCAGCAGCATCACGGTCGCCGTAGTGGGCGCCACCTTCTCGACGCTGCGGCACAGCTGCAGCATGCCCGGGTCGCGCGTGACGATGCCAGCCAGCGGCGAATCGCTCTGGATCTGCAGCATGCGCCGGTTCTCTTCCTGCATCTCGAACAGCGTGAACGCGCGCTCGATCACCAACGGCAGCACCTGCATGTCCACGGGCTTCTGCTGGAAATCGTAGGCGCCCATGGCCACGGCCTTGAGCGCATTGGCCCGGTCCTGGTTCCCCGAGAGGACGATCACTTTGGTTTCCGGTGCCACTGCGAGGATCTGCTGCAGCGTCGCATGGCCTTCGCTGGCGCCATCATGATCGGGCGGCAGGCCCAGGTCCAGCGTCACCACGCCGGGCCGGTGGCGGTGGATCTGCGCCACCGCCGTTTCCCGGTCGCCGGCCACGATCACCTCGTAGTCCGAGAGCGACCAGCGCAGCTGCTTCTGCAGCCCGACATCGTCTTCCACCACCAGCAGCTTTTTGCGTCCCATCGTGCCTCCTCAGCGCGCGCCGTTCCCCGACAGGACCACCCGGACCGTATCGATCAGGATGAGCATGTCCAGGAACAGGCTGTTGTTCTTCACGTAGTAAAGGTCGTACTGCAGCTTTTTGATGGCGTCATCGACCGATGCGCCATAGTGGTAGCGCACCTGCGCCAGCCCGGTGATGCCCGGCTTGATCCGGTGCCGGATCTCGTAATAGGGAACGTGCGCCGCCAGCTGCTCGACGAAGTAGGCTCGCTCCGGCCGCGGCCCGACGAAACTCATTTCGCCACGCAGCACGTTGAGGATCTGCGGCAGCTCGTCGATCCGCAGCGCGCGGATGATGCGTCCCACGCGCGTCACGCGCGGGTCGTTTTGCGCGGCCCAGGTGGGCGTGCCAGCGGCTTCCGCATCGATGCGCATGCTGCGGAACTTGAGCACCCGGAACGCCCGCCCGTCGCGGCCCACCCGTTCCTGCGAATAGAAGACCGGACCGCCATCCTGGAACCAGATCGCGAGGGCCGCCAGCAGCATCACCGGCAGCGCACATATCAGGATCACGAGGCTGGCCGCCAGATCGAACGCGCGCTTGACGAAGGCGCGCCAGAAGCTCTGATCGAATCCACCGCCATAAATGAGATAGCTCGGTTGTAGCGAATCGATACGGATCTGACTCGCCTCACGTTCGAAAAATGTGGCAGCGTCGATCACGCGCATGCCGCGCAGCGCGCATTCGAGCAGCTGGTGGACCGGGAACTGTCCGCCGCGCCGGTTCGCCAGCGCGACCACGATCTCGGTCACGCCGTGCCGGCGCGCCATGTCCAGCAGCGGTTCGCCCTGCGCCAGCATCATCTCCTCCGGCACGCAGACCTCTTCGCCCTCCACCTGCACGCAGCCCACCACACGCGACGGATGGGCACCCGTGCGCGCCGCCACCTGCGCGATGCAGTCCCGCGCCAGCGGTCCGCCGCCCACGAAAAGCAGGCGCGGACCAATGAACGACGATGCCGCCGAACGCACCAGAATGATGCGCGTGAGCGTGACACCCGTGGCCCCGATCGCGAACACCAGCCCAATCGAGGCCCGCCCCATATACATGTCCGGCCGCAGCATGATCAGCGCGTGCATCAGCAGGAATCCGAGGGCGAAGGAAGGAATCAGCCGAATGAGCGTCGAGCGCACGCCCGCGCGCAGCGTGTGCTGGTACATCCCGAGGGCGCTCATGCTGAACAGAATGACAACCGTGAACGCGATGCTGGTGAGGTAGCGGCCGCCGACGTGGCCCGGATGATGGTGGCGCGGCGGCAGCAGTTCGCCCGCCAGGATGGTCGCCGACAGCAAGATGCCCAGCTCCAGCAGCAGCAGCAAGAAGGCCATCTTGGAAACGTAGTGATTGAAGATGCGGATCATGGACCCTCCTGCAGGCACCCGCCCATCTTGGCGGACCCGAAGGGGGCCAACTTTGACAAGAACCAAACAGCCGCGCCAACAAACCCCGGCCTGACGCGCAACATTCAAATCGACTATAGTGTTGGCTTGTCGTTCTGACTTCATCCACCGAACCATGAAATTCGACGTTGCCATCGTCGGCAGCGGCCTGGCCGGTCTGTCGGTCGCGCTGCACCTGGCCGAAACCCGCACGGTCGCCATCATTTCCAAACGCGCGCTGCTTGATGGCGCCAGCAATTGGGCACAAGGCGGCATCGCCGCGGTGCTCGATTCCGGCGACAGCCATGACCAGCACATCGAGGACACCCTCATCGCCGGCGCCGGGTTATGCGACGAAGGCGCCACCCGCTACATCGTCGAACACGGGCGCGCCGCCATCGAATGGCTGATCGCCCAGGGCGTCCCCTTCACCCGCGACGCCAGCGCGGAACTGGGCTTCCACCTGACCCGCGAAGGTGGCCACAGCCAGCGCCGCATCATCCACGCCGCCGACGCCACCGGCCACGCGGTGCAGGTCACGCTGGAACAGAAGGTGCGCGCGCACCCGAACATCACCCTGTTCGAGCACCACTGCGCGATCGACGTGATCACCTCGGACAAGCTGGCCGCGCGCGAAGGCGGCGCCACCTTGCCGCAGCGCCCGCAGTGCCACGGCATCTACGTGCAGGACGAAAAAACCGGCCACGTACTGACATTCGAAGCGCAGCACACCGTGCTGGCCACGGGCGGCGCCGGCAAGGTCTATCTGTACACGACCAATCCGGACACCGCCACCGGCGACGGCATTGCCATGGCGTGGCGCGCGGGCTGCCGCGTGTCCAACATGGAGTTCATCCAGTTCCACCCGACCTGCTTGTACCACCCGTTTGCGAAATCCTTCCTGATCACGGAAGCGATCCGCGGCGAAGGCGGCCTGCTCAAGCTCCCGCCGGAAGCAGGCAAGGACGCGGGCCGCCGCTTCATGCCGGACCACGACCCGCGCGCCGAACTGGCCCCGCGCGACGTGGTGGCCCGCGCCATCGACTTCGAAATGAAGAAGCGCGGCCTCGATTACGTCCACCTGGACATCAGCCACCAGTCGCCGGCGTTCCTGCAGGAGCACTTCCCGACCATCTACGCGCGCTGCCTTGAACTCGGCATCGACATTTCAAAAGAGCCGATCCCGGTGGTCCCGGCGGTGCACTTCACCTGCGGCGGCATCGTCACCGACCTCGCCGGCCGCACCGACATCGCCAACCTGTACGCCGTCGGCGAGACGGCTTGCACCGGCCTGCATGGCGCCAACCGCCTGGCCTCCAATTCGCTGCTGGAATGCGTGGTGATCGGGCGCGCCTGCGCCGAGGACATCGCCGCCAAGGAGCACGCCGCGGCGCGCGGCCTGCCCGAGTGGGACGAGAGCCGCGTCACCGACGCCGACGAAGAAGTGGTCATCGCCCACAACTGGGACGAGCTGCGGCGCTTCATGTGGAACTACGTGGGCATCGTGCGCACCACCAAACGGTTACAGCGCGCGGCCAACCGGATCGCCCTTCTCAAGGAAGAAATCGACGAGTACTATCGCAACTTCCGCATCACCCATGATTTGCTGGAGCTGCGTAACCTGGTCGATGTCGCATCGCTGATCGTCAACAGCGCGCTGTCGCGGCACGAGAGCCGCGGCCTGCACTTCTCGCGCGACTATCCCGATACCTTGCCCAAGGCCCTGCCCAGCGTCCTGACACCACCCCGGCGCCGTTGAATCACAAGCTCACCCCGTCCACTGCCCTGCTGCTGACCATCCCGCCGCTGCTGTGGGCGGGCAATGCCATCGTCGGGCGCCTGCTGCGCGATGCCGTCCCGCCGATGACGCTCAACCTGCTGCGCTGGACGATCGCGCTGGTGGTCCTGCTGCCATTGGGCTGGCGCATCTTGCGAGCCGACGCTGGAGGCGCCATCTGGACGCAGTGGAAACGCTACGCCGTGCTTGGCCTGTTCGGCGTGGGCCTGTACAACTCCCTGCAGTACCTTGCCCTGCACACCTCCACGCCCATCAACGTCACGCTGGTCGCCGCGGGCATGCCGGTGTGGATGATGCTCGTTGGCCGCATGTTCTTCAGCGTCGCGGTGAGCGGGCGCCAGATGGCGGGCGCCTTGCTCTCCATCGCGGGCGTGCTGGTGGTGCTGTGCCGCGGTGACATCCAGCTGCTGCGCGAACTGCACCTGGTTCCGGGCGACCTGTTCATGATAGGCGCGACCATTGCCTGGTCGTTCTACACCTGGATCCTGCTGCAGCCGAAGGACCCGCCCGAACTGCGCGCCAGCTGGAGTGCCTTCCTGTTCGCGCAGGTGCTGTACGGCGTGCTGTGGTCCGCGCTGTTCAGCGCCATTGAATGGACGGTCGCGCCGGCGCACATGAGGTGGAATGCCGGGGTGCTCGCGGGCCTCGCCTACGTCGCCATTGGTCCCGCCATCGTGGCCTTCCGCTGCTGGGGTGCCGGAGTGCAGGAGGCCGGCCCCAGCGCCGGCGCCTTCTTCGCTAATCTGACACCGCTGTTTGCAGCCCTGCTGTCGTCCGCATTCCTGGGCGAGGCGCCGCACCTGTATCATGCACTGGCATTCCTCGCGATCGTCGGGGGCATTGTCCTGTCGTCGAAAAAATGAGCACCGTTGAACAGCTGGCCGAATTCCTGCACCGCCACCGCGATGTGCTGGTGCTGACGGGCGCCGGTATCAGCATCGCTTCCGGCATACCCGGCTACCGCGACAAGGACGGCGTGCGCAAGGGCCGCATGCCCATCCAGGGCCCCGAGTTCCGCAAGCTCGAAGCGGTGCGCCGCCGCTACTGGGCGCGCAGCATGGTCGGCTTTAAGACCATGCATCTCGCCCAGCCCAACGCCGCGCACCGCACGCTCGCCGCTCTCCAGGCCAGCGGCAAGCTGCAACCCATCGTCACCCAGAATGTGGATGGCCTGCACAGCGCCGCCGGCAGCGCGGGCGTGGTGGAACTGCACGGGAACATCCACCGCGTGATCTGCCTCGAGTGCCGCGCCCTGCTCCCCCGCGCCGCCGTGCAGACCATCCTCGAAGAGCGCAACCCGGACCTCGCCAACGTGCTCGCCCAGCCTGCGCCGGACGGCGACGCCCACGTGGAGCCGGATGCCCTCGACACCTTCGAGCCGCCTTGGTGCCCGCACTGCGGCGGCATGCTCAAGCCGGACGTCGTCTTTTTCGGTGACAGCGTCCCGCCCGAGACCACGCGCGCCGCGCTGCAGCGGCTGGAGGAAGCCGACGCCCTGCTGGTGGTCGGATCCTCGATGGTGGTGTTCTCCGGCTACCGCTTCGCGCGCAACGCCGCCGCCGCGGGCAAGCCGGTGGCCGCCATCAACGTCGGCCGCATGCGCGCGGACGATTTGCTGTCGCTGAAGATCGAGGCGCCCGCCGAACAGGCCCTGCCCCAGCTGGCAGACCTGCTCGGCGCGGGCGTGCCCTAGCCTAATCGCCGGCCATCACGGCTGCCAGTTCACGTTCACCGTTGCGGTGCCGGAGGCTGGCGCCACGAAGGTGTGATTGGAGCCGCCTTCCCACACCGTCGGGTTGGAGCTCTTCTTCAGGAACTTGTAGCTGATGGTCGCCCCGGCGGGCACGCTGACATCCGTGTACCAGGACGGATACTGGTACATCACCTGATTGAACATCGGCCCGAGCGGCGCCGTCGCACTCCAGTTGGTCAGCTCCCACTTGTCCCCGGTGAGGAAGACGTTTTCGCCCGAGACCGTGGTCGCGTTGTTAACCACGAAGCGCACCGCCACCTGCGGCCCGCTGAGGATCTCGATGTTGTTGATGACGTTACTGGCCACCGCGCTCGCGTTCTTCACGCTCACGCCGTACATGCCCGCCGCCACTGACGGCACCAGCACCTTGACCTGCGTATCCTCCCACGACAGGATATTCGCGCCCGTGACGGCGGTCGCGCCAAACATCACCGTGCCCTTGGTTGCGCCAAAGCCGCGGCCATCGATGGTGATGGTCTTGCCCGGATAGGACATCGCAGGACCAACGTGGCCCACGCGCGGCGTCGTGATCGGCGCCGCGTACTGCCACACCGCCACCGCGCCCGCCGCCAGCGTGAAGTTGGAAACGGCGCCGCTGGAATTCACCGTGATGCTGTTCCCGCCGAGTCCCAGCCCCGCTAGCACGTCCGTGTACGTCCCCGCCGGCAGCGCGGCAAAGAAGCCGCTGATCGGCTGCGCCACGCTCAGGTTCCGGTTGATCGCCACCACTGCCACGTTGGTGCCGAATTGGCGCTCAAAGATCAGGACATCGCTGTTCACCCAGCGCTGCACCGTGCTGCCGTACGCGATGGCCGGATTGGACTTGCGCAGCGGCGCCAGCGCCTTGATCAATTTGTAGGCCGTGGTGGTGGTCGAGAAGGACGTCATCATCGCCCGGTTGTCCGGGTCCCCGGTGCCCTGCATGTACTGCTCGGTGCCGTAGTAGATGGCCGGAACGCCGCGCGACGTGAGCGTGAACGCGACTGCCTGTTCCAGCTTGCGGCCACTGACGCCGGCCGCCTGGAAGCGCGCCATGTCGTGGTTGTCGATGAAGGTTACCTGGTCGTTGACCTGGTTGTACTGGGTCGACGTGTCCGAGATCATCTGGTTCAGCGCCGTCATGTCCGCGCTGCCGTCCTTGAACACCTGGCGTACCTTCTGCGCGAACTGGAAGTCCAGGAAGCTCATCCCGCTGCGGTTCGCAAAATAGTGGTTGGCCGGGTCGACTTCGCCCACGCCCAGGAACCATTCGCCGAACGAGAACACCGGCTTGTAGCCGTGGATGTAGGCCATCAGGTTCTTTTGCCAGCCGAACGGCATGTGCTTGACCGCGTCGAAGCGGATGCCATCGATCCCCAGGTCCAGCCAGACCTTGATGGCGGCCTTGAAGTAGGCGTCGATCTGGGTCTTGTTGTGGTTCAGGTCCGCGAGATCAAACAGGTTGCGGTAGATGCCGCTCTCCAGCGTCGAGAAATCGGTGCCGCCGTTGTGGTGGAAGTAGCCGTTCGGGTCGGACGAGTAGCTGGCCATCAGGGAGCCGTTGTCATACAGCTTGCCGTTTTCGCCGAATGTGGAATCGGACTGCGAGGCCGGCGAGGTATGGTTCGGCGCGAAGTCGATGATCACCTTGATACCCTTGGCGTGAGCGGCGTTGACCAGGTTCGTGAAGTCGGTGAGCGTGCCGAAGGCGAGGTTCGGCTTCTTGAAATCGCGCGCCCAGTAGCCGTGGTAGGCGGTGCTATTGGTGCCCGAGTAGTTCAGCACCGCCGTGATGTTCTCGACCGGCTGCGAGATCCAGATCGCGGTGATGCCCATCCCGGTGAGGTAGCCGTCGTTGATCTTGGCCGTGATGCCCGCCCAGTCACCGCCGCAATACAGCTTGCGCTGGGTGCAGCCGGAGCTGAAGGCCGATCCCGTGGGATTGTTCGCAGTGTTCCCGTCCTTGAGCCGGTCGGTCACGATCTGGTAGATCACATCGGTGTTGAAGCCCTGCTTGTTGGACACGCTGGTGTCCGGCGATGCGAGTGCGGTCTGCCCCAGACTCGCGGCGGCACAGGCCACCGCGGCGCATGCGAGCGCGCGTCGTGTTGTCTCCATGAGTGTGGTCCTTTTCGAAGGTTATGTTTTCCAGCCGGGTGCGAGCCCGGCCAGAAAAAGTATGCGGTAGTTTGACTACCACACCAATCGAAAAGGTGACTACACTTCCAGAGTAGTCGACTACATCAAACCGGTTGCAGGATGAGAAAACGATTGCGCCGCGCTGTAGTTAGGCTACAACAGGAACTGCCCCGGACGCGATGATCCGCAGCGAATAATCGGTCGCGCGCACGTCCTTGGTCAGGCTGCCGATCGAGATGCGGTCCACGCCCGTTTCGGCGATGGCGCGCACGGTGTCCTTGTTGATGCCGCCCGAGGCTTCGAGCAGCGCGCGGCCCGCGTTGATGCGGACTGCTTCCCGCATCCGGTCCGTGTCGAAATTATCGAGCAGGATGGAGGTGGCGCCGGCACTCAATGCTTCCTCCAGCTGCGCCAGCGTTTCGACCTCGATCTGGATCGACACGTTGGCGTTCAAGGCCTGCGCTGCGCGCAAAGCATTGGTCACGCCACCCGCTGCGGCGACGTGGTTCTCCTTGATGAGGATCCCGTCGTACAACGCCATGCGCTGATTCTCCCCGCCGCCCACGCGCACCGCATACTTCTGCGCCTGGCGCAGGCCGGGCAGCGTCTTGCGGGTGTCGAGGATCTTCGCCCGCGTGCCCTCGATCGCGTCGACATACTCGCGCGTCTTGGTGGCCACGCCGGACAGCAGCTGCAGGAAGTTCAGCGCCGAACGCTCCGCCGTGAACAGCGAACGTGGCGTACCTTCGATGGTGCAGACCACGCTGTTGGCCGTCATGCGGTCGCCTTCCGCGTAGTGCCAGGAGACCTCGGTATCCTGGTCCACCGCGCGCATCACGCCCTCGAACCATGGCGCGCCGCACAGGACCGCGCCCTCGCGCACCAGCACGCGCGCCTGCACGCGCACATCGTCCGGAATCAGCTTGCCGGTGAGGTCACCAGTGCCCACGTCTTCCAGCAGCGCCGCCAGCAGGTTCTGTTCGAACGCCGATTGCAGCGCTTCGGAAAATTCAGCGTACGGGTTGCGCAGCTTGCTCATGCCGGTCCGATTCCTTGAAAGAGTTTGGCTTCCTGCTCCAGGCCCGCCGTCGGCAGAGCCTTGGCCTTCTTGGCCGCCGCAAAGTCCAGCATGCGATCGATGGCGCGCACCGCCTGCTTGCCGATGGCCGGGTCGACGAAGACTTCGTTGCGGCCCGACTCCAGCACCTCCGCCAGATTACGCAGGCCGTTCATCGCCATCCACGGGCAGTGCGCACAGCTCTTGCAGGTGGCGCTGTTGCCGGCGGTCGGCGCTTCGATGAACTCCTTGCCCGGCGCTGCAATCTTCATCTTGTGCAGGATGCCGTTGTCGGTGGCGACGATGAAGCGCTTCGCATCCATGGTCTGCGCCGCGTTGATGATCTGGGTGGTCGAGCCGACGACGTCCGCTTGCGCCACCACCGCCGCCGGAGACTCGGGGTGCACCAGCACCTTCGCATCCGGGTACTCGGCCTTCAGCAGATCGAGCTCGATGCCCTTGAACTCATCGTGCACGATGCAGGAGCCCTGCCACAGCAGCATGTCCGCGCCCGTCTTCTTCTGGATGTAGGAGCCGAGGTGCTTGTCCGGCGCCCACAGGATCTTCTTGCCCTGCGCGTGCAGGTGCTCGACGATATCCAGGCCGATCGACGAAGTGACCATCCAGTCCGCCCGCGCCTTCACCGCGGCGCTGGTGTTCGCGTAGACGACCACCGTGCGGTCCGGATGCTGGTCGCAAAAGGCCGCGAATTCGTCGGCCGGGCAGCCCAGGTCCAGCGAACAGGTCGCGTCCAGGTCCGGCATCAGGATGGTCTTTTCGGGCGAGAGGATCTTGGCCGTCTCGCCCATGAAGCGCACGCCCGCCACCACCAGCGTCTTGGCCGGGTGATCGCGGCCGAAGCGCGCCATCTCCAGCGAGTCGGAGACACAACCGCCGGTTTCCTCGGCCAGGTCCTGCAGGTCCGCGTCCACGTAGTAGTGGGCGACGAGAACCGCTTCCTTCTCCTTCAGCAAGCGCTTGATGCGCTCCTTCAGTTCGACCTTTTCGTGCGGCGCGACGGGCGCCGGCGTGCGCGCCCAGGCATGGGCGGTGCAGCTTTGCCCATCCTGCGGCTTTTCGTATTCGACGTCTTTCAAAGGTACGGCGTTCAGATCGCCCATGGCGCCCCCTTTCAGCTTCGTTGCTTCTTGATTGATTCTTAGTTGATGCCCTGGCTTTGCAGGTAGTCCTCGTAGTTGCCGCGGAAGTCGATCACTTCGCCGTCCTTGATCTCGATGATCCGGTTGGCCAGCGAGGACACGAACTCGCGGTCGTGCGACACGAAGATCAGCGTGCCTGCGTACTTGTCCAGGGCGATGTTGAGCGACTCGATGGATTCCATGTCCATGTGGTTGGTCGGCTCGTCCATCAGCAGCACGTTATGACGGCCCAGCATCAGCTTCCCGTACATCATGCGGCCTTTCTCGCCGCCGGACAGCACGCGCACCGACTTCTTCACCTCGTCGCCGCCGAACAGCAGGCGGCCCAGGATCGAGCGCACGGCCTGGTCGTCATCGCCTTCCTTGGTCCAGTAGCTCATCCAGTCGGTCAGCGAGGTGTCGCTCGCGAATTCCTCGGTCGGGTCTTGCGGCATGTAGCCGACGTTGGCGTTTTCCGCCCACTTGACCAGGCCCGAATCCGGATGCAGGCCGCACAGGTCCCCGCCGATGGAGCGCAGCAGCGTGGTCTTACCGGCGCCGTTGGCACCGATGATTGCGATCTTCTCGCCCGCTTCCACCAGGATGGAGAAGTTCTTGAAGATCTGGCGGTCGTACTTCTTGGAGATCGAATCCACTTCCACGGCCAGGCGGTGCAGCTTCTTCTCGCCTTCGAAGCGCACGAACGGATAGGCGCGCGAGGACGGCTTGATGTCCTCGACCTTGATCTTGTCGATCTGCTTGAGGCGCGAGGTCGCCTGGCGGGCCTTGGACTTGTTGGCCGAGAAGCGGCGCACGAAGTCCTGCAGCTCGGCGACCTTCTCCTTCGCCTTGGCGTTGTTGGCCAGTTGCTGGTTGCGGGCCTGGGTCGACGCCAGCATGTAGTCGTCGTAGTTACCCGGGTAGATCTTCAGCGTGCCGTAGTCCATGTCCGCGATGTGCGTGCACACCTGGTTCAGGAAGTGGCGGTCGTGGGAGATGATGATCATGGTGGAGTTGCGCTCGTTGAGCACATCCTCCAGCCAGCGGATGGTATTGATATCGAGGTTGTTGGTCGGCTCGTCCAGCAGCAGGATGTCCGGGTTCGAGAACAGGGCCTGGGCCAGCAGCACGCGCAGCTTCCAGCCCGGAGCCACGTTGCTCATCGGGCCCTGGTGCAGGCCGATCTCCACGCCCACGCCGAGCAGCAGCTCGCCGGCGCGCGCTTCCGCGGTGTAGCCGTCGTACTCGGCCACTTTGCCTTCCAGTTCGGCGGCCTTCATGTAGTCATCGTCGGTCGCTTCCGGGTTCGCGTAGATCGCGTCGCGTTCCTGGATCGCCGCCCACAGCTCGGTGTGACCCATCATGACCACGTCCAGCACGCGCATGTCTTCGTACGCAAACTGGTCCTGGCGCAGCTTACCGAGACGCTCGTTGACGTCGAGGGATACGTTGCCGGCGCTCGGATCGAGGTCGCCGCCGAGGATCTTCATGAAGGTCGACTTGCCGCAGCCGTTGGCCCCGATCAGGCCATAGCGGTTGCCTTCGCCAAACTTGACCGAGATATTCTCGAACAGCGGCTTGGCGCCGAATTGCATAGTGATATTGGCCGTAGAAAGCACAGTGAATTGCCTTTGAATGCGAGGATTTGATTAACCCTCGATTCTACCACTTTGCCCCCGCCCCCACCCACCCCGGGGACGTACCCCGCCCCCACACCGGGGTACGTCCCCATTTCGGCCATAAACGCAGGGTTAACACTTATTTTCTAAGCCACTGATTATGTGAGCATTTTGAATATGTCGGTGGCGACTGAAAGTGTAAAGAAGCGGAGACCTCCTACACCTCTAAGGCGGGGTACGTCCCTGGTGTGGGAGCGGGGTACGTCCCTGGTGGGGGGAGTACGTTTCGACTCGGGTTATTGGCGGAGCCAGTCGCGCAGCTCGTAGTACCAGTATGTCAACTGGGCGGCGGCCAGTCCGGCCGGTCCGCCGGTCGAGGGCAGGCCCCAGGGGGAGAAGCGGCCGAGTTCCACGCCGTCGCCGCAGATCGCGGCGGCCAGAACGTCGCCGGCCAGCGTGGTCGGGCCGACACCATGGCCGCCGAAGCCCATGCCGAACCAGATCCCTTCGGGCAGGCGCCCCAGCTGCGGCATCTTGTGGCGGCCGTAACTCATCATGCCGCTCCACGCATAGTCAATCTTCGTGCCTTCCAGCTGCGGGTACACCTTCATCAGGTCTCCGTACAGCAGCCGTGAAACTTCGGCCGGACTGCGGTCGAAGATGGAGATGCGGCCGCCCCACAGGATGCGGGTGTCGGCCAGTGGGCGGTAGTAGTCGAAGGCGAAGCGCGTGTCGTACACGGCGGCCTCGGTCCGCATGGCCGTGCGCAGCCGGTCGCCCAGCGGCTCGGTGACCATGACGTAGGTGGCGATCGGCAGGATCGCACCGGCCAGTTTGGGGTACAGCCGCTCGATATAGCCGCCGCAGCACACCACCACTTCCCTGGCCCGCACCTCACCCTGCGCCGTCGCGATGCGCCATTGGGCCCCATCCTTCTGCAGGCTCGCGACGCGGCTGTTCTCATGGATGCGGATGCCGCCTTCGGTCAGCGCGCGGGCCAGGCCTTGTGCGTACTTCAGGGGATGGAAGTGAAACGCGTTTTCCTCGAACAGGCCGCCAAAGTAGCGTTTCGATTCCAGCTTTTCGGCCAGCTCCGCGCGGTTCACGCGCTTCCAGTCCACGCCCAGCGTGTCGTGCATGAAGCGCTGCTGCTCGTCGAGGATGGAGTCGTCGTCGAACCAGTTGGCGAGGTAGATGCCGGCGTGCCGGGCGTCGCAGTCGATGTTGTGGCGCGCGATGCGGCGGCGAATCTGCTCGACCGCGGCCAGGGTCAAGTGATACAGTTTTTTGCCTTCTCCCACGCCAACTGTATCAATTAACCCTCGTTCGCCCAGCGAGAAGCCGCCGAACACAAAGCCCCCATTGCGCCCAGATGCGCCAAAGCCCACGTGCTGCGACTCCAGCACCACCACGTTGGTGACGCCCCGTTCCATCAGCGCCATCGCCGTGCCCAGGCCCGCGAAGCCGCCGCCGACGATACACACCTCCGCCTCCTGCACGCCGCTGAGCGGCGCGTAGTCCGTCGTTCCCGCGGTGGCGCGGTAGTAGCTGCCCTCGGCCAGCATGGTCAGACCGCCAGCGTCGGGTAGTCGCGCATCGTCACCGTGAAGCGGGTGCCGTCCGATTGCAATCTCGCCTGCGCGCCGAACGGGATCGTCGCGCGCACCGGGATGTGGCCGAACGGGAGCCCGGTCAGCACCGGGATCGGCAGCTTGTGGCGCAAGTAGGCCAGCATGGCGTCGAAGTCGTAGCCGTTGTCGGTCGGCGCCAGCTTGTAGGCGTTGATGGAGCCGAGGACCAGCGCCTGCTGGTGTTCGAGCACGCCCATGTTAAGCAGCTGGAGCAGCATGCGTTCGACGCGGTAGGGGTGTTCGTTGACGTCTTCCACGTACAGGATGCCGCCGTCGATGGAAGGGAAGTAGCGCGTGCCGGCGAGGTGCACCAGCATGGCCAGATTGCCGCCCCAGACGGTGCCGCTCACGTCCAGCACTGGGTTGCGCGCGCCCTCGCCTTCCACGCGGCCTTCCACCGTATGCACCGGGCCGCGCAGGCATTGGACAAACTGTTCGACCGTGTACGGCTGCAGCTCGTCGCCCGTAAAGTCGCCCGCGAACATCGGTCCCGCGTAGCTCAGGGTCTGCGAATGCGCGTAGAGGCCCATGTGCAGGGCTGTGATATCCGAGTAGCCGCAGAAGATCTTGCCGCTCCTGGCCAGCAGGTCCCAGTCGATCAAGTCCAGCAGGCGGCTGATGCCGTACTGGCCGCGCAGCGCCATCACCACCTGCACATCCGGGTCGCGCGCGGCCGCGTGCAGCTGCGCGAGGCGCGCTTCGTCCGTGCCGCCGAAGCGCTGGAAGGTCGCGGCGTGGTCGTAGTAGTTATGGATGGTGCAACCTTGCGCTTCAAGCCGCGCGATGCCGCGTGCCAGCTGCTCGCCATCGAGGGCGTAGCCGCCTGGCGCCACGATGGCCAGGCCGATGGGGGGAAAGTTCACTGTTTTTCGAAGAGCCGCGGGATAGGGTCGGGCAGCATCTTACCGCGCGTGTGGGCGTCGATCAAGGCGAGCAACCGCTCGGTCAGGGCGGGCGGCAGATCGTGGCCCATGCCCTCGATGATCTCCAGCCGCGCGCCGGGGATCAGGCTAGCGGTGTCGATTCCGCACTGGAGCGGCACGACCGGATCGGCGGCTCCGTGGATCACCAGCGTGGGCACGGCGATAGCGCGCAGCATCTCGCTCCGGTCGCCGGAGGCGGTGATGGCCGCCATCTGGCGCGCGACACCGTCGGGGCAGATGCTGCGGGCCAGTGAGCGGACGATCCGCTGGCGCAGCAGGCGCTCAGGCATCGGATACGCGGGACTGCCGATGGTGCGCATCACGCCCAGCATGTGCTCGACCAGGGCGGCGCGGTCCTTCGTGTTGCGTGGCCGTTCAAGAAGTGCGGCGCGGGCCTCGCGGCTCGGGCCAGGCAAGCCGCGTCGCCCGCTGCTGGACATGATGGAGGTAAGCGAAAGTACGCGTTCCGGGTGCTTGGCAGTCAGCACCTGGCCGATCATGCCGCCCATCGCCACGCCGACGACATGGGCGCGGCCGATACCGAGCGCGTTCAGCACCGCCAGTGCGTCGCCCGCCATGTCGTCCAGCGTGTAGGCGGGGCGGATGGGCCAGTGCAGCTTGGACTTCAGCCAGGTCCAGCCCAGGTTTGGCTTGCCGGCGGCGCGGAATTTGGAGGACAAGCCGCTGTCCCGGTTGTCGAACCGGATGACGTTGTAGCCGAGATCTCCCAGACCCTCCACAAATTCCTCGGGCCAGGAGACCAGCTGCATGCCAAGACCCATGATGAGCAGGATCGGCGTGCCGCGCGGATCCCCGGACCGCTCGTAAGCGAGGTCGATGCCGTGGATGCGCAGCAGGGCCATGTCACGCCTCCCCGCTCGCGCGTGTTCGCCCGACGCGCGAGGTGTGCGTGGCCGGTGTCGAGGCCTCCGGCGAGGCGTCGACGCCAGCCGTGGTCACGGCGCGGCGGCTGCGCAGGCGGGATGCAGTGTGGGCGGAGACGGCGCCGGCGGCAGCGGTGCGATGGCGCGGCTTGCGCGGGGACATCTCTTCGTGCACCGCTTCCTCGACGGCTTCCACGGCTTTCTCGGCTTCCCCGGCTGCGGCATGCGCTGCGCCGGCGACCAGATTGGAGACACCATTGACCGCGGAGCGCACCGCCGCTGCGGCGGTACTCAGCAGGCCGTCAGCCGCCTCCAGCGCGCCATCGATGGCGTGCGCCGCGCCACTTAGGTTAACGTGCGCCGTGCTGCCAGGACGCGCGTGGCCATTGCCATCGTTTGCGTGAGCGTTGGCCGGACCGCCCATGCCGCGCGGGCGCGCAGCGGAGCGGGCGTGAACCTCCGCGCCCTGCGAGCGCCCATCTTGGCTTGCGGCCGCGTGTTCGGCGCCCTCTCCGTGTGACGCATGAATAGTGCCAGGGGGCTTGGTGGCTTCGCGGGGTTGGGTGCGGGCGACCGCGAGCAGTTCGACGTGCGACTCGCGCAGGCAGTCCATGAACCGCTGCAGATCGGGCAGCGCGGACTTGGCCGCGGTGACGCCGATGTCCAGCGCGTCGCCGTAGCTGAACGCGGTGACGTTGAGGGCGAGGCCGTGGGCCACCACGGAGATCGGGTACACGCTGGTTACCTTGGCGCCCGCGAGGTACAGGGCGCCCATCGGGCCGGTGACATTGGAGACCACCAGATTCGCCATCGGCGGCAGCGTGTCGGCCAAACGCGCGTGATTCAGCATGGCGGACATACCGCCCATGACCCATGGCACGCCGAAGCTCGGGAAGTCGGTGAGCAGCAAAGGCCGTGCGCGCGCCACGCCGTCGCGCATTTGCTGCGCGTTGTCGGCGATGATGCGCATGCGCTCGGCGATATCGACTTCGTCGGTAGCCAGTGGCACGAACCACATGCCCGCCTGGTTGTTGACCCGCCCATCGCCACGTTCGCGCAGGTTCACGGCGACACCGGCCACCAGTGAACTATCGGGCAGCTTGCCGAGACCATTGAGGTAGCGCCGCATCGCACCGCTCACGACGCCCAGCAGTGCCACATTCGTGCTACCGCCAAACGCCTTGCCCGCGCGCGACATTTCGTCGAGCGGAAGCCGCAGCGTGGCGAAGTCCCGCTCCGGCGTGATGGTTGCGTTGAGCGGTGTCCGCGGCGCCAGCGAAGGCCGCGCATGGCGCATGGACGCTGCTGCGCGCAAGCTCTCCGGCACGCGCCGCGCGAGATCGAAGGTCTGCGAAATCGAATGCCGCACCGCGGCCGTCAGCAGCGTCGCCGCCGAAGGCGCTGCGCCGTCAGCGCCGTGCGCTGAACCTGTGGCGTGCCCGGAACCGGCGGCCTGGCTGGCCGCGCTGGCCGCCGCATCCGGCGTCGCATCCATCAGCATCTCCGCCACTGCCGCCGCGCCCTGCCCGTCCAGCGCCGCGTGGTGCACCTTTAAGTACACCGCTAGCCCGCCCTCAGCCAGGCCCTCGATCAGATGCAGCTCCCACAACGCCCGCCCACGGTCGAGCGGCTGCGCGTGCAGCTCGGCCACCAGCTGCTCCAGCTCCCGCATGCCACCCGGCGCTGCGACGCGCGCGCGGCGCAGATGGTTGCTCACATCGAGCGATGCATCCTCCACCCACACCGGATTGGCCACCCCGAACGGCATCGCCGCCAGCTTGCGCCCGAAGGCCGGTAGCCCCCGCACTCGCCCCGCCAGATGCAGCTTGAGCGCGTCAAAATACCCGGCCCGCCGCTCCTCCGGCAGCTCCAGCAGATGCAGCGCCCCCACATGCAGCGGCATCGCCGGCGATTCGAAATGCAGAAAGGCTGAGTCCAGCCCGTTCAGAAAATCCATGTCCACCCCGCCGTCGAAGCGACAGACGAAGCGGACGTCGCCCCACACAACAGCGTGCAGTCAGCGGCGCAGAAAGGGAAAATGCGCGGCGAGAGCGCGCGCGTGCGGCGGTCCAATCTCGTCTCCTGTCGGTCGAAACGAGAATAGCATTTTTAAAAAAAACGCTTAGTCCTGCTGGGTCTCCGGTGCGCGCCGCAGCGCGGCAGCAGCGGTGCGCCGCTCAGCGAAGAAGGCGCGCAGCATCGCCGCCGTGTCCTCGGCCAGCACGCCGCCCGTCACCTGGGTGTGGTGATTGAGCTGGTCATTGGCAAACATGTTGACGACCGAGCCGCACGCGCCGGTCTTGGGGTCTGACGCGCCATACACCACCCGCGCCAGGCGCGCATGCATCATGGCCCCCGCGCACATCACGCACGGCTCCAGGGTGACGAACAGTTCACAGCCCGGCAACCGGTAGTTGCCGATCTTCTTGGCAGCATCACGCAGCGCCGCCACCTCCGCATGCGCGGTCGGGTCATGCAGTCCGATCGGCTGGTTGAAGCCCATGCCGACCACTTGCCCATCCTTGACGACGACCGCGCCGACGGGCACCTCGCCCAGCGCCCACGCGCCCTTGGCCTGCTCCAGCGCGAGCCGCATGAAGTCTTCGTCGGTCATGGCGCGCGCCGCTTACTCGGTGATCTCGGCCCAGCAGTTGGGCGTCTCATGCAGCACCAGCTTGTGCAGGTGCAGGCCGGTGCCATAGCGGTCTTTATAAGCAGCCTTGAGGATGTCCCACGCGGTGCGCGCCAGGTTCTCCACGGTCGGGATGCGGTCGATGACCACGGTCTTGTGATCGGGCAGCGAGGCGAGGAAGCCGCGCACCGACTCGTCCTTCTCGTAGACCAGGAAGGCGTGGTCCCACACATCCACCAGGTGCTGCTTGGCCAGCGCCTTGATATCCGAGAAGTCCATGATCATGCCGTTGTCCGAGCTGCCCTCGGCCTCGATCACGTTGCCGACCAGCGTGATCTCGAGCGTATAGCGATGGCCGTGCAGGTTGCGGCACTGGCTCTTGTGGTCGGGGATGCGGTGGCCGGCGTCGAACTCCAGCTTGCGGGTGATGGTCAGCATGTCAGGTACTCAGGGAATCTGGAGAAGTTTGTGGGTCTGGATGCTCAGCTTCCACTTGGGATTGCGCTTGCAGGTGTCGATGGCGAGCGTGGTGTTGAAGGCGGCCAGCGGTCCATCCATCGGCTGCACAAAGAAATTGTCGAACTGGAGGTGCTCATACGCGGCCAGATCCTGCCCCGCTTGCGGGATCACGACCTTGATCTCGTTGCCCTGCTCGACCACCAGCTTGGAGCCCATCTTGGGGCTCACGCAGATCCAGTCCACGCCCGGCGGCACCGGCAGCGTGCCATTGGTCTCGATGGCGATGGTGAAGCCGCGCGCATGCATCGCTTCGATCAGCGCCGCATCCAGCTGCAGCAGCGGTTCGCCGCCGGTGAACACCACGTATTTATTCAGGGGCCGCTCGGCAGGCCACAAGGAATCGATCACGCCCGCCAGATCGGCCGGGTCGCGGAATTTGCCGCCGCGCTCCCCATCCGTCCCCACGAAATCCGTGTCGCAGAACTGGCACACGGCGCTCGCGCGGTCCTCTTCCCGCCCGCTCCACAGGTTACAACCCGAAAAGCGGCAGAACACAGCCGGGCGCCCGGCGTGCGCGCCTTCGCCCTGCAAGGTATAGAAGATTTCTTTGATGCTGTAAGTCACGGTCGGGAGGCCTGAACGGCAATCGGAACCGGCCATTATACCGCGCGCAGGGGAGCCCTTTCCACCCCCGCTTGATTTTCCCCAACGCAAGAATTGCCGTATGGAAGTATTTTGCACGATGTTGCCCCAAGGAGACCGCCCATGAAGCCGACCCCGAGCACCGCCGAGCAAGCCCGCGACCTGGAACGCCAGCGCATCGCACGCGACATCCACGACGACCTGGGCCAAAGTCTGCTGGCCCTGAAGCTGGAGCTGACCGTGGTGCGCGCCGGCGCCAGCGGGCTGGTGCGGCAGCAGGTGGACGGGCTCATCCGGCATCTGGACGCCAGCATCCTGTCCCTGCGCGCCATCATCCGCGACCTGCGCCCCGGCATGCTCGATGGCGGCCTCAGCGCCGCCGTGCGCCACCAGCTGATGGAGGTGACCCGCGTGAGCGGCATCGACCACGCCCTGCAGGCCGACCACGCCGTGGACCAGCACGCAAGGCAGGTGGACGTGACCGCCATGCGCATCATCCAGGAGCTGCTGTCCAATGTCGCCCGCCATGCCCAGGCGTCGGAAGTGTCCGTCCGCATGGCCGTAAGCACTCACGGCCTCGAGATCACCGTCGCCGACAACGGCACCGGCGCCTCGCCCGGCTCGATGGACGGCTGCTACGGCCTGCGCGGCGTGCGCGAGCGGGCCGAGGAAACTGGCGGTTCGCTGGCCGTGGTACAGCGTCCAGGCGTGGGGACAACGGTACACGTCATCCTCGGACTGGGAGCGCGTTGACGTCAGTTTGGTTTAGATCAAAGCTTCGCGCGTTGGGCCGATCAGAATCAAGACTTGTCCGCAATCAATTCTTGCCGATCGGATACGACATGCATGCCACCCCTGCCGCAGGAATCGGCCACAGTTTCGCCAACAAGCTCATGGAATTGCTGGCGATTCCCGTCTTCGTTCTCGACCCGGAGTGCCGGGTCATCATCTGGAACCGCGCCTGCGAGCGCCTGACCGGTGTCCCGGCCACCGAGGTCCTCGGCACGCGCGACCACTGGCGCAGCTTCTACGATGTGCCGCGCCCCACGCTGGCCGACCTGGTGATCCAGGACCGCACCGCCGAAGTGGGGGCCCTGTACCAGCGCCAGATCGCTCCCGAGTCCTCGCCCGAGGGTCTGGCCGCCGAAAACTGGTGCGACATGCCGCGCGCCGGCAAGCGCCGCTACCTCGCGGTAGACGCCAACGCCATCTACACCGACGATGGCGCTCTGATGGGCGTGATCGAAACCCTGCGCGACATGACGGACGAGAAGAACGCGCAGATCGCACTCGAACAGCAGGCCCGCCGCGACGCGCTCACCGGCCTCGCCAACCGCCGCTGGTTCGACGAAACCATGAAGTCCGAGTGGGCGCGCGCGCTGCGCCAGAAGCAGCCGCTCTCGCTGCTGATGGTGGACGTGGACAACTTCAAGCAGTACAACGACGTCCACGGCCACCTGGGCGGCGACGACTGCCTGCGCCGCATCGCCACCGCCGTGGCCAGCGAGATGCGCGCCAACGACCTGGTGGCGCGCTACGGCGGCGAGGAGTTCGCGGTGATCCTCCCGAACCAGGCCCTGAAGGGCGCCGCCATCGTTGCGGAACGCATCCGCCGCCGCGTCGAAAAGCTTGGGGTGCCGCATCCGGTGGCCGCCGGGCGCCACGTCACGGTCAGCATCGGCGCCGCCACCGCGCTCGCGGCACCAGGCATGGACCCGAGCCAGCTGGTGGCCATCGCCGATGCGGCCCTGTACCGCGCCAAGCATATGGGCCGCAACCGCATCAGCCTTCCCTTGTCCGAAGCCGCGTAGGCAGTCGATATACATACACCGCGGCGCTGGGCACGCGCCGCCGATTGCCTTATCCTTGCGCTCGTTCATGCTCAAGGAGACAACGTGCCCCGCATCCACCGCCTCGCCCTGCTGGCCCTCCCGGCCCTCGTGGCCAACGCCTTCGCCGCCGCTCCGGCGGCCCCCGCAAAGAGCCGCGATGTCCTGCCCTTCAAGGCCACCGAAAAGACCCTGCCGAATGGCCTCAAGGTCATCGTGGTGCCGACCGGCTTCCCGAATCTCGTCTCGGTCCAGATCCCGGTGCAGACCGGGTCGCGCAACGAGATCGAACCGGGCAAGTCCGGCTTCGCCCACTTCTTCGAACATATGATGTTCCGCGGGACCAAGGCCTACCCGCCCGAGAAGTACCAGGAGATCATCACCCGCGCCGGCGCGCGCCAGAACGCCTACACCAGCGACGACCTGACCAACTACCACACCACCTTCGCCAAGGACGACCTGGAGACGGTGCTGAAGGTGGAGGCCGACCGCTTCCAGCACCTGGACTACGCGGAAGACGACTTCAAGACCGAGTCGCGCGCGGTGCTCGGTGAATACAACAAGAACAGCGCCAACCCGTTCACCAAGCTGTTCGAGGTGCAGCGCGACGCCGCCTTCAATACCCACACCTACAAGCACACCACGATGGGCTTCCTGAAGGACATCGAGGACATGCCCAACCAGTACGCGTATTCGAAGGTGTTCTTCGACCGCTGGTACCGCCCGGAGCGCACCACCGTCATCATCGCCGGTGACGTGGAGCCGCAGAAGGCCATCGCCATGGTCGAGAAATACTGGGGTGGCTGGAAGCACGGCACCTACAAGGCCGACGTGCCCACCGAACCGCCTGCGCATGGCCCCATCTACAAGCATGTGCAGTGGACTTCGAAGACCCTGCCCCTGGTGACAGTCGCCTTCCATGCTCCCGCGTTTTCGGACAAAGTGAAAGACCAGGCCGCGCTGGACATGCTGCTGTCACTGTCCTTCGGCCGCACCTCGCAGCTGTACAAGCGCCTGGTGCAGGACGAGCAGAAGGTCGACCAGCTGTTCGACTCCGTGCCCAACCGCGTCGACCCGACGCTCGCCACTATCGGCGCGCGCGTCAAGAATCCCGCCGATGCCCTCTACGTGCGCGACGCCATCCTCAAGACCGTCGCCGGCCTGCGTGACAAGCCGGTGCCCCAGCAGCAGCTGGACGATGCCAAGTCCGCCGAGAAGTATGGCCTGATCCGCTCTCTCGATAACACCGAGGCCATCGCCAGCACGCTGGCCTCCTTCGTCCACTTCAACCGCTCCTACGGCACGCTGAATAACTACTTCCGCGTGGTGGATTCGCTCACGCCTGCGGACCTGCAGGCCGCCGCGCGCAAGTACCTGACCGACGAGAACATGGTCGTGACCACGCTCTCCAGCGACGCCCTGCCCGCCGGAATCGGGACCCTGCCCAAGCTGGCCAGCTTCGATGCGCCCGCGGGCTCCGGCAAGTTCGATGTGCTGGTGCAGAAGTCCGTGCTCCCGCAGATCCGCTTCAAGCTGACCTTCGCCGCCGGTTCCGCGCACGACCCGGTGGGCAAGGAAGGCCTGGCCGCGCTGACCGCCGCGATGGTCGCATCGGCCGGCTCCAGCGAGCGCAAGATCGACGAAATCACCAAGGCCCTGTTCCCGCTGGCGGGCAGCTTCAGTGAGCTGGCCGACAAGGAGATGACCACCTTCACCGGCTCCATCCACAAGGACAACTGGAACCAGTACCTCGACATCGCGCTGCCGATGCTGCTGTCGCCGGGCTTCCGCGAAGAGGACTTCCGCCGCCTGAAGGACGCGCAGAAGAATGCCCTGCAGGTGGACCTGAAGGACAACAACGAAGAGGAATTCGGCAAGGAGCGGCTGCAAACGGACGTCTTTGCGGGGACGCCGTACGCGCATCCGGTACTGGGTACCTCCAAGGGGCTGGACGCCATCACGCTGGACGATGTGAAGGACTTCTATCGCAAGGCCTACGCCCAGGGCGCGGTCCGCGTCGGCATCTCCGGCGACGTGTCGGACGCGATGGTCGCGCAGCTCAAGCAGGCGTTGGCCAAGCTGCCCGCAGGTGCGGGCCTGCCCGCCACCACCGTGCCGCAGGCGCACCAGGCCAACGGACTGGAAGTGGACATCATCGAGAAGAACACGCGGGCCACGGCGATCTCGTTCGGCATGCCGATCGCCGTCACGCGTTCGCATCCCGAGTATCCCGCTCTGTGGCTGGCCAAGACCTGGCTGGGCGAGCACCGCGCGTCCAATTCGTATCTCTACCAGCGCATCCGCGAAGCGCGCGGCATGAACTATGGCGACTACGCCTACATCGAAGCCTTCCCGCGCGGGATGTTCGGCTTCTTCCCGAGCGCGAACATCGGCCGCAAGGCGCAGCTGTTTGAGGTGTGGATCCGGCCGGTGGCACCGGAGAACGCACACATGGCGCTGCGCATCGCGTTGACGGAACTGGGCAAGCTGGTGGACAAGGGCCTGACCAAGGAGCAGTTCGAGTCCACCCGCGAGTACCTGATGAAGAACGTCTTCGTCATGACCGCGACCCAGGACCAGCAGCTGGGCTACGCACTGGACGCGCAGTGGTACGGCATGCCGGAGTACACGTCCATGATGCGCACTGCGCTGTCGAAGATGACCGTGGATGACGTCAATGCGGCCATCCGCAAGCACCTGTCGGCCAAAAACCTCACCGTGGTGATGATCACCAAGGACGCGCAGGGGCTGAAGGAAAAGCTGGTGACCGACGCCTTTTCGCCGATCAAATACGACGGCAACAAGCCGCAAGCCCTGCTCGACGAGGACAAGGCCATTGGCGCCATGAAGCTGGGGATCCGGCCGGAGACGGTGAAGATCACGCCGGCCTCCGAAGTCTTCGCGCAGTAAGCGTGGTGCGATAAACGAAAACGGCCGCCTCGCAATGAGGCGGCCGTTTTGTTTTGGAGCTGCGCGCTTAGGCTTTAGGCAGCGTCACGCCATGCTGTCCCTGGTACTTGCCGCCGCGGTCCTTGTACGAGGTCTCGCAGACTTCATCGCTCTCGAAGAACAGCACCTGCGCGCAGCCTTCGCCCGCGTAGATCTTCGCGGGCAGCGGGGTCGTGTTCGAGAACTCCAGCGTCACATAGCCTTCCCATTCCGGCTCGAACGGCGTGACGTTGACGATGATGCCGCAGCGCGCATAAGTCGACTTGCCCAGGCAGACCGTCAGCACATTGCGCGGGATGCGGAAGTACTCGATGGTGCGGGCCAGCGCGAATGAATTCGGCGGGATAATGCAGACGTCGCTCTTCACGTCCACGAAGGAGTTCGAATCGAAGTTCTTCGGGTCGACGATGGTGCTGTTGATGTTGGTGAAAACCTTGAATTCGTCGGCGCAGCGGATGTCGTAGCCGTAGGACGAGGTTCCGAACGAGATCACGCGCTTGCCGTCGACGTTCCGCACCTGGCCGGGTTCGAACGGTTCGATCATCCCGTGTTGCTCCGCCATGCGGCGGATCCATTTGTCGCTTTTGATGGTCATGTGCGGTGTCGGTGGTGGTTGCGTAAATGGCAGGATTTTACGCGAAAAGGAGGCGCTGGGCCATCTCGCGGGTGGCCTCGGCCGCGACATCGGGCCGCTCCATCGGGAACAGGTGGCCGCCCTGCACTTGAATAAAGTTGTCCTTCACAAGCGCACGCGTCGCCGTGAGGCCGGCCTGGCGGTTCTCCTCGGACTCGGTGCCGCCGACGAAACCGATCGGCACGGGGTACGGCTTTTTCAGTATGTCGCCGAGGTGATGCGGCAAGGTGCGGTAGATCGCCGTCTCCACGTCGCGCGTGAAGCGCAGCTGGACGCCGTCTTCGTGCGGCACCAGGCCGTGATCGAGATAGTCGCGCAGCACGCCGGGCGCCCAGGCGGCGAACATCGGCTTGCTCTTGAAGTGTTCGTAGGCGGCTTCGTAGCTCGGCCACGTGGTGCGGCGGCGCGCGGAGTTCTTTGCGGGCGTGTAGCGGTCCGCGACGCTGCTGTTCTTCAGCCAGCGCCAGAAGAAGGCGCGCCAGCCCGCGACCACCGGGGAATCCAGCATGATCACGCAGCGCACGAGCTCCGGGCGCTTGGCACCAGCCATGAGGCTCAGCATTCCGCCGAGCGAGTGGCCGGCCAGCACCACCGGTTCCGGGTAGGACTCGAGCTGCACGATCAGTTCATCGCGCAGGTTGCGCCAGCCATCGTCGACTGGGTACTCAGGGTCGTGGCCGTGCATGTCCAGCGCGCCGATCTCGAAGTCGGCGCGCAGCAGGTCGAAGAACTGGCGGTACGTGCCAGCGGGGTAGCTGTTGGCGTGCGCGAAGTGCAGCAGGGGCTTGGTCATCCTCAGATTGTACCGGCAGCCCGGCGGCGCCGATGGCCGCGTCCCTGCATTAGAGTCAGAACACTAACGCCATTTCGGCCCTCAGCCGCCCCGGGCGCCCGGCGGCCCGTCACTGCCGCCATCCAGCGGGACTGCGCCGCGATCCCTCACCGGGCCATCGCCACGGCCACCCTGCGGACCGGCGCCGCGATCACCCACCGGCCCATCACCACGACCACCAAGCGGGCCTGCGCCACGGCCACCCAGCGGGCCATCGCCGCGTCCACCCACCGGCCCATTGCCGCGTTGTCTCCGCAGCCTGTCATCGCCATCGCCGCGTTGCCCGTGCCCGTCACGGAGCCAGCGCTGCTCGCGCTCCTCTTGAACCCTGCGCGCTTGCTGGCGCTGTTCGGCGGTCAGCACTGCGTCCAATTGCGCGTCCACCCGCGCCTCCTGCAAAGCCGATGCCGCCGTCGCCGCACCGAGAGCCTTCGCGGTTGCGGCGGCCTTGGCGTCATCGAACCTGTCCGCCTCGTGCACCGCCCGCAGCGCCTCTTGAGCCTTGCGCACCGCCTTCATGTGCTCCCGCCGCTGCGGCTCCGCCGCGTGCATGATCGCAAACACCTTGTCCTGCTGCGCCTCCGTCAGCTGCACGTCGCGTGGCAGTCCGTGAAAGCCGTGCGGCCCCATCTCCGGCCCCAGCCCTGGTCCCTGCGTCGGTCCCGCGCCGGGGAGACCCGGCGGCGGCAGACCGTCCGCGCCCGCAGCGGCCAACGCCGCGCCACACATGGATGCCACGGTGGCACCCGCCACCAAATTCTTGAACCGCATCTCTGCCTCCTTCTGGTTATCAATGCGGCAGATTGTGCGGACCACCCGCGTAAAGCGCGGTAAGCTGGATGTAAAACCGGGTAAAAGCCGAGTCCCGACCGCCTCCCGTCATGACGCCCTTTGCTATGATCGCCGCCATGAATCACGTACTACTCATCGACGACGACCCCGAGCTGGTCGGCATGTTCAAGGAATACCTCGAGCAGGAAAGCTTCCAGGTCACCTGCGCGCATGACGGCGAGACCGGCGCGCGCGAAGCCCTCAGTGGCCGCTACGCCATCGCAGTCCTGGACGTCATGATGCCGCGGATGAACGGCATCGAAACCCTGCGCCGCATCCGCGAAAAGAGCCGCATGCCGATCCTGATGCTGACCGGCCGTGGCGACGACACGGACCGCATCCTCGGCCTCGAACTGGGCGCCGACGACTACGTCACCAAGCCCTGCACCCCGCGCGAACTGACGGCCCGCATCCGCGCCATCCTGCGCCGCACCCAGGCCCAGCCCCAGGATGGCGTCACCCTCGTCGTCGGCAAGCTGACGATGCTGCCCGAGCAGCGCCGCGCCCTGTGGGACGGCCAGCCGCTGGATCTCACCAGCACCGAATTCAATCTGCTGGAAGTCCTGGCCCGCAACGCCGGCCGCCCGGTCAGCAAGAACGACCTCTCCGAGCAGGGCCTCGGCCGCCCGATGGCGCGCTTCGACCGCAACATCGATGTTCACCTTTCCAGCCTGCGGCACAAGCTGGGCACCCTGTCCGATGGGCGTTCCTGCCTGCAGACCGTCTACCGCCTGGGCTACCAGCTGATTCGGGAATAAGCGGATGGGCCGTCTTTTCTGGAAGTTCTTCGCCGCGATCCTGCTGGCGCAGGTGGCTGCGACCATCGGCGTGAGCACGGTGTTCTGGCTGCACGCGCAAGCGCGCGAGAACGAAGCCCGCAGCGGCCTCGATTCGAGCCACCCTGCCACGGAACACATTGAAGCCGCCGCCGCGACGCTGGAAGTGGGCGGACCGGATGCCCTGCGCCTGCTCCTGCAGCGCCAGACCTCCCTCACCCAGGTGCTGGTGGTCGACGAGACCGGCCGCGACATCCTGGGTCGCCATTACGACGCCGCCCTGCTCGCGCGCGCCGAGTACTCGGTCAGCGACAAGGGCAGCCGCACCAGCGTGCGCCGCGTGCAGGCGTCCGATGGGCACAGCTACCTCCTGTTCCTGCCCGCGCGGCGCGGCCCGCGGCCCAGCTTCAATCCTTTCGCTGGCGGTGGTCACGGTCCACGTCCCGACATGGCCGGTCCACCGGCCGACCACGCCCCTGCTCCCGGCCCTACCGCCTCAGCCCGGGTTGACGGTCCGGCCGCCGTCCCCGGTGGTCCGCGTGGCCCCGGCTTCGGCCCGCTGCCCCGCCATTTCATGCCCATGCTGGCCGCGCTGTTCGCGAGCCTGGTGGTGGCCGCCGCGCTGGCGTGGTACTTCAGTCGCCCGATCCGCGAATTGCGTAACGCGTTCGACGCCGCCGCCGCCGGCAACCTCGAGCCGCGCTTCACCGGCCGAAGCACACTCGGCGGGGACGAACTGCGCTCGCTGGGCCGCGACTTCGACCGCATGGCCGGCCAGTTGCGCAACCTGATGGATGGCCAGCGCCGCCTGCTGCACGACGTCTCGCACGAATTGCGCTCCCCGCTCGCGCGGCTGCAGGCCGCCATCGGCATCGCGCATCAGCAACCGGAGAAGATCGACGCCTCGCTCGAGCGTATCGAACGCGAATCAGTCCGCATGGACAAGCTGGTGGGCGAACTGCTCACGCTCTCGCGTCTCGAGGTCTCGGCGGCGGCGCCGCAGAAAGAAGACATCCCCTTCATGGACCTGATCGACGGGATTGTCGAGGACTGCGGGTTCGAGGCCGAGCAAGCGGGCAAGCAATTGAGTGTCAGCGGCGGCGCGGTCGTCACCATCAACGGCTCGCCCGACCTGCTGTGGCGCGCGATCGAGAACGTGGTGCGCAACGCCATCAAGCACAGTCCCGCCGGTGGCGCCATCGAACTGGCACTGGAGGCGGATGCGCGGAACGTGCGCCTGGCGGTCCTGGACCGCGGCCCCGGCATCCGCGAAGTCGATCTCAAGGCCGTGTTCCAGCCCTTCTTCCGCTCCCAGCCCGAGTCCAACAATGTGGACGGCCATGGCCTCGGCCTCGCCATCGCCCAGCGCGTGGTGTATGCGCACGGCGGATCGATCGCCGCCCGCAACCGCGATGGCGGCGGTTTGGCGGTCGATATCGTCCTGCCTATCACCCGGCCGATTTAACCCTGACGCGTTCGGGCCGAGCATGCTAAATTCTCATTCATTGCCTAACGACAATGAATCAGCATGCTCATCATCCCAGCCGAAAATCGCCCCGATTGGAAAAAGCCGCCACTGATCACGATTCTGCTCATTGTTATCAATGTGCTGGTGTTTTTCGTTTATCAGGGAAAAGACCCGAAAAAGCTGGAACAGTCCTATCAATGGTACGGCGAATCTGGATTGGTCCAGCGGGAATATGAGCCGTTCCGCGATTACCTGAGGCGGACCAATCCCGTCCTGCTGCAGCAGCTCGACGCTGAGGATGAAGAAGGAGCGCCGGCCGCATCTGCCTTGGGCGCGCAGTTCACCCATTCCGCCAATGACAAGGACTTCATCCAGGCCCTGCACAAGGAACTGGACGGCGATCCGCAGTGGCGTGCCGACCGGGCCCGATTCGAGCAATTGATCAATTCCCTGAGCGACCGGGCCTATGCGTTCAACGCCAAGGAAGCGCGCTGGGACACCTGGTTCACCAGCATGTTCCTGCATGGGAGCGTCATGCACCTGCTGGGGAATATGGTCTTCCTCTTCATTTTCGGCTTTGCGCTGGAAGCCGCGATTGGATCCGGCGTCTACCTGCTGCTTTACCTGTGCAGCGGCCTGGGCGGGACCCTGCTGTATTGGGCATCCGAACTCGGCAAGGACAGCAGCGCTTTGGGCGCGTCCGGAGCGATTTCCGGCTTGATGGGCATGTATATCGCCCTGTACGGCCTTCGGAAGATTAACTTTTTCTACAACGTGATTTTCTTCTCCGGCCATGTGCGGGCGCCGGCGCTGATCGTCTTCCCGGTCTGGGTCGGTTATGAACTGCTGGGCTCATGGAATGGCGGAGATGGTGTGGCGCACTGGGCGCACACCGGCGGGATGCTGTTCGGCTTTGTGCTGCTCGCGATCTGGTTGCGCTTCGGCCTGAAATACGACCGCAATTATGTCGAAAAGATCGACCCGGACGCGCCCTTCAAGTCCGCGCACGCCCGCATCCAGGAACTGATGGTGGCAATGAAGCCGGATGAGGCGCGCCAGAAAGCGATGGACCTGGTCAAGGCCATGCCGCAGGATGCGCGGGCCTGGCGGACCTTATATGGCGTCGTGAAAATCTCCCCGGCCAGCCGCGAATACCACCAGATCGTGCACAGCCTGTTCAAGCAAGCCGGGAATGCCGCGCGCGATTCGGACATGCATGGGCTTATGCGGGAAGTCGCGCACGATTATGTGCAAATCGGTGGAGAAACTCCGGCTTTGACCGAAAACGTCTCGCTCATGCTGGCGCAGCGCCTCGGCCGGGTCGAGCACATCAAGCCGCTGGCCGCGGTGGTCGAAAGACTGCTGCAGCGGCATTGCAAGCATGAAGCGATGCCGCGCATCCTGCAAGCCGCGTCCATTTTGTCAGCCAAGGCCAATCTGGGCCACCAGGCCCAGCATTTCCGTGCGCAACTGGAAGCACGCTTTCCCGATTCCCAGGAAGCGCGCCAGCTGGCCGCTCACCCGGCGGCTTGAGCGGTCTGGCGCAGCGACAGGATCACCTTGCGGTAATTCGTCACCTCCGCCGTGAACGGATGGTTTGGATACTTCTGCAATAGGAAATCGAGGACCATGAGGGCTTTGCCGTCATCGCGTACGCCCTCCGAGTAAATGCGCGCCAGCAGATACAGGGCCGCGGGAACCTCCTCGCTGGCCGGCGCTTCCTTATGCAGCATGCCGATCAATTCGACGGCGAGCTTGAATTGGCGCTGATGGAAATACTCCTCGGCCAGAGCCACGCGCAGGGCAATGCTCTTCGGCTTATAGGCGGGAACCACGCGGCGGGCCGCATCGACGGCGGCCGTGAGACGGTTCTTCCGCCGTGAGTCATACAAGGCCTGGAGATAGCGCTCCGTGTACTGCACCACCCGTTCCGGATCGCGTCCCGCCTGGCAAAGCAGCTTGTGATGATATTCCAGCACCTGGATATCATTCGGGTGGTCGCTGACCATGCCCGCCATGTGCTTCAGCGCGTCGTCGTAGCGTGATTCGCGCACCAGGATCACGGCGCGGGCCATCTCCAGCGCCTTGTTATCGGCGGGCGCTGTGCCAGAAGTTTGCTCGTCGGGACGAATCCCGAGATCTTCGTGATGCTGGAACAGCAGATAACCCATCATGGCGCCCATCACCATGTTGAAATAGGCCGTGCTGACGACAAACATCATCAGCAGCAGATAGGGGCTGCTTTGCGCCAGATGCTGCAGAGTCGATGCAGGCAATAGCTGCATCGCCTGCTGCGGTCCCTGCGACGTGATCAGCAGGACCATGACCAAACCGAGATAAGACCAGCCGGTACTCGCCGCCAGCTGGAATACCTGCGCAGGGTCCAGGGCGTCCCGCAACGAACCGCGAATCGCGAGAAGCATGACGCTTGCGGGCAGCAGCACGGAAAATGCGATCATCGCGGCCAGTCCGAGCAGGCCGAAATGCCCGGCCGTGCGCACCAGGAGGCTGTAGGCAAACAGAAGGCCGAGCATTTTCAGCGTCGTGGAATTGCCGTCGAAGAGTTCTCCGATGCTGGGCGGGCGGGATCTGCCCTGGCTGGTGAATTCAATCACGCGCAAGCCCTGGCGAATCACCAGTGAAACGCCCACAAAGATCGGCAGCAAAATCACGATGCTTTGCGTATCGAACAGCTTGACCGCTCCGATGCTGAGAGCCGCCAGCAGCGCCAGGAAAACCAGTCCATTCAGCGCGAACGGATATGCGAAGAACTTCGGCATCTGCGACCAGAACGGCGGCATCGAATTGCGGACGCCGAGATGGCGCATATCCCCGCCGCACAGGGTGCAATACGGTGGCCGGTCCGACTGGGCATGGGCGGGGAAACACTCCTGGCAGACGAGCGAGCCGCATTTCACGCAATTCCAGTTTGCGGCCTTGTCGGCGTGGTACACGCAATAGTCTTTTGCCACAGGGCTCCCGTTATTGACCAATTAACAAAACGTCAATGATGCTAGCATTGCCGTTTGGCACTGTCCAGTAGACGGTTAGTTACCCGTTGTACCAATAGCGCGGGTGCTCCCGGCGGTATTCGCGGGTCATGACAGCGCCTGGGATGTCGACGGTGATCGCGCCCGCTTCATCGCTGCGCAGGCGCACGATCCCGCGCTGGCCGTAGCGGTTCCAGACCTCCGGTTTGGGGTGGTGATAGCGGTTCCGGTACCCGAGCTGGAAGACCGCGATCGACGGTTTGACCGCGTCAAGAAAGGTGGTCGTCGACGATGTGCCGCTGCCGTGATGGGGGACCAGCAGCACATCCGCGCGCACCTCGGCACGATTCGCCAGCAGTGCAGCCTCCTGAGGCGCCTCGATGTCCCCGGCCAGCAGCACCGCGCGATCGCCGGCGACGATCCGCAGCACGCAGCTGCGCGCGTTCGACTTGAGGGCCGCATCGCCGTAGCTCGCTTCAGCCGGATGCAGGATCGAAAACTGTACGCCATCCCAGCGCCAGGTTTGGCCGGCCGCGCAGCGCACATGATGGCGCGTCTTCGTCGGCACACCGTAGTCCAAGGGCAGCGACGACAGCACCCAGTCCGTGCGCACCTCATCGAGTATCGACAGCGCGCCGCCGGAATGATCGGTATCGCTATGGCTGACCACCATGCCGTCCAGCGCGTGGATGCCGCGGGCGCGCAGGTAAGGCACGATTACACGGTTGCCCGCATCCGCGCCGGGAGCGTAAGACGCACCGGTGTCATAGAGCAGCCGGTGGTCGCTGGTCTCCACCAGCATCGCCATGCCTTGTCCCACATCGAGCGCCGTCAGCGTCACCGTGCCTGGCGCAGGCCGCGAGTCCGCGGCACCCAGCAGCGGCAGGCAGGCCGCCAGCCCCGCCCACCGATGCGGCCAGCCACGCGGCGCGAGAAGCCACAGGATGCCCACGACTGCACACGCAAACGCCCACGGCTCCGGCACCCGCGCCGTCCATACTGCCCACGGCACCGCTGAGATCAGCTTGAGGAGGGCCGCCAGCGCCACCATGCAGCCGTGCGCTGCCTGCAGCAGAAGGTCCGATAACAACGGTGGCGCCACGCTGCCGACGAGGGCCAGCGGCGTGACGACAAAGCTCACCAGCGGAATCGCCACTGCATTCGCGATCGGACTCGCAACCGACACCTGCCCGAACAGCAGCATTGTGAGCGGCACGAGCCCCAGCGTCACCGCCATCTGCGTGTGAGCCGCCAGCCGCAGTGCATGGCGCCAGCCCTGGCGCGCGCCCCGCACCCGTCCACTGGTCGCAAACAGGATCGCCGCGACGGCGCCGAACGACAGCCAGAACCCGCTCGCCAGCACCGCCCAGGGATCGAGCAGCACAACCAGGCCAAGCGCGATCGCCAGCACATGCGAGATGCTGGTCGTGCGCCCGCTCCACACAGCCGCCGCGACGACCGCCAGCATGTAGAGCGTGCGCTGCGCCGGGATACCAAAGCCCGCCAGCAGCACGTACATGAGCGCCACGCCCGCGCCGGTGAGCGCCGCAATCTTCTGCGCCGGCACCAGGAGCGGAAGCTGCGCCTGCGTGAAGAACGAGCGCCGCCACAGCGCCGCTGCCGCGAGCGCGAACAGCCCCGCCACCATCGTGATATGGAGCCCCGAGATGGAGACCAGGTGGCTGATGCCCGTGCGGTTGAAGATCTTCCAGTCCGACTGGCTGATGGCCCGCTGGTCGCCCACGACCAGCGCCACGATCACACCCGCATATTCGCGCTCCGGCAGCGCGCGCTGGATCCGTTCGCGCAGCCACGCGCGGGTGCGCTCCACGAAGTTACCCGGCGACGGCACAAACGCATCCAGCCGCGCATTAGCCGCGTCGGCGCGCACGTATCCGGTGGCGCGCAGTCCCTGCTCCAGCAGCCAGACTTCATAGTCGAAGCCATGCGGATTCGCGTTCCCGTGTGGGCGCTGGAGGCGCACAGTGAGCCGCCACCGCTCTCCCGGCGCCACATCGCCCAGCTGCCGCTCCGCCCCGCGCATATTCTCGTACCACGACAGTACGATCCGCGGTGGCACCACCTCATGCTCACTGCGCTCCACCGCAAAGTCGAACCGCACCCCGCCATCGAAGACATACGGCAGGCTATCGACCGTCCCGATGATCGTGAGGTCCTTGCCCTCCACGTCCTTCGGCAACTCATGCGCCAGCACCGCCCCCGCGACCAGCGCCGCCCATCCGTACCCCAAGGCCAGGCCGCCCGCGACCGCCCACGCATAGCGCAACTGCGGCACGAGCCGCGCCCCGGCCACGCATGCCAGCGCCAGTACGATCAACGCCAGCGCCACCACCCGCTCTGGCAGCACCGGCGCCGTCTGCAAGATCGCCACGCCGGCCACAAACGAAAGAATCGCGATCCGCATCTCCGCGCCTCCTTGAAAGACCGCCGCCAGTCTGCCGCCTCCCCGCCCCGCCCCTCCGACATAGCGCAAACGAACACCGCTCCCCTCCAATCTTTCCGCCCACCAAAAAAAGTATCGTTTTCCAACACCGGGGTCAGGCACCGCAGTTTCAAAACGGTATCAGAACAGCAACGCGTAAGCGCTTGATTTGGTGGGAGAAAATACGAGTGGGGTCAGGGCTTGTCTATGCAGGGCAGGCCTGACCCCGTACATGGACGCCCCCGGTTTGCCAAGGTCTCATTTGATGATGGCGGTGGAAGGAT